>JABWCM010000261.1 GCA_013360285.1 Myxococcales bacterium
ACCTGCAGGGTTGCCGGCAGATCGGGGCGTTCGAAACCAATCTCCAGGTTGTTTCCCGGAAGGCCGGCGCCGTTGTACCAAACATTGGCGGGAGAATGGGTTTCCTGGGTCCAGGTTTGTCCGTTGTTCATGCTGCGGAAAAAGTGGAAATGACTTCCGATTCGGCAGGCCACAAGGCGCGCTGTCGGGGCGGCGATGGGGGTTAAAAACAGTGTGCTGCGGGATTCTCCGCCGCCGTAAAACGACGCGGCAAAGGTGGTTTTGGTCTCGGCGCCGACAAACCCCGCTTGGTATCCAACATTATACATGATCCAACTTTCGAAACCGACGGCGTTAGGGGTTTGGGGATTGTAGCTTGAGGGATCACGAAGGACTACACCGGCGGAGTTGAAGTGGCCGAGCGGCAATTGGTCGGGGTTTTGGACCGTTCCGATGTGTACCGACACCTCGACCGCGAAGTCTCCCGTGACCGTTTTGTAGGCGTAGGGGCCGTGGCGGTCCTGAAACCACCCGGGGCCGGTTGCCGTGTCGGCGAAGCGGGGGTCATCGTAATTGTTGGGATCGATCACCATCGACCCGGGCAGGGTGGTATCGATGTCAAAGGTGGTGTGCAACGGGGGATCGGCTTCGAAGACGTGGCGAAAAGTCCAGGAATCGACCGATGAGGCGTCGTCGAACTCGTCGGAAAGAGCGGCGAGGGGATCGGTGGGGATTTCTGGTTCAAGGCAGGCGTCGACACATCCATCTTGGTCGCCGTCCAGGGTTCCGAGGGGTTGTTGTAACGACAGGGCGATGACGATCAAGATGTCGGCGACATTGATGGACAAATTGCAGTCTTGGTCAAAGGTGTCGAGTATTTGAACCGCAGCGCAAACAGGGTAGGGGGCCTGGGACAACTCCGCCAGAGCGCCCAGAATCATACATTGAACGTCGGTGACGTTGGTCACACCACTTGCGGTCACGTCACCCGGGGGGGAAAGACAGATTGCCGTCGCCGGTGTGGGTGCACCCAGAAGAAACAACATCATGAATACAGCGATGGAGTGCCGGCGTTTGGGTTCCAAAGTGGGATGGGTTCCCGGTGTCATGTTCATGGGTCACCTCGTTCGGGGGATTGGCCCCCCAGCCAGTCGTGGGGTTTTAAGTATGCCATGGCCGCGGCTTCTGCGGTGTTGGGTTCGGGGTGGTAATTGTAGTCCCACCGTACGAGCGGGGGTAACGACATGAGGATCGACTCCGTTCTGCCGTTGGTCCGCAACCCAAATTGAGTTCCGCGATCATACAACAGGTTAAACTCGACATAACGCCCCCGTCTCCACAATTGAAACTGCCGTTGGGAGTCGGAATAAGGCTCAGACATCCTTTTTGTCACAATGGGGATATACGCATCCAGAAACGCCTGGCTTATGTCTTTTACAAAACCAAAGGCGGTGGTTTCCGCAACGGCTTCGGTGAGTGCATGGGGACTGTGATCTTTGGTGGGACCCGACAGTTGATCGGCCGCTATGCCCAGGTAATCATAAAAGATTCCCCCCACACCGCGGGTTTCGTGTCGATGGGGAAGGTAAAAATAGTCGTCGCACCATTGTTTGAACGTGGAATACCACTTTGGGTGGTGCCGGTTGCAGGCGGACTGGAGCACGCGGTGAAAATGGCGAACGTCTTCGATATCGGGGTAATAAGGCGTTAGATCGGCTCCGCCGCCGAACCACTGGGCGTCCCCTTTTTCCACTTTACGAAAGTTGGCGTGAACGGTGGGAACATGTGGGTTTTTGGGGTGCAACACCAAAGAGATCCCGGTTGCCATAAACTGTTGGCCCATACCCGGTAAAAATGCCGCGAAGGATTTATCTAAAGTCCCCATCACCTGTGACCAGTTGACGCCGGCTTTTTCGAATACGTTGCCGCCCGACAAAACCCGGGTCATTCCTCCGCCCCCACCGTCGCGGGTCCAAGGGTCCTCAATAAATTTGCCTGTTTGGTCGAGTTCTTCCAACGCCGCGCAAATGTCGTGTTGCAGTTGCCGGAAATATTGTGCCGCCTCGCCTTGTGGTTGTAACATCACTTTGGCTCCGAATGTGTTGGCGTGAGCCCCGGTTCAGTGATTTGGTGGGCGTTATATCCCAATTCGGTGATTTCTTTTTCCAATTGCGCCGGTTGTATGGTTGGGTCGTGATAGGTCACCCAGGTTCGTTCTTTGTGCCGGTCGGCTTTCACGGAAACGACGCCGTCTAGGCTGGACAGTCGCTCGGTGATCGCCTGCTCGCAGCCTCCGCACGTCATCCCTTTGACTTCAAACACGACCTGCTTTGGCTCCCCGGCTTCTTGGTTTACGGCAACCGGGGTGTGGGTGGTTTCGGTTTTGGTGCACGCCAACACAAACAGGGTGCTTACGAGAAGTCCAAAACCCAACATGACTAACTTAACAGGGTTGGTTGTCGTCTTCACTTGATTTCTTCCACCATTTCGCGGGTTGAGTGAGCGTCTTGTCGTTTGAGTTGTGTCACCGCTGGTGCCGTGAGCGGATTTCCAGCATGGCTCTGTCCGCGGCCTCTTTGACGAACGACTTGGTTTCCTGGATACGGCGTTTTTCGATAACATGGAATGCCTCCATGGTTCCTAACCTACCCAACCCGGTCATCGCGGATTCTCGTACGGTCGGATCGGCATCTGCGGCCAGTTGTTCGAGTACGGGCAACGCTTCGGGTAGGTGTACATCCGAAACCACCAACGCGAGTTTACGTTTCAACAGGGGGGCGGTCTTTGAATCGACCAGTACCTGCCGCAACGCTCGATGGATCGACTCACCGCCGACCGCCGCCGACAATGAAATGGCCCGCGACCGGAATACCAGGTCGGCGTCGGGGTTCACAATCACCGTTGCCAACCTTTCGGACACCTCAGCGACGCTTCCCAAAGCACGTACTTCTGCCTCAGACGGTACGTACTCGTATGCGGACATCCAAGCATGCAGTGTGTCGTCGATGTTTGCCGTGGCTGACACGGAAATGGGTTGTGCTGTCACCGAAGGACTGATTACAACAGCGCCGGACAGAAGCACCAAGGTGAGCTCCCACCGTCGGTGTCGATTTGCCATTCTTCGGAACATTTTTCTCCCCATATACACACCTCCGACAACAAAGATCTCCGGGTTTCATGATGGCGTCAACCGTTTTCTCCGCGGCGGCGGTTGGAGTCCAAATACGGCTGGACTATACTCGCGCCAAGTCGGCGCTCAGGCACGGCGAAAACCTCTCTTCACGAGCTACCATGGCAAATCACTCAAGAACAGAACACAACAGTAGCATGGCTGGGGTCTTGTTGACCATTGAGCCGCCGAAATTGGAAAAACGGATGAATAAAGCCCTACATCTAAGAAAACAGCCGATGTTGTCGGTTGTCATGTTTTTGTTGATCTTCGGCGCCTGTCAGCATTCTGTGGACGTTTCCGAGTCTGCGGAACAACCGCCGCCGGAGCCTGCGGAACATGTGGAGACTTCAATGCATATCGAACATGGCGTGACCGTTGCCGAAGGGGATCGAGAAAACGAAACGAAACCGGGAGTTCATATCCGAATCGGTCAGGCGGAAGCCCAGGCGGAAGCGCCCGCCCGCCCATCTGTCGCGAAGGCGCAGCCGTTGGGCGACGCTGAAATTGTGTCGTTGTTGACCCGGTTGCCGGAGGTTGTTACGGCGGCCGACGACAAGCAGGAATTTCAGTTGCGGGCGCAAACAATGCCCCCGCCGAAACCCGGAACGACCGTGACTACACCGTTTCCGCCGCCGCCGAGTCCGGATGCGGCTCCGGCGGTCGATTTGGGTCCGCTGGAGGTTCTCCGATTTGCGCCGGAAGGGGATGTGCCGATGTCTCCCCACCTGACGGTCACGTTTTCGCAGCCGATGGTGCCATTGACCACGTTTGAAGAACTAAAAAAGTTGCCGATTCCCGTGACGCTCGTGCCAACCCCTCCCGGAGAATGGCGGTGGTTGGGCACCAAAACCGTGTTGTTTGAGCCACAACGACGGTTTCCAATGGCTACGGAATACGTGGTGACGATTCCGAAGGGGACCCGTTCTGCCGCGGGTGCGACCCTGGCTGCGGACAAATCGTGGACATTTCGGACACCGCCGCCAACCGTGGAGTTTTTTCATCCGACCGATGGGCCGCATCCGCTTGAACCGGTCATGGTGGTACGATTTGATCAACGGGTGGACAAAAACGCGGTGTTGGCGGTTATTCGTGTGACCGATGGGGGAAAAACCGTGCCGATTCGGTTGGCGACGGACGCCGAGATTCAGGCGGATCAAACGGCGGCGCCGATGATGAAAGACAACGAAGAAGGGCGGGTTGTGTGTTTTCGGGCCGTTTCGCCGTTTTCGCCGGATTCGACCATTTCGGTGGACATCGGGCCGCAACTACCGTCCGCCGAAGGTCCACGCAAAACCACGGAAGGATACAACACACGGTTTTCGACTTATTCGCCCTTGCGGCTTGTTGAGACCCGATGTGGCTGGGGTGATGACTGTGCGCCAATGGCCCCATGGTATCTTGAAATGAATAACCCGCTTGATGCGGCGGCGTTTGACGAGTCGTTGATTAGCGTTGAACCGCTGTTGGACGGCAAACAAATCGAAGTCATGGGGTCTTCGATCGTGATTTCCGGGCGTTCAAAAGGACGCACCCAGTATAAGATTACGTTGCGGGCTGGAATTTTGGACCAATTCGGCCAGAAGCTGGCCAAAGATGTGAGCACCTCCGTGAAAGTCGGGAGTGCACCACCGAGTTTGTACGTAGGCGGAGAAGGGTATGCGATTTTGGATCCGTTTGGTAAACCTGAACTGCCTATCTTTACTGTGAACCATGGTAAGTTAAATATTGTGCTGTATACGGTCCAGCCCGATGATTTGCCGGCTTATCTTAAGTTTCTGCAGGAATCGTGGCGGGACACCGGGCGGCCGAAGATGCCGGGCAAAAAGAGTGCTTCGTTTTCAGTGTCGATCCCGTCGGATCCGGATAACCATGTAGAATCCAAACTCGATTTGTCTGCTGCTTTGCGTAATGGTCGAGGAATGGTCGTCGCTGAAATCAGTCCGCCAAGGGGTCTTGGAGGGATATTCGGCTTGGGGCAGCGGGAAGAGCCGGTGCGGGTATGGGTCCAGAGCACGGCGATTGGATTAACCGCGTTTGTGGATGGGGATCAAATGATCGTCTGGGCAACGCGGCTGTCCGATGGGGCGCCGCTTGACGGTGTTTCGTTGCGGCTTATCGACGGTTCGGCGCAAGGAAAAACCGATGCGTCCGGGTTGGCGGTGATGTCGTTGCCCGACTCGGCTACCGGCAACGGTGTACTGATAGCCACCCTGGGTGACGATCAGGCGATACTGAGACAACAGGAATGGATGTGGGGGGATGGTGGGACCTGGGTGAAGCAGTCAAGGTATTCCCAGTTGTTGTTTTATGTAGTCGACGACCGAAAAATGTATCGACCCAAAGAAGAAGTCCATATCAAAGGATGGATACGAACCCGTGATGCCTCTAAAGCCGGGATGTTGGGGGCAAGTGGAGCGACGGCGGTTACCTATCGGTTACGGGATTCACAATGGAACGAGATCGGAGTCGGTGAAGCACAGGTCAACACATTCGGTGGTTTCCAGTTTAAGTTAACGTTGCCGGACAACATGAATCTCGGGGCTGCCAACGTGGAAATCACCGCCAACGGTGCGGTCGGGGGATCGGTGAGCCATTCCTTTGAAGTGCAGGAATTTCGGCGCCCGGAATACGAAGTAGCCGCTTCCCACAGCGGTGGGCCGTTCGAAATCGGTGGATTTGGGTTGGTGACGACTACCGCGAAATATTTTGCCGGCGGTGGGTTGCCCAATGCCGACGTACATTGGAATGTGACGTCGCGCCCGACGGTGTTTTCTCCGCCAAATCGGGACGAATTTTCGTTTGGAACCTGGGTTCCGTGGTGGGAACGGGATGGAAATGACGAAGACGGAACGTTGTCGTTGACGTTTGACGGCAAAACCGATGCGGCAGGCGAACATACGATTCGGCTTGATTTTGATGCCGTCGAACCTCCGCGTCCCCTTTCCGTAGAGGCGGAAGCCCAGGTCATGGATGTCAATCGGCAGGCGTGGTCTGCGGGTGCATCGCTTTTGGTGCATCCGTCGGCAAATTATGTTGGTCTGCGGCCCAAACGGGCGTTTTTTGAGGCCGGTCAACCGGTGGAAGTCGATGCCATCGTGGTGGATCACGATGGCGCGGCGGTCGCTGGAATCGACGTGGACATGCAGTTTGTACGCTTGGAATGGAAATGGAAAGGTGGCGTGTGGAAAACGGTGGAATCCGGTGTCCAACATTGCAAAAAAACGTCGGGAGCCGACGTGATTCAATGTGTATTTAAGCCCGAAGACGGGGGCCAGTTTCGGATCAAAGCGCGGGTGAAAGATACAAAAGGACGCGCCAACGAATCGACCCGGATGGTCTGGGTGGCGGGTGGAAAACAACCGTCGGCCAAAAAGGTGGAACTTGAACGGGTGACGTTGGTTCCGGACAAAAAAGAGTATCAGCCGGGTGACACGGCGGAAATTTTGGTGCAGGCGCCGTTTTCGCCGGCGGAAGGGATCTTTTCGGTGCGTCGTGATGGGGTGTGGAGTCACGAAAAGTTGAAGATGGACGGGGCCACCACGACGTTGAAGATCAAGATTGTCCAAGACCACATCCCCAATCTCATCGTGCAGGTGGATCTGGTTGGGCAGGCTGCTCGGACCGCGGACAATGGGTCGGTGATAAAGGGTGCGCCGCCGCGCCCGGCGTTTGCTTCGGGGTCGTTGGATTTGGCGGTCCCACCGACATCGCGTACGTTGACACTGGATGTGGTGCCGAAAGACAAGGCGTTGGAGCCCGGGGGGAAAACCCAGGTGACGGTATCGGTCAAGGACGCCTCCGGTAAACCGGTGTCTGGCGGGGAAGTGTTGGTGATCGTGGTGGACGAGGCGGTGTTGTCGTTGACGGGCTACGTGTTGCCTGACCCTGTTTCGGCGTTTTATCCGACGCGGTCATCCGGAGTGTCCGACTATCATAGCCGCAAAAACGTATTGTTGGCGGCGCTGGATCAGGCGCAGCCGACTCCCCAAGAGGGAAAAGACAAATCGGGGGCGTTGTTCAAATCGGCGATGGGTGGAGCACCTGGGGCCAGAATGGCTGAAGAAGCGGTCGCGGCACCGGCGCCGATGATGCTTGCCGAAAAAAAAGCCGATGGTGGCGGGGGGGCTGTGGCGTCGACTCCGATCCGGGTGCGGACGTCGTTTGATCCATTGGCGGTTTTTTCTGCGGACAACGTGACGGATGCTGACGGACGTGCCGTGGTGAACGTGACGATGCCCGACAACCTCACCCGGTATCGCGTCATGGCGGTGGCCACAGCAGGGGCAATTCATTTTGGGAAAGGCGAGGCGGCGATTGTCGCTCGGCTTCCGTTGATGGTGCGTCCGTCGGCGCCACGATTTCTCAACTTTGGGGATGTGTTGGAGTTTCCGGTCGTGCTGCAAAACCAGACGGACGCTCCGATGGACGTTTCGGTAGCGCTTCGAGTTGGTAACTTAAAGTTGACGGATGGCGCCGGGCGTAAAGTGACCGTTGCTGCAAACGACCGGGTGGAAGTCCGGTTCCCGGCGGCGGCGGAACAGGCGGGTACGGCGCGGGTGCAGATCGCTGCTGCGGCGGGCAGTTGGGCGGATGCGGCCGAAGTGTCCTTGCCGGTGTGGACGCCGGCGACGACCGAAGCGTTTGCGACCTACGGTGAAATCGACAAGGGGGCGATTTCTCAGCCGGTGGCGCCTCCGGGAAATGTATGGCCGCAGTTTGGTGGGTTGACGATCACCACGTCGTCGACGGCGGTCCAGGCGTTGACGGATGCGGTATTGTATCTCGTGGCGTATCCGTTTGAGTGTTCGGAGCAAATCAGTTCGCGTATTCTGGCGATTGCGGCGTTGCGGGATGTGCTGGACGCATTCGATGCCGAGGGGTTGCCGCCAAAAGAAGAATTGGTAAACCGAATGACCGCGGATATCGAGATGCTGAGCAAACTGCAGGGGTACTCGGGGGGATTCGGGTTCTGGCGTCGTTCGGATGAAGCCTGGCCTTATCTTACTGTCCATGTGATGCATGCGCTGGCCAGGGCAAAACAAAAAGGGTTTGATGTGCCGGACCACGTTGTTTCCAACGGGCTAAGTTACCTAAAGAATATAGAAAATTATTATACCCATTGGTATTCCGACGAAGTCCGGTGGTCGATTTCGTCTTATGCGTTGTATGTGCGAAAACGCCACGGTGATGTCGATACCAAGAAGGCCAAAAAGCTGTTGAATGGGGCAGGCGTAGCCAAACTGCCGCTTGAGGCAACCGGATGGCTTTGGTTTACCATGACCGGTGATGCGGATTGTGAAAAGGAGTTGGCTACGATTCGGAAACATGTTCAGAACCGTGTTGAGGAAACGGCCGGAGCTGCTCATTTTACGTCGTCTTATTCCGATGGAGCGTATTTGTTGTTACATTCCGACCGGCGGACGGATGCGGTGTTGCTTGAAGCAATGATCGAAGATACGCCAAAATCGGACGTGATCCCCAAAGTAGTTCGGGGGTTGTTGGCCCATCGGAAAAAAGGACGGTGGGGTAATACGCAAGAAAACGCCTTTGTCCTATTGGCCTTGGATCGATATTTTGCGGTGTTTGAAAAAGAAACCCCCGATTTTGTGGCCCGGGCCTGGCTTGGCGATCAATTCGCGGGGGAACATCGGTTTGAAGGGCGGACAACCGAGAGTCACGACGTGAATATCCCGATGTCGTGGTTGGCTGATAAACCGGAAAGCCGGAATCTGGTCGTGGCCAAAGACGGTCCCGGTCGCTTATATTACCGATTGGGGTTACGTTATGCGCCGAAGAGTTTGTCTTTGGATCCAATGGATCGTGGGTTTGCGATACAACGAACTTATGAAGGGGTCGACAACAAAGATGATGTAACCCGCAATCCAGACGGTGTCTGGGTCATCAAGGCAGGAAGCCGTGTGCGGGTGAAGTTGGCGATGGTCGCCGAAGCCCGGCGTTATCACGTCGCGTTGGTTGATCCGTTGCCGGCGGGGCTGGAGCCGATGAATCCGGCGCTTGCGGTGACGGGAAACATTCCTCAGGACAAAGACGCCCAGAAAAACGAACCGTATTGGTGGTGGTGGCGGCCCTGGTACGAACATCAGAATATGCGGGATGAACGTGTGGAAGCGTTTACTCCGATGTTGTGGGAGGGGGTATATACCTACGATTATGTTGCTCGGGCGACGACTCCGGGCCGATTTGTGACTCCTCCAACACGGGCGGAAGAAATGTATATGCCCGAAACGTTTGGTCGTGGTGGAACCGATGTGGTGGTTGTGCAAGATGTTGTCCCATAAACACAGAGAGTTTGTGAAAAAATAGCTGAACGAACTTGGACGGATGCTTTTGTCTCCGCTGCTCCGAAAAAAACCTGCGCCATATTCCCGATATGACTCGGTTTTTTTCCGGGCATCGTGGCCAAAATCCTCGCGTCCAAGTCCGTCCCCATATTTTTTCACAAACTC
>JABWCM010000262.1 GCA_013360285.1 Myxococcales bacterium
TGAACCCTGTTCGGCTAATTTAGGCTGCCTTGTCCAGTCCCGTCCTTGCGGAATATTCCCGATATTCCTCAGTCCGGTCCCGGCCAATTCAGCGCTAAAATAGCTCGACCAGGGTCATTTCCTTATTTCCGCTGACCCTCTCAGTGGTTCTCTTTTGACTTGACTTTGTTATCCCGGAAATGCGAGTTGAAGGGCTCGTTTGCCCGCTGCCCAATTGGCCAAAAGACGAAATCTTCCAATTGCCACAATCCTAATGGAATAACGTTATGAAGAGACATGCCAAAAAAACCAACCTGACTGCCGGTAACCGCGAGGAGAGTTTATAAATGACAAATTCAGCAAATTGGAATTCCGTTTGGCCCATGTGCGCCATCCTATTTACGCTGTCGGCTTTCGCTTGTGGAGATTCGCGGTCCGACACGAACGGTTCGTCCCCAAACGGGGGTGGGACGACCGATACCATCGGCGGCGGCGATCCTTTGGGAGGCGACACCGCGGGAGGCAGAAATATGGTGCCGGGAAAGGTGCCGCTTCTGCAATTTGCGTCGGAAGCTCGTTACGCGGCGTGCGATGTCCCGGGGCAGATGGCCATTGCCGATTTGAACGGCGACAGTACCCCGGATATTGCGGTAGCCTGCGAGCAGGGACTCGGTGTGGGACTGGCGGTCCTTTTTGGCAAAGGGGACGGTTCGTTCAACCCACCGGTGGTTTACGACACGTTGGGGAAACCGCTCGGCGTGGTCGCCGCAGATTTTGACGGCTCGGGCAGTGTCGATGTCGCCATTGCGCAGTATCAAGCGCAAAACAATGCCGATGTGGTGGTTTTTCTCAACGACGGTACCGGCGTGTTGGGTTCGCCGTTTTCGTCCGCGGCAGGGCTGGTGACTGGGGCCATGGCAGCGGGACCGTTGGATACTCAGGCGGGTGCCGACTTGGTGGTGGGAATCGTACCGGATCAGTTGGGGATCTGGGTCGGCGGGGCGGCGGCGCCGGCTATGATGGGGACCATCAAAGAGCCGTACGCGATTCGGATGGTCGACATGAACCAGGACGGAAACACGGATGCCGTGGTGGCCGGTGGATTCAACCTCGTCGGGTCGCTCCTGGTAGCGAACGGCAATGGGGACGGAACGTTGACGCCTGGCCCAACGACGACGAATCTAGCGACTGTGGTAGAAACATTGGCGGTGGGTGACCTGGATGGGGATGGTGCTCCGGATATGGCCATTGGAACGGGAGGAGTCCAAACCGGGCGGAACAATCAGGACGGCACGTATACTTTCAGCCGGATCATTCCAAATATGCGCAACAATATTGGAAGCCCAAGCGGGCTGGAAATCGGCGATATGGACGGAGACGGCAATACCGATGTAGTAGTGCTCAACGTGTACGCGGCCGGCCCAGGAGAAATCACGGTTCTGCGCGGCAACGGGGACGGCACGGTACGCGCCCCCGACTCGTTTTGGGGCGAATTCGACAGCGCCAGGAAGTTGACGGCCGGCGACCTCAACGGAGACGGAAAGATAGACGTTGTCGTTTCGAACAGCTACACCGGCGAAATCAGCGTTTTGCTGAACACGTCGCAACCGACCGGGGGAGAAAAGTCGGATGACCAAGTGTGTCTACAGGCATGTAACGCCCTGCGCACCTGTTCGGACCAAGAGTTGGTGACTTGCCACGACGAATGTTTGTTGGCGGAGAATTACATCACCTGCGTCCGCCCGGCACCAACCGACTGCACCCTGGCGGCAGCGTGTTCGTTTTGGCAGACTTGCGGCGACTTCCAGTTCGGAACTGGAACCTGCGGGCAAGCCGCGGCCTGCCAAGCTGCCTGTTTATTGGACGGATACTCGTGCACGTGCGATTGCGTAACCGCCATGGCCCAGACCCAAGCCGCAAAATTGTACGCCACCAACCTATGCGCCCTGATCCAATGCCCGGACTGCTCCCCGGGCGGCGACGCCCAAAAATGCCTCGACTGCCACGCAAACGCCTGCAAAGATCAAATAGATGCGTGCCAATAACTCTCCACCTGCAACCTCCATCGGGTTGTGGGCGTGGGTCCAAAAAGGGCACCGCGGCGTATGCCGGGCACTTCGGACCACTAGTCGGCTCGAATCCGGCTGGTTCGGCAATTCTCCCCAAAGAAACACCACACAACTGGGATTGATGCTACTACAATGGGTCCGGTGGGGGGATGATTTCGATGGTGGTCCAACTGTCGGCGCCATCGAATTTACGAACGCTCACTCCGGCGATGTCTTTGGGGTCCATCATCCGCGCGTTGATCGCCAATCGGCTGGTCTCACTCTTGTCCTGGGCGCCTTCATAATGGGTGATGCAGCCACACACATTACATCGATGGAACTCAATACAACGGTCCCCCCAAATATAAAATGAACTGGCTTCGGGCGGTGTGACAACCCGTGCCTGTGCGCGGGTATAATAGGCCCACCTTGCTCCATAACGGCGGCAAATCGAGCAGTTACACTCGGTCACCATCGTGGGGGGAACATCGGCTTCTAGGCGGACTGCGCCGCAGTGGCAATCGGCAATGATCATTCAATTATCCTTTCCTGCAATCGACAGTATACTGGATTACGCATCGTTATCATTTAGGGACAACCTGTTCCTTGGCGGATCACATTGAATGTGTCCTGGCCCACGATCACACCTTTGTGATTTCGGGCTTCAAACACCAGGTTATTTAGGCCGCAGCTCAACACCACGTCGGTTTGCCAGGCGGTGTTGTTCCACCAATTTAGTAAAAGGGGCACATTACTCCCAACCAGTGTTACTTCTCTTACGTCGATCCACCCCGACCCTTCCACGGTGACCCAGTCTGCGAATACCACCAGATCTGCTCCCCCATTCGTGGTGACAGCGAATTCCACCTTGGGATACGTTTTTAGAATCGAATCCGAAGCACCGTTGAGCACATGGTTCGAACGGGCGACTAGAAACTGATGGTGGGCGGAAAAATTCTGCCCCGGCAACAGTTTTCCAAAATGATCACGCCAATAGGCCATGTACGAGTCGTTGTACGCGGACTGAATGATGTCGTACAAATGCCCATAGTAGGTTGGTTTGTTGGATTGGGACCACAACAGTTTGTTGATATCCCCACCGCCTACCACCGCGGACGTGGGGGATCCGGGGTAAAAGTCCATATCGTGGGGAAAAAACAGTACTTTGTTGTCCTCCGGACGCACGTAAAACTGGGCATTGTGTTGCGCCCCATCACTTCCATAGTTGTCGACACACCCGCTTAACTTCGTAAACGCAAAGGTACGCAGCCATTGGTCCAGATCGATTACGGTTTCGATTTGTTCCTGAAACGCCCATCCGCTTTGGCCAAAGATTTTTGCAAACTGCATGATCGTGTTGTAGTCATCCCGGTCACGGTTGTTTTTCAACGTAAACGTGTGCCGATATCGTTCTTTTTCCTCGCCGAAACCCGTTCCCAAACCCACAATGGGAACCCCCATCACGTTATCCGGCTGCGGCAACTTCAACCCCTCGGGTGTGCCGGTCTGAGTCGTAAGGGGGAAATAAATCAACTCGTATTCATACAACAACCCATCCCCACCGCCGGCAAACTGAAAATCGAGTAATTGATCACTAAACCGGGACAACTGCAATTCCGCAGCCCCCGTGTGCTCCAACCGCGGGGTGATGACCCGCGCCAAATCGTTGTATTCGCCGGAAACGCTGCCGGCGCGGTTCATCACCTGGTTCATCAACATTTCCCGTTGGCCATACCCTACGCCTTCCGATCGGTCGATAAAGACGGAACGATAAATTCCCCGAAACCGATTGTCTTTGGGGAACCGCAACGCATACCCCAACCGTTTGACTTCCGGCCGGCCCCGTTGACTGCCTTTGGTACGCGCGGTCACGCCATAATGTATCGTTTCTTCATCCACAATCACAGTGCATTCAATGGGATCGTTGCTCATCAGATTCACCGGCATATGCATCCAGTCGGAATCGGCTTTGGTCATCACAATACGAACATTGTGTAAGCCGTTGGTAGCTTTGAGCCCATCTTCCACCTTCCACATCGCCCTTGAGGCAGGCCCTTTCGCCGGAAACCAACTCATCGCGCCAAGGGTGTCGACCCCTTCAATATAAAACTGCACCAACGTCGACGCCGGCTGCCCCGACACTGTTGCGGCGTACACGCCATCTTTCCCCTGCGGCGTCATCGGGACCGCCATAAACGGACCGCCGCCTACAGCCGTCCATAACGTCAGTTGTTTCACTCCATCGGGGTCGGCGGCGGTGACCGTCACCATGACCGGTTCCATCGGTTGGGGAACAGCAGCAACATGTCGCAGGCTGTGATAAGTCGGCCCAATGTTGTCTACCGCAATGGAATTTTTGGCCCCAGGCGTACCTGACAACGTGGGGCGAGGGAGCAACGTGGTTTTGGCAAGTCGATTAAAATAAATCCGGGTATGAAGTTGGTTGGATCCCGATTCCCATCGTGCGGAAAACGAAACCCGAACGGTTTTGCCGTTGGAAATCGATTTGTTGCCGACAAAAGTCGTCTCCGCATGGTTGTGCATATGTTCGGTGGAACCCGTCGCCACCAACCGCAACACCTGATTTTGCGGATTGTCGGGGTCCGCTACGACCTGGCTATGCCGATGGTTCCCCACGATACGCCACCCATCGGTGTTGCCCCCATTAAAATTGCCGTTTTGTATCAACTCGGTTTTGGCGCCAAGTGGGTCTTCGACCACACTTAGGTTATCGATGAGCACCACCCCGGAATCCAACAATCCCATCACAAACTCTTTCCACACATTGTCCGGCCCCACGGAACTGGCCTGAACAACCCCTTCATACATTACGTTAACCCACTCCGATTTGGTAACGCTGGCGCCCCACGCTTCGGCACTGTTGTTATCGGCGTGCGGATCCTTCAGCTCCAGAGTGGCACCGGTCCCATCGGCTTGTGACGGCCAGCGCCCGCTGTCCTGATAGGCCACTTCATCGACCACGTTACCGCACGCATCCCGCAACTCGATTCGTTCGCCACCGTTGTCGAGTCCCCCATCCCAATTCCCCACGATAGGTACCCCTGGGAATTTGGCACCAAACGCCACAGCGTCGTCGGCCACTACCAGATACGCCCCGGGAAACAACGTCGTTCCCATCGGAAAAACAAACTCAACTCCGTCGTTAAGTGTCCATCCTGTTAGATCAACGGGCGCCAACCCCGCGTTGTACAACTCGATCCATTCTTCCTCCGACTCCACCAGTTCTCCGGTTTCAGTCGCGGTGGGGGCCGCATGGTAGTGGATCTCATTGAGCACCACGTGCGGAATCGGCGGTGCCACATTCGGTTGACCTGGAGTCGTGGTATCAGGAAAAACCCACGGAAACTCAGCATGGGCTTCCCCTTTTGCCAAACGGGCTCGCGGAGTCGTCCCCACACGCACCCCATCTACTACGGTTTGACCGTCAGCCCCAAGAAGGTACACCATTTCCCCAGGCGACACACCAAACCCCAGCTCGGTTTCGTCGAGCAAACGGATTTCTCCCGGTTGAAGCACCGTATCGGGAAAAACATAGGTGAACCCCTCGCTGGTAAACAACACCCACTGATTGAGATTTTCCGGCACCACACCGATATTTTGGATGTCCAGCCAAAATGGGGAAATCGATCCCGCAGAAACCTCCTGTAATTGTACAGGGGATCCGGCTGTAGCTATGGAATCACTCGTTTTCATCACAAACAATTCTATTCCAAACGCCCGATCCGCTTCCCCATCCACCGCATCGTGTAATTCCACCGCCAATACGTTGTCTCCGGAAACCAACGCAGCGGTGGGAAGATTGATCCCGTCGGTTACCGTAGATTCCCCCACACTCACAGACGCCGGAGTCTCCGCCGTTACCGCGCCCTGCGGCATATTCTGTCGATATACCTCCACGCCGTTGAGCCAAACAATCGCCCCATCATCCAAAATCGTATCCAACCACAACTGGACCTCCGCCACGTTGGTTTGTAATTCAAAATGGGTCCGAAAATAGATGGTGGTGGGGCCGCTTGGCAACTCGGTTTCTCCCGGCGACGGCAACATCGGATTTTTGGAGCGAAACAAACCAAACGTATTCTGTTGATTGGTGGCCGACAGTGCATCAAACGTGTCGGGCCAAATATAGTGAACGGAATCCAGAAAAACCCCACCCAGCGCGCCTCCCCATGGCGCCGCATTTTTGTTGACTTGGGCTTTGGGGGTAATCCAGGATTGTTGGGTATTCGCATTCTTTATCCAGTCGGCCAACAGAGAAACGGCCGGCGAAGGATCGCTCAGGGACCCACCCGGGCTGCCGTTTGGTGGGCCAAGGACGGCTTCAAACGAAGCTGCATCGGTAGGCAAAATGGATCCATCCGGTAGTTGCACCTGCCCAATCAACATTTGGGGACCGCCGTCGGACCCCGGCGCTTCCCAGGCAGCCACGTACAGGTGGGCCTTCGCCTGCAAGGGTACTACAAACGATTCGGCGCTTGTCCAATCTCCCACCGAATCGCGCCCTATCCACTTCAGGTTTTCCCCCGACTTGTCGCCGGTATACAATGCAAAAAAGTTGTCGGCGGTAAACAAGGCCGCTGCCTCACCTTGCGTCATCGGCGCTTCTCCGGACCAAAAAATCGGTTTTCCCACCTTCCAATTTTGGTCATCGAACAACGGATCCGCCCAGTTCGGGGCCGGCAGCCCTCCAGTGGCGTAATAGCTCCAGTCCGAATCCAAAGTAATGGCTGGTTCAAACCAAGAATTGTTGGTGGGTTTTTCAAAATTGGGAGCACCGGGAGTGCCGCCAACCCCGCCGCTGTGAGTCCAGTTTTCTGCGGGTTCACTGGCCGAGACGGGCTCCCGTTTGGCCAACGTCGCACCGGATCCGTCGGCAAGTGGACTCCACGGTTCATCATCCCCATAATCAACCTGGTCCATCAGGCGACCGTTGTTGTTCCACAACTCGAGTTTTTCTCCCCCGTTGGACAGTTTGCCGTCAAATGGACCGAGAGCCGGCAGGGCCAAAAGCGGTTTTTCCATCTGTTCCGGCGCCGAACTCACGACCAGATAAGAACCGCCGGGAAGGAGCGTACCATCGGGAAATACAAAAGAAATTCCCCCTTCGAGGCGCCAAAAGGAAAGGTCCATGTCGATGGTCATGGGGTTGTACAACTCGACCCATTCAACACCATCGTCTAAAACCGGATGATACAGAATTTCATTAAACGTGACCGTGCCGCCGGCATTGTCGATTTTACGCGACCAGGGATCGGGTATGTATAACGAACACCAACCGGAACTGCCCACAATCGTCGTCCCGGTTGTGTCGGCCTGGACATCGGGGCCGGGATTGCCGCCGCTGTCTGACGGACCTACTTCGGAACCGGAATCGGGGGGGACCGACGTGTCCAGGACTGTGGTGTCATCCAAAGTGATATCCACCACGTCGAAACCGAGGGCAACGTCGCCATTTCCCCCTCCGTCGTCCACACCAGCATCAACGGCGGTGTCGCCACCCACCGCAGTATCATTGGGTACCCGACCCGTCCCATCCTCTCCACCGAATCCACCGTTTCCGTCCAAGGGGGTGAGTCCACCAGGACCCCCGACATCCGCCCCAGGGTCACCCGCCGAATCCACCGCACCCGCCGATCCGGATGAGTCGGAACAGGCGCAGAATGCCGCGACAATTAAGATAAGGGACCGTCGAAACGTTAACAGCATCTCAGCATGATTACATTTGTCATTCATCGATCAGTCCATCGCAGTCGTTATCTAAATCATCGGGAACTTCAACAGCCGTGGGTCGACGGGCCGCATTGGCGTCGTCGCAGTCCACCGGTGGGGAAAAACCGTCCCCATCGAGATCGGTGGGGAGTGGTGCGGGGATACATCCAGCCGTAGTCCCGACCGCCGCATTGGTGTCGTTACAATCTTCCATCTGGACGATTCCATCTCGGTCGAGATCCACACACGGGTCTTTAGCGGGTGGGTACGGCCAGACCCCCGGGTAATTTCCCCCCACCGCATAATTACACACCACGATGTAGGCGCCCGTCCACGTAATTCCGCCGAGTTGCAGTTGGGCGCACTTTTTGATGCCGCAGCCAAGATAAGTCGTGGTAGCCCAAATGACCTGGGTATAGTGACCACAATTTTGCCCGGAAGCACATTGGTTGGAAATCCAGGTGTAATCCTGTTGCCCTGCGGTCCACGCCGAAAAAGGCGACGATATCGCCGGGGGTACCGAGTCTACGTCGGTGACGTAAAACAACTGCCCCACAAAGGGGGTTTTTGCTCCCGTTGCCTGCTTCCATTTGGTGGTGCGGGCGGAATCGTATTGAGCAACACACTGATTGGCCCACCCCTGCGCCAATTCGGCCAACGTCGGATTCCAAGTCACCGGAGGGGCGCCGACTTCGGCGCGTAATAGATTGTGGGCTAACGTCATCCCTTGTAATAAGGTGGGCTCTCCCGCGGACAGTTTCGGGTCAAACGACGGTTCTTTACACGCGGGCTCCGTGGGGCACGCACCGGACGCGACGACACTGACCCCATTACTCGCCGCTTTGCAGACACTCACCCAACTTTGGCCATCACAACCACATACCGGATCCCCAGGGGGAGGGCAAAAATCAGGGCGAAGGGTACAAACCCCATTGTCGCCGCATGATCCAACAAAGGCACAATATTCCCATCCGGAGGCACAATCGGCATTGTGTTTACATGCCTGTCCTACCGAACAAGGGGTGTTTGGCGGACATTCGGTTTCGCAGGAATCGGTGCAGCCGTTGGCATTGAGGTCGACCCCAGTACCCAACTTACCGGATAACGCGATCTGGATGATGAGCACCGCGTCCACCACGGTCACCTGGAAATCACAATCCAAATCCGCCGCATCGGGTCCCACAACAGCACACGCGGGCGCTTTGACTTCGTCGCCTGCCGAATCGTACAAAACAACCAGTAGAGCGCATTGGATGTCGGTGATCGTCACCAACGAATCTTTATTGAGATCTCCCGGCACGTCGGGACAGGAAGCAAACGAATAGTCCGCGCCGAGGGAAACAACAACCGAAATCGTCAAAACAAACCACTTCACCACTGCAAAAACCCGCTGAAACAATTGGTTTATCATCTTCTCTCCACGTATAACGGGTCGACGTGCCCAAGACCTTGGCGCCAACGACAACCGATGTCGTTCGCCATTGTGAAACGGGCGCCGAAATGAGTCAACGGAAATGGATGTGGAGTAAAGGCGAAAGAAGAATCGAAACGGATAGCTGAACGAACTTGGACAGGTGCTTTTGTCCCCCCGCCCAGAAAAAACCCCGCGTCACACTCCCGATATAACTCGGCTTTTTTCCGGGCATCGGGACCAAAATCCCCGCGTCCAAGTCCGTCCCCCAATTTTATCACAAAGAGTTTGTGAAAAATATGGGCGCGGGCTGTGGGCGTGGATTTGGCGGCGGATTGGTTTTGGAAAACCCGAGTCATATCGGGAATATGGCGCAGGGTTTTTCGGAGCCAAGCCGCCCCAAAGCCAC
>JABWCM010000263.1 GCA_013360285.1 Myxococcales bacterium
TGAGGAATATCGGGAATATTCCGCAAGGACGGGACTGGACAAGGCAGCCTAAATTAGCCGAACAGGGTTCACTCATCTATTTCCGCTGACCCTCATAGGGCCTGACATGGTTTTTGTCACGGAGTATCGGCGTGTATTTTTGCGACCGCCAAATACAACGAAAGGGTTTAGGGCTGTTGCCTGGTCTCGGCACGCGGTATAGGTCGCGTGATCCATCTAAACGGGCCGGTTTCACCGTCATCGAACTGGCCGTCTCTATTCTGATCGTGGTCATTCTCATTACAGTGGTGATAGTCGGTGTCGGCGGTTTGTTCCGAGCTGATCTGAAGACGTCAAGCGAAAAAATTGCCGCATCGATTCGTTATCTTTACAACCTGTCGGTCATCAACAACATGAGTTACCGCCTTGTCGTAGACATGGAGAACGGCGAGTATTGGGGTGAGGAATTGCCCCGGGAAGGCACGGCCTGCGACACCTTTATGCTCGACAGCGACGAAACGGTCAAAAAAAAAGCCAATCAGGAATCAACCCGAAAGGGTGGCCGCAAAAGCAAGTCCGTAGATGTGGTCAGCCGAGCATTTGGTCGCGACGAGGATGAATCAGGAGAAGGGGAGACAGCGGGGCAGGCTTTTTCTCAAGTGCGGGACAATTTGTTGACGCGTCGCGAATTGGGCAAGCGGGTTCAGTTCGAAGGTGTGCTCGTGTCGCATGAAAAGAGTAAGGTGTCGGAAGGAAAGGTGGAAATCCATTTTTTTCCATCCGGTTATGTTGAGCGTGCCTATATTTATCTTACTGACGGGGACAGCATTTATACGATTGAAACCAAGTCTCTTCAAGGTACAGCGGTTCTTCACCGCGAGGAACTGAGCGCCAGTGAGTTCAAAAAGAACAATACCTGAGAGGGTGTTTGGGAAAAAAATTACGTTACTCGAACCATTGGCCTACTACGTCGGCCGTGCGTCGGTCGGCCCATCCTCAGCGTACCATTGGGTACGCCTCCGGTGGGCCTCGGTCGGCCCGACCGACTCGTTACGGCCACTGTTTCGCTCACCGGCAATTTCGTTTCCTGATTGGGAGCGGCGGACAGCGGTGCGCGGCGATTTCGTGCGGATGGTACTTTGCGCGAAACGGCGGTCCGACCGGGGATTTACGCTGTTGGAGATGATGGTCGCGTTGGCGATTGCTGCCATAGCGCTTGCTGCAATTAGTTCGGCACATTCCAGCTCGGTCGTCAACTCGTCCAAGGTGTATCGAATGACAACCGCGGCATTGTTGATGCGCGGCATCGTTTTGGATATCGAAGAGGAATACCAGATCGATGGGTTTCCGGAAAATGACCAAGAGGGAGAGGATTGCGACGTTCCGCGTCCTTTTGATCGGGATTTTACCTGTGAATACAGCATTGAGGGCATGGAGTTTGAAGAAGGGCAACTCGAATCCTTGGCGTCGGCAGCGCTGGGGTCGTTGACGGGTGGGCAGGATCCGTCGTCGTTGCTGGGCGGTGCAGGTGGCGGGGATGGAGGACGTGGCGGTGCCGGAGGTGGGCTTGGCGGTGGCTTGGCGGGAATGATCGATCCGAGCCTATTGCCGGCGTTTGCTATGTTAATGGGCCCAAACGGGGATCAAATCATGGCCATGTGCGGCATCAACCTTCAAGGATTGCTGACTAGTGTGCTTGGAATTACTCAGTTTTTTCCTCAGATTGTGCAAAAAGCTGCGGAGCAGACTCGTAAGTTAACGGTTACGTTACGATGGAAGGAGGGGCGTCGGGCCAATCGTGAGTTGCGTATTCAGACCTACATTGTTGCGATTCCCGAGGAGCAAGAGGAATTGATGAAGGCCATGGGGAGGGCTGAAGAACAAGGATTGTTGGATGCACCGGATGGACGGGCACCGGCAAATCCGCAGGGGGGAGGGCGTAGCGGCGGTGGCGGTGGCGGAGGGGGACGATGAGGCACGCCGGTGACAAACGGGGATTTACCGTCGTCGAAATTCTGGTTGCGATTGGCCTTTTCGCCACTGTTTCCGCGATTATGTACAGCTCGTTTGTATTGATGATCCGCGCACAGGAAACGACCGACGACTTGCAGCAAACTTACCATGCGGCGCGGGTTTCGATGCAGCGTATGGCACGCGAAATTTCGATGTCGTTTCTTTCCAAACACGTCAATGCCGAAGAAGAACGTTCCAAAACCGTGTTTTTGGGAAACCGGAACAAGATCACGTTTACTGCGTTGTGTAACGACCGGCGAATCAAAGAGAGTCGTGAAAGTGATCAAATGGTTGTGGAGTACTTTCTTAAATCGATCAAAGGAGGCGGTAAAGGGCTTTATCGTCGCGCCAAGACGTTGCCGGACAGCGACCCAGAAAAGGGGGGAACCGTGGAATTGATGGCGGAGAATGTCAAATCCTTGGAATTTGACTACTGGGATCGGGAAAAAGAGGACTGGCGTAACGAATGGGAAGTAACCAGTGATGACTTTGAAATCGGTGTGCCAGGTCTGCAACTGCCGGAAGAGGTGACTGACGAAGAAAAGACGTTGCAACTGCCATGGCGTGTTCGAATTCGTTTGGTTCTGCGTGATGAAAATCAGGACGAGTATGAGTTTGAGACCCAGACTGCGCTTTATATGCGTGAGGCGCTGGATTTCACATATGGTGGTGCTTTGACGAATCAAGGGGAGGTTTTGAGACGTGCCGGTGGACTCCCTGGAAACCCAGGTGGTGTTCCAGTCAATACCCCAGGAGCACGTTAAATGATGCCGACACATCTACGGCGCAAAAGAGGGGAGAGTGGTGGCTGGTGTTTTTTAGGGGAATTTTTGGCAAGCTGGATTTTAGCCGGATCGCTCGGAAAAATCATGAGGAATATCAAGAATATGCCGCAGGGGTTTTTATGGGCGAGGCGGCCAAAGGCGGCCATGACAAAAATTTCATCTAAAAACACCACAAACCTAGGTCAGGCTTGGGATCGGATCCGCCCGCTGGTTGTAAACGAATCCATATCCAAACCTCGGGGTGTGGCGTTGCTGATGGTGCTCATCATGGTGAGTTTGATGGCGGCGTTTAGCACCGAGTTTTCCTACAATACCCGCGTTAACTTAAAGATGGCGTCCAACCTGGAGCGCGAAGTTCAGGCATATTATCATGCGCGCAGTTCGGTGGAATTGGCGCGTATGGTGATTCGGGGTCAGGCGCTGGTGGATCAAATGCTCGGTCTGGTCGCGCAATTTGCTCCAAATGTTGCTTCTCAGAACATCGAAATGTGGAATTACGCATGTAAGTTTGCGGAAATCTACAACACCGGCCGAGTAGATTTGTTTGGAATTGAGCTGTTTGATTTGTCCGGCCAAAAAGGGATCGGCGTCGAAAAAGGGGCGTTTGAGTGCAGCGCCGATGCGGAAGATGGACGAGTCAATATCAACTTTGTGGAAACGCCTCAGGCAAAGAAAGGTTTGTTTAAGCAATTGTTTGGGTATTTGCAGGGGCCGCGGCCCGAGGGGATCGGGTTAACCGAAGACGACAAAGAACGTGCAGAAATGATTCTGAATATTATCGACTGGGTTGATGCCGATCAGGTTCGTTCTGATTTCGATGCCCAGGGCAATATCGTCGACGGCGGCGGCGGTAGCGAGGATTTTGCGTACGCTAAGTTTGATTACGAGAGCAAAAACGCCAAGTTCGATTCGGTGGATGAAGTGCGGCTGATAGATGGTTTGGACGATGAGACATTCTGTAAGATAAGAGACAAGATCACGGTGTATTCCACGGAAAAGCTGAACGTAAACACCGCCGACATCGAGTTGATCAAGGCGGTTGTTTGTGAGGCAGTGTCCCCCGAGTTGCAGATGGTGTTGTGTGGGCCGGCGATTGGCGGCGCGCCGATATCGGGAATCGACGTGGTAGGGGGAGCTATCGAAATGTGTCGCAACATCAAAAAAATGTTGTACACGGCTCCTTTTAATAGCCCAAAAAGTTTTACCGACTTTTTTGGCCGTTTGCCCGACGAGTTTGGTGGGGCGATTCCGGTAAACAGCCAGGCGTTGCAGCAGGTGATTGGTACAAAAAGCCGCGTGATTCGGGTCAAAGGTACCGGGAAGGTGGGGGCTACCGAAAAGACGGTGACCGCCGTCATCGACACCAGCACGGGGAAGTATGTATATTGGCGAGAAGATTGAGGTCACAATCGTATGAGCCAGAGAATTGTTGGATTGGATATCGGTGCCGCCAGTGTGAAGGCGGTGTATTTGGAAGCGACGTTTCGGAACTTCAAAGTCGTTGGGGCAATCGAACGCCACATCGAACCTCGTGGTCCAGATTTGTCTTCCGCCGAGCGCGAAAGTGCCGTAGACGACGTTTTGCGCCGCATGAAACAAGCGGGTGAACTTGCAGGCGACACAGTCGTTTGTGCGCTGCCTTCACACCGGGTGTTGACCCGGGAAATTCTATTTCCGTTTTCGGACCCAAAACAAATCGACAGTACCATCGGGTTTGAGCTGGAGAGTTTTGTGCCATATTCCACAGATGAGATGGTCTACGATTATCTTACCGTGGAACGGGAGCCGCATAAGTCCAGGGTGTTTGCCGCTGCCGTAGAACGCGATTATTTTGAGGCACTTCTCGAACGATATTCAGCAGTTGGATTAGACCCTCGCCTGGTTGGATTTGCGCCCCACAGTATGGTCCACGTTATTCCTTATCTTACTGTACGTGACCTAGGACCTGTGGCGTTGGTGGATATTGGTGCCGAGCGAACAAATGTCTGTGTAGTCCACGGAAAGTCGGTTGTTTTGGCGCGGACTATCTTACGAGGTGGGGACCATATTACGACTGCGGTTGCTTCCGGCCTGGGCCTCGACTGGCGGGCGGCAGAAGAACTGAAGTGTCATGAAGGCCTCGTGGCCCCGTCTGGGGCTTCGTTTCTGTCCGACAGAGAAACCCGTATTGCTGCTGTGGTGCGAAATGGGGTCGATCCGCTGGTCCAGGCGTTATTTACAACACTTCAGGCAGTGTCATCGAAGCTTCGGGGAGAAGTTATTCAGCGTGTTTTGCTGACCGGAGGAACGTCGCGGCTTCGGGGGATTTATGATTATCTTGAAGACGCTCTGGGAGTAACGACAGAGTCTTTGACCGTATCGGGATTGCCGCTTGGGGAGATGTCGGAACCCAAAGAAAATGACAGCCGGTTCGCTGCAGCATTGTCCATGGCGTTGCGTGCCACGTCGGCAGCAACTCGGGACGATTTTAATTTCCGTCGTGGCGCCTTTGCATATGCCGGAGACTTTCAGTTTATCAAAGACAAATTGGTATACCTGGTTGTTCTGCTTGTTTTGTTGATTGGACTTGCCGTATTCCGTGGTTATACCCGCTATTCGATGTTGGTAGAGGAAAGGGACCAACAATTGGTGGCGCTCCAGGATTTTTCCAAAGAGGTTTTGGGTAAAGAAAAAGACGACTTTGACTCGGTGCTCACCGCTTTGCGGGACGTACCAGTTCCGGAAGATCTGAAGGTGTTTCCAGAGATTTCTGCAACGGAAATGTTATATGACATCACGTCGATCATGCAGGAAGTCTCGAGTGCCAGCCGCGAGGAAGTGTTGCGAATGCAAGGTGATCCCGGGCTTACGGGGGCCGGAGCGGGTGCATCAGGGGCGGTTGTACCTCCTGCGGCGACCGGCGGCGGTGTTCCGGGAGCCATGCCCGGTGTGGTGCCGGACCCGTCTCAACTGCCGGGTGCCGGAGAAGCACGGGATCCCAATGCAGCACCGACGGCCATTCCTGGATTGCCGCCGATCCCGGGAGTAGAACCCCAAGGGGTTTTTCCACCGGGTCCCGGTCAGGAACCGGTGCCGATGGCCGATCCGAGCGCCCGGCTGGAACGTGCTAGACAATTACGTGAGGCTCATCAAGCAAGAATTCAGGGCGGTGCCATGGAGCGTTCAGCTCAGGTTCGCCCGGCGGTTCCGGATCGGGGGATGCCCGTCAATCCAGCTTTTGCGAACCTGCGTGCAGAGAGGGACGCAGCCAGAGCCGAAGCCGAAGCGCAGGCCGCACTTCCCGGTGCGGTTCCAGTTCCGGGCGCGGTACCCGGGGAAATGCCGGCTTCCGATGTCCCAACAGATGGTGGTCAGCAGGGAGCCGGACAACCCGACGGTGGAGCACCGACGGACGCGGTTGACGATGCTGCGGCCGAAGAAAAACTGTTGCTGGAACTCGAAAATATTGAGATCGACGAAGAACGGGTAGCATTGAAAGGGGAAGCCAATGGGCTTGAAGCGGCCACGTTGTTCGAACAACTGCTTACCAAACATCGATGTTTCAAAAACGTCGTACTCGAAGGTACAAGTAAGATAACGTTTGATCGCCATCGCGACTGGTACTCGTTTCGAATCCGAATGGATGTGGATTGTTCCACCCAAGAGGAAAAACGGAACGCGGAACGGCAGGAGCAGGAGGAGGGCGAATAATGGCTGCTGAAGGTCGTTTTGGCGCGCTGGACCGTATGTCTTCGCGCGAAAAATGGATGGTATTGGGATTGGTGGCCGGGTTTGTGGTGGTCATTGTCGGGGCTGCGTTGTGGTGGTTCAGCAGTGCAATGACCGAATTGGAAGATGAAATAGCCACAAACCAGGAACTGATGCGGGAAGTCGAAACGGCTGCGGCCGACTATGCGTCGGTACGGGCCAAATGTGACGCCATTCAGGGAAAAATCGAATCCAGTCGAATTGTGTCGTTGCGTATTCCCGTGAACAACATCGCACGGAATGTACAACTGAGCGGCGGAAAAAAACTCGCGGATGAAATCGGATCATTAGATAAGCAGGTGGAAACACCTATTGCCGGCGTTTGCGAAAAGAAAACCGAGAAACAAAAAAAGAAACGTGCCAAAGGCAAAAAGGGTGCAGACGTGGAGGGGTCCAACCTGCGTGTGGAGCAGGACTTTGAGTTTCGCGGCGTTTCGATCGATGCGTTGTTTGATTTCCTCGAAGGAATTGAACGATCCGAGGAACTTTTGTTTGTGACCCGCCTGGATATTTCCAGAAAATTTGGACAATTTGATGTTGCGCAGACCGCACAGGTAACCGTGGCCACCTACAAAGCACAAGGAACACCATGACTATGCCATCTTGGAACCGTGTAGCCCGTTGGGCAGGTTATGCCGGCTTCTTTTTGTTCACCGTGTTGGTGTTTGTGGTCCTTACCTTCCCTTCGGAACGTGTGGCGAGGTTTGCCGAACACAAGTTGTCCAAAGCGCTTAAAGCCAAAGTGACCATCGGTGACTTGGACATCAATGGGTTGTCCGAGGTCGAGTTGTTTGACGTTGTGCTCGATTTTGATGTGGTGGTTGCGTCGTCCGAGGTACCCAAAGGTGCCGCAGATAAAGAAGAAAACAACGCCGAGGAGGAAGCGCTACCCGAGGGTGGCGAGCCGCCAGGTGGGCCCGGCAACGCCGAAGTTCCCAAACCGGATGCTGCCGAAGGTGTGGAGGAGACTCCGGGAGAGCATAAAACGAAAGAAGAGGCACCGACCGCCACCAAGAAGAGAGGTGGTAAGTTAAAGATTGATTATCTTCGGATTGGTGCCGGACTCACCGACATGATTTTTGGGGGCGCGACCGATGTAGTCGTGGATGCGGAACTGCTGGGGGGGATGATCGAAGGTGCTAAAATTACTTACGATGGAGGCAAAATAAGGGTCGAGGTTCCCCACTTAAAGAATCTAAAACTCGACAACAATCCAATCATTGCCAAGTGGATGCCGTATGACCTGACCGGTGTGCTGAATGCAAAAGCGGATTTTGTTTGGGGCGGCAGTCTTTCGGAAAGCAAAGGTTTTGTTGAGTTGACTATCGACGAAACCGTGGTGCGTAAGCCGAGTTTCAAAACCAAAGCATATGGTGAGTTTGTGCTCACCGACGTCAATCTAGGGACCGTGTCGACGCGGATTGTGGTGGGGCGGAAAAAGGACATTGCGGTGTTGCGGGCGGTTCCGGGGGCAAAAGACGATACCGTTGTCCATGTTGAGAAGTTTGAATCCAATGGCGAAGACGCAGAATTGGTGTTCGACGAACGCAGTATGTTTCTGGTGCGCCCCAAACGGGTTTTTGGGGATTGGTCGTTGAGCATCCAGGCAGCTTTTCATTTGACCGAGTCGTTTTACGAGCGGGTGGAATCCCGCGACGGACAGGAAGAGAGCCCAAACAAGTTTTTGCGGACGATTGCCAAAGCCGACAAACGATTCCAGGCCGCAGAAAAAAATGGGTTTTATGGACTCAACTGCACGGGTCTGGTCAAAAAACCGGATTGTAATTTGGCGAAACCAGCGATGCGGGTGGGAATCAAAAACGTAAGCGGCAGCGGAGGTGAGGATACGCCGCCGGAGCAACCTGACGAAAATGTTCCGGAAGCGGAAGGAGGCGATTCGGAGTCACCGCGGGAACGAAACGCCGGCCGGCGGAACGCAGCGGGTCAACAGCGACCGGTGCCGGTTGCCGGTGACACCAATGGGGACCGAAACAACGAAGGGTTGGGTAACGAAAACACAAGACCAGGCCGCGGCACACTACCCACCGCCATGGATACGCCGGCTACGGTTGGCGAACCCACGACAAATGATCGGATAGAGCAAATTCGCCAGGAACGTGAGGAACGGATGCGTGCGTTACGCGAACAACGTGCCCAGATGATGCAACATGGCACAGGCGGCACCGAAACTCCAACGCCGTTGCCTGGTTACCCCACAGAAGTACCCACGCTGTCTCCGGAAGATGGCATGGTACCCGAAGAAGGACCTCTGCCGGAGGTCTATCCGATACCCGAGGCGGAAGGAGCAATCATAGAAGAACCGTTGGTGGATCCGGGCGCCGGCACCGAAGAAGAAGCCCCCCCTGTGCCGGAAGAAATCGAAGGGATTCCCCAGGAGTAGCGGGGGTGCGGGATTGCCGGCGCCCGCGTTCCCTCGCCATGTCTTGAGGGTGTTTGGGAAAAAATTGCCGGTGAACGAAACAACGGCCGTAACGAATCGGTCGGGCCGACCGAAGCACGGCCGACGTAGTAGGCCAATGTTTCGAGTAACGTAATTTTTTACCCCAACACCCTCTTATATCAGTCAAATCAATACAGGTGTGGGCTTGATTTTCAGGGGTTACTGCGCGGCTCTACGCATTCGTTCCAACCGGCGATTCCGGGCATAACTACTCGTAAAATATCGGCGATAAAGGTCGTTGAAGTTGTCCGCGTACAAAAATTCCGCTGCGCGGCGTATCTTGCGGGATTCACGAGACAAAAGCGTCAGGATACGGTTTCGAAGGTCGATATCTTTTTTGTCTACCTCCGGAGCAGGACCCGCCAAAGTTGCAGACAATTGTAATGCCAACTCCGGCAATTGTTTATCCCACGTCTCAATGATTGCCAGCGCTTCGTTGTCTCGCTGGGCCATTCGTCCATAGTCATAAAGAGCGGCAGAAAGATTGGCCAATGAACTGGTTTCGTCGACGTGTTCCGAAGCCAGTGCCTCCAGTTGTTCGTCTTCCTGGGTCGTGATGCCGTCGTCGTAATAAAACGCCAATGTTCGTTTAATCGTTCTTAGCGTCTTTTCAGCTTGTTCAAATTCGGCACGAAGTCCACGTTGGGTGGTCGCGTTGCCCAAAATACAGATCAAAACCATCTCTCGAGCAGCAGTCACCAAATTGGTCATTCGTTGTGGTGTATCCGCTGGAACCCGGAACGCTACCGATTCAAATCCGGGCCTGCCGCTGTTGGGGTCGGCCTGGTAAAAAGCGCCTATTCGGGCGGCCAATTCGTGGGATTCGTCGACAAGAGTTCTTATCGGCAAAGGAAATGTGTCCATCACTTCAGAGGGTGCCAGGCTGTTTGCCGCAGGCAACACCGCAGCGATGGCAGATTGTGCTTCGGACGTGGCGTTTTGCGTATCACCCGATTCGATTTGTTTGTCCATTTTTTTCTTCCTAGCCTGAAGTTAACCACTGCATGCCGACTATCCCCCATGACTCTTGAGTGTGTCAACGGCAAATGATGACAAAATGACAAACAACGAAAAAGCTGTTGACAATTTTATGTTGAATGGGATCGGGGGATCGGTCTTGAAGCAACGATCGCCGTAGGTTTGTTGTGGAAAATCAGCGTCTTTGATAAGGGGTATGCTGTCCAGACATAAAAAGTCGCCGCACTCCCCTGCAAAGTCGCCGCACTCCCCTGCAAAGTTGTCGCACTCCCCTGCAAAGTCGCGGTACCCTGTCGCAAAGTCGTCGCACCTTGTTGCAAAGTCGTCGTACCCTGTTGCAAAGTCGCCGCACCCTGTTGCAAAGTCGTTGCAACTCCATCTGGGTGGCTGGTGTTTTTTGGGGGATTTCCCGACCCAGCCGAATTTGAGCCCGGTCGCCCGGGAAAATCCTGAGAGGGTGTTTGGGAAAAAAATAAGCTACGCGAGCCATTGGCCTACTACGTCGGTCCTGCCTCGGTCGGCCCATCCTCAGCGTACCTTCGGGTAC
>JABWCM010000264.1 GCA_013360285.1 Myxococcales bacterium
CGTTACATGAGATGGATTGGCCGGTGCATTTTCCTGCGTTACACACATCGTCTTTGGTACATTCCGAGGAATCACTACAAGAGTCGGTGATGTTGGAATAAATACAACCGAGTCCTGGGTCGCACGTGTCCGCGGTACAGGGGTTGGCGTCGTCACAGCTCGTCGGTCCCACTAAGTTACAACTTCCGTCTTGACATAACGTTAATGTGCACGGATTGTCATCGTCGCAGGAGGCAGAATCATCGGGCGAATAACTCTCCTGAGACAGCTCTGGGATACACGTGTGGCACGGATATTCAGGGTCAGGTGTTCCAAATAGGACACAGTGACCATCGATAACGCACGTGAACTCGGCGATCGACACAACACAACCACCGTTGCCGTCGCACAATTCTGCGGTACAACCCAAGCCGTCGTCACACTCGTACGGAATACCTGCACACGAGACTCCGTCCTCTTGGCACCGGTCATCTAAAGTACATGAATTCCCGTCGTTACAGCTTGTGGCTGGAGCACACCGAGCCACAACTTCGCCGTCCGATATCTCTTCAACGTCCCGGGATTCATGGGTGTCAGTCGGCGATATGACCGTATCGGCGACGTCGGTGTCCTCGATGCTGTCGGTTACGATAACATCGTTACCAACTTCGAATTGGTCATGCATAGTGGTGATGTCGAATCGGTTTTCCGGAATCTCAATGTCAAATGAGTCAAAGAAAACGGTGTCGTTACTTACCGCCACGTCGTCGTTGTGCAACGACACGTCCGCCGTTTGACCACCCGATACGCTTGCGCCGTCGCTGCAGGCCGCCACAATAAATGATGCCGCCCAAGCTAAGGTTGTTGTTGCCAAACGGCCACGTCCCAACCGCCCACCGTTTTGGTTAGCCCTTTGTCGACTTCGGCCCGGTTTGGTACCCAATTCTCCGGCAAGCATGGCGGCGCAGTGGCGTTTAACGTTATCATTGATTGCCATCGTATCCTCCTGTTGGCAAGATTCGCATAACTTGGGCTTCGACGCGAGTTTACTGGTAAACCAAATTTTCGACATGTAGGCCATCTATTGCCCATTCTCAGCGTGACAGAGTTGTTGACCGATGAACGAATCCGAAAACCAGATAGATCCTATTTTTGTCTCCGCAACTGAGGTGGAGACCACGGCAAATTACTCCACGGTTCGTTCAGTCCCGGTTGAGTACCACGCCCGTTTTGGACAACGTCGAACACTTATCAAAGTTGGTTATTCATGCAACGACCATTGTGTGTTTTGCCACACGGACGATGTTCGGCACTCCGGTGATGCGCCAACACGTGAAATTCAAAGAAAAATTGATGTCGCTAAGCTAAAGGGATACGACATGGTTGTATTTTCCGGCGGTGAGGCGACGATGCGCCGGGATCTATTTAAGCTCACATTTCACGTAAAACGCCGAGGAATGTTGCTTGGCTTTATCACGAACGGTCGGGTCATGAGTTATCCCGACGTTGTTTCGCGTTTGCTCACGCATAATCTTCGGTATGTGCATTTGTCCATCCACGGGAATGAACGTATTCACAACAAACTGACCGGAGATCGCAGTTTTGAGCAGAGCTACGGAGGTCTCAAAAATCTTGTGGGCAAGGGGCTGGATCTGACGGTTAACTGTGTTGTGACGTCGTTGAATCTCGCGTATCTCCGCGATCTTGTGGATCTTATCCTTCCGTTTCCCGATGTGATGCTCAAGTTTTCTGCGTGTGAACCAAAAGGTGCGGCTCTACGCAACGTGTCCGTTGTGGTACCTCCGGTGAACGAAGCTGCTGCCGCAGTCAAAGACGCCATCGAATATGGTTTACAGCATTGTTTGACGGAAGGACCCCGTTTTGCGGTCGAAAACTTCCCATTTTGTCATCTTGGCGAGCTTCGCTCTTTTGATGACGATCTTTTGGCCAATCGCTTACTGACAATGAGTGAGGTCTGGGATCGTGATCTCGTAGAAATTGATGATTTTAATAAGATCAAACCGCCTGCTTGTGCAGGTTGTTCGCTCAGCGTCGATTGCCCTGGGTTTTTTGTCGAATACGTCCACATGTATGGCGATGGCGAAGCACGTCCTCAAGTTTCCAACAATGTCACCGATGTACCGCCCGAGGTCGTATTGGGAGTGCCGAAGCTGGTTGGGATACAAGGGTTGCCTTTCGGATTCCGACCGCCGGAGGAAGCACGGGTAGACAACCATCCGTGGTACCCCGATGCCGCTCTGGTGACCCTGATGACCTCGCGATGTGACCAAGCGTGCGTTTTTTGTGCGGCGCCCGCTCCCAATCAGGTATCTCTTCGATTTTCGACCATTTACGGGGTATTGGCGTCGCTGCGGGCGATGCGTGATAGGTATCGATCCGTGGTACTGACCGGTGGAGAACCGTCTGTGCTGACTTGGCTGCCCGAAATCTTCCGTGCTGCGCAACAATACCGTTTTTCAACCATTCAGATGCAATCCCATTGTGGCCTCGCTTCCAATCCTGATGTTGCTCAGCAGTGGGTCGACGCGGGGTTGACCGCCGTGGATGTGCCGCTTTATGGCTCGGATGCCGCCATTCACGAAAACATCACTCGAACCCCGTTTAGTTACGCACGATCCATGCGTGGTCTCGACGAACTTCGTAAACGGGGAGTACGGGTCGTGTTACATACCACTCTGTTTCGCTCGAATCTTTCCAATTTCCCGGCGTGGTTGAATCGAATTGCCGACATGTCACCCGATGCCGCGTATGTTCAGTGTTTGTCGGACCTAGGTGCGGCTGATCTCAACCGACAACTGAACCCGACGACAGACGAACTGCTTTTGGTTTTGAGGCCGGCGTTTCACCAAAATCCTCCGCCCATTCCGTTCCTCCTTGCCGATATTCCGGAATCGGTGGCGCCCGACTTGTCACGGTGGATGGCCCCGGTGTTCACCCCTGGAAGTGCGCCGAACGTCATGGTGTTGCCCTATTCCGAGTGGCTTTGGGCGTTTCGAGGGAGGCCTCGGAAAACCGCTAACTTACCAATGGCAGAACAGGAGAGGTTTCATGTATCGGTTTGAACCCATCTCACGGGAAAAACTGGAGTCGTTACCGGTTGAAATGGCATTACCTCCCGTCCGCTTGTTGTGTAATTACGCTGAATACTGCACCGAAGTATTTCGTGGTTCCAAATTCGGCGCGTACTCGGTTCTGGACGTCCAAGGGCGCGCCATCGCATGGATTATTGCCAATGTTTACAACGGACGCATCGATGCCCTCCCGGACCGTATGTATGGTCTTGTGCGTCCTAAATTACCGACTCCGTTAGATGTTGACTTGCTCTATCGCGGCCTCAGAACCTTTGCCGGGGGCACATTTCGGGTCCATCTGCCCCCCGCTGAACTCAGCGGTCCGTATGTGGCCGGCGACAAAAACAAACTGGCCAGGTACGTTGCCCACGACACGTTTGTATTACGCGCACGAACCGAAGAAGAAGCATGGGCAAAGGTCGAAAGGGTAGGGCGCCAAGGCGTGAAAAAGGCCGAAAAAGAGGGGGTTGAAGTGGATGTGAGCGCCGATCCGATGACGTTGATTCGTTATCTTTCCTTAAACGTCGCGAAAAGTAGTCGCGTCGGAAGCCCACCCTTTAATCGTTCCATCTTGGATCGGCTTCAAAAACTATTTGGTCCTAGACTCCAGGTCGCGCTTGCACGAATCGGCAAGGAAGCCGTCGCCGCGGTATTGTTTGTAATGGACGGGCCCTACGCGATGCTTATCGATAACGCAAGTAAACCCGAATTTTGGCACCTCAATCCCAACAATCTTGCTGTTTGGTCGGCCATAAAGACCTGCATCACCCAAGGTGTGACCGTTGTGGACTACGGGTTCAGCGACAAGGGAGATGAAGGAGCAGCACGGTTCAAAACGCACATGGGAGCGGAAAAACTGGTTACCTACATGACCACCGCGAATTGATTTTCTTCCACAGGAGCGTTTGGTCTTTGTGGGGCCGCGAGCCAATCGACGATGGTCGGAAATACGTCGGTTGCTGCATATTTTCCCGACAACGGATCATGGTGAGCGTAATCAACGGTGGCTCCGTGCGCCGGGTCGAGTTCCATCAAACGTTTCTCCGTGCTTCCCAGCCGTTCGAATGCGTGACGGATGGCGACTTGATTGACCACGGAATCGCGGTTGGCAAGTATGACGAGCATGGGTACTTGGACGTTCTCGAGCAGCTTTCCGTAATGAATTCGACCCATTCTGCAGGTCAGCTCCCCGCTTTCAAACCAACGCAGCAACTGGACCAACTCGCTTCCGTACACGTCGGTGGCCATATCCCGTACCAATCGCCGTGCATCTGTTATCGCGGTGTTCTCAGGATGAAAGTGGGCATGAAATCCCTTCTCGAGTGGTAAATAAGACAACGCCGCCATCACGCGACGTGCCGGAAACCGCGACACCAGCGACACGAACTGTTGAGCAGCCGCAACTTGCCACTTTAGAGACCTCTGACCCGCTCGCGCATGTCGGAACCACAGCGGTGAGCATACCGTTACGGCACGATACACCGGGGCCGTCGGTTCCAGGCCCAAGTAGCCGTACAACATGACCCCGCCCATGCTGTGGCCAACAACGCTGACCTGTTGTGATCCGGTTATTCGGCGAATCAACTCAATGGCCGCCGGGATATCAAACGCAATCTTGGCGTCAATGTGTACGACTGCTTTATGATCCTTTGGTGCGCTGCTTGCTCCGGTACCCCGAAACTCAAGCACCCACGGATCAAACCCATGAGCATGCAACATTTCCGGTAAACTTCGTGCATTTGTGGGAAAGTACGCCCGATGGTTTGCGCCGTACCCGGGCAGCAACAACACCGGCCTGCGCTCGGTCGTAACCTTCGACGAGTTGTCTCGCGACGTCGTTCGATACAAAGCAAGCCGCCATCCGTCTTCTGTCTGGGCCAAGTGGCGAACGTTATGTAGATTTTCCGGCAGGTAGCGGGTCATCAAACCTCCGTGACGCGCAAACACTCCACGACCATGGTACCCGTTGTCGTGTTCTACCGCAAATACAGGCCATGCTTACGCAGTTGCAAAGCCTATGAACGTTGGCGTTATCCAATATAGGTCTTGCCCGGGATGTCTAGGCCCGTTAGCATCACGTCTGGTGCCTACCAAGGAGAGTTCAGCGTGAAATCAAATACCGCCCGCATCTTGTTGGAGTGTAACTTCCGCTGCCCGTTCTGTTTTGCTGCGTGGCACGACGACAAGGCCGGTCCCACGGACGGTGAAGGGCGAAACTTGCCGCCCGGAAAAGACTGGTTTCGATTGATCCAAAGAATGCGCGAAAAAGGGTACGAACGGCTCGCCATTTCTGGTGGGGAGCCCACCATGCACCCCGACATCGTGCCGCTCATCAAACGCGCAAAACAACTGGGGTTTCGGTCGATCGAACTCCAAACAAACGGCTCGTTGCTGACTGAAAAGAACGCCCGCCGTCTCGCTTATGCGGGTGTCACCGATGCCCTAGTATCTCTTCATTCACATCACGAGTCGGTATTTGACAAAATTACAGTTACGGAAGGCGTGTTTCACGCTGTGGTACAGGGGATTCAGCACCTGATAAACCTCGGGATTAACGTGATGGTGTCCCACGTCATCATCAAATATAACGTTGCCGATCTGGTGGACTTTGTTCGCTACTGCCATACCAACCTGCCAGGTATTCGAGAGATTCTGTTTTTTTCCATGCAACCAGAAGCCAGAGGCGCAAAAAATATGCATTTGTGGCCACCATTACCGCTTGTGCGCACTCATTTACGTCCTGCGTTGGATGAATGTGTTCGGCTTGGTGTGGGGTTCCGTATGGACAGCCAGGTCGGGTTTCCGATGTGTTTTGTGGGCGGGCACGAACACCGCGTGGATTTGGTCGACGTGACTCAACCGCATGAAACATTTGGTGAAGATCTGTCTTCATTTCGCGTAATCGAACGAAAAAAAGTCAAACTTCCCCATTGCGCCGACTGCTTTTTTGAATCCGCGTGTTATGGCTTTTGGGAAGACTATTTTACTTTGTTCGGAACCGACGGAGTTGTTCCCGTCCCCCACGACGTTCGCCTTGCCACATTGTTTCCTCACCTCGCTTCACCGGGGGATGCTCATAAACCACCTTTGTTGCCGGTTCGGCGTAAAGGCCAGGTGACCGTTTTGCCCGAAGACGTCGTAACCAACCTACCATTGCCTTGGAAAGAGGGTCGCCGCCAAATTTTGGCTAAGGATTGACCGTGGAATTGCGGATTGGCCTGATTGTCGCACCGGCCTTTGGGGAGAGAGGATCGTTTGTTCCGTTAGGACTTGCTTATCTAAACGGTGCACTCCGCCAGGCAAACTACAATCCGACTTTTTTCGATATCTCCTCGCTGGTTCGCAGCCAGGCCGAATCGTTGTATGCTCAGCTTGTCTCGATTGGTTTTTCGCCCGACGAAGGCGGTTTTTTCGGTCCCCATTTGCCGCTTTTGGCGGAACTGGGTACCCCACCGGACACTTCCATCACACCCCTTGCCCAAAATATTCGGCAATGGGCCGAAAACGCGGCGACGGCCATCGGTGCGCTTGATTTGGCCTTGTTGACCTTGTGGGACTCCAATCTGTACTTCGCGTTGGCCCTTGGCCGAGTGCTGAAACAACGTGGGATCACGGTGGTGATGGGGGGGCCCGGCGCCCACTTGCCCCAGGTGAGGGCATTGTTGTTATCGTTGGGCGGGGCTGATCTTATCTTACAGGGAGAAGGAGAGCGCCGCGTTGTGGAGCTGGCGGACGCGGTATCGGCCGGAAAACCATTTCCGTTTGTTGCCGGAGCAGCTTATCTTACTTATGGCCCAAATGGTACCGTTGATGTTGTAGAGACCGAGGCACCGCCGCCGTTGGTGATTGGTGATCTGCCCTGGCCCAACTTTGAGCAGTTTGGCGCTGACCAGTGGGTGCCGGTTCTGTCTTCCCGGGGTTGTATCCGGAATTGTTCATTCTGCACCGAAAAGTCGTTTTGGAAACGGTATCGTGTACGCCGGGTCGACGATGTGTTGGACGAAATAGAGCACCACATCCGAACTTTGGATACCGACCGGTTTGAAATGAACGATGACTTGTTGAACGGCAATCCGCGGTGGCTTCACCGGTTCTGCGCCGGCATCAAAGACCGGAGATTGAACATTCGTTGGACCTGTTTTATGGAGCCGTATCGTCTTACTCATACGTTGCTTGATGAAGTGGCTGCTGCCGGATGTGTGCTCATCAAGTACGGAGTCCAGCATTTTGACCCAGAGATGTTGCGGCTGATGGGTCGAGGTGACGAGGTGACATCGGTGACCGATACGTTGCGGTATACTGCATCGTTGGGGATTCGAGTTCACTTTGATTTGGTTCCGGGTCATCCCCAGGAGACCGAGCATCACCACGCCACCAACTTGCGCGTATTGCCCGAGATTTTGGATGACCATGAATTGTTGCAGGTCAACATCAACCCGTTTTTGTTGTTGTATGGATCGGTTGTCGAGCAAGAGCCGGAACGATTCGGGGTTCAAATCACCAGGTGGGATACCCAGTCGTTGTCCCAATTGCTGCAAACACAGTCCGATCCGATCCATAGGTTGGCGCCGAAATTTATCCGGTTCTATGACCAAGTACCGGACCGGGAAACGGTCAAGCATCGAACCCGCCAACTCGAAGATGTGGTACGGCGTTGCCGAGCCAGATCGTCCTATGTGATCGTGTCGCGGGACCACGGCTTTTCGTCCATCGGTATTGACGAGAGGTCCATCCCCAAACATTGGGTTTGGGAAGTCCATCCGGAAGACACACCTCGCCAATTGTTGGACCAGATCGTTCATGCGAAGGCCGGGGGAGCCGAGCGTGCCATGGTTCGTACACCCGGTCCGCCATTTCATCATGAATCCTTTGCCTCTCGTGCTGTTGCGGCCGGTTTGTCGGGTGTCATGTTATACGGCGAACCATTGTCGATGCCGTTTCGGCAGGCATTTATTCAGCTTCGCCACCACCGAATTCCCACGTTCTTGGTTGAGCGAGTGTGGAGCGGTAACCAAGCAACCTTGCCCGGTCGCGTGGCAGCGGCAGTTGATTTGGGGATATCGAGGATTGCATTGGATTTGCAGCCGTGGCTGTCGGAGACGGACGGACCGGCTCTCCACGACGTGGTAACCTTGGTTCGTAGCCTGTTGGGGGTGACGGAACACCACGAGGTGCGTTGGGCGATTTCCGGACTGCCTTACTGTTGGTTGTCAGACAGAGTCGATGTGTTGGCGGCTCACCCCCCGATAGTGGAACGTGATGTCGCGGCGCAGCCGATCACTCAATTACCGGTTTGTCGGTTTTGTTCGTTGTCCAACCGTTGTCCCGGCGCACCACACGCGGCACTGATGCGACTCGGACCGGATCTGTTGGTTCCACAGCCGGGACGCCCGGAAGGAGGGGTAGAATCCGATGCACTCGGACGTCTCTTTAATTGATACTTCCGAGCGTTGGGTCATCGATCCGGTTGTGGATGACTGGACGACGGTGGTGACACGGTGGCGTAATACGCCTCATTTGAAGCCGGTTGTGGTGTCGTCAGACCCGTCCGGGCCTGCCCAGGTCCTTGCCGGCCGTTGGGCAGCCGCATTACGTGAGTTGAACACGCCGCCCAAAATTCCAATTTGTAACGAGGAGTTACCAAATTGTAACGACAATTGCCTTCATTGTGGCGTCGCGGACATCATGCGGAAGGCAACCGCTATGCCAACCGCCGCGGTAGTGCGCCACATCCACTTACTTTATCCCCACAGCGGTGGGCGAATCATGTTTGCAGTCAGTGAGTTAACGATTCGTCCGGATTTTTTTTCCATCATCGCGGCGTGCAAACTTCGTGGCTACCATACCATCGCTGTGGTCACCAACGGGCGTCGGTTGGCCTACCCGGAAGCCGCCCAAAAAGCCGTCCAGGTCGGTACAACCCACTTTCTGGTGAGCATTTATGGCGCCACCGCGCAGGTTCACGAGGGAATCACCCGCACACCGGATAGTTTTGCACAAACCATTTCCGGTATCCGCAATCTGGTCAACCTGCCCGTTACGCTGATGACGAACACGGTGATTACGCAAAGAAACCTTCATGTTTTGCCCGATCTTATTGATCTTCTTGCTGATCTTGGGGTTACCAACATCTGCCTCAGTTTTGTTCAAATCATCGGCAATGCGAAGCGGTTTGCCCATCGTTTGGTTCCGCGGATGGTCGACGTGGTGCCGGCGTTACTGACTGCGATTGAGCGAAGTGTGACGCGGCGTGTCACGTTGGGGATCGGTGGTCTTCCATATTGCCTGTTGCCCGGTCACGACGCCCTGTTCGGTGTAGATGACCTTACGTACGTTTTTAATGGCGAACCCGCTGATCAAATCACCCACCGAAGTCCATACAAACAGGCGGGGGCTTGTTCTGGTTGTGCGTACGCTGCGATTTGTCC
>JABWCM010000265.1 GCA_013360285.1 Myxococcales bacterium
GCCACCGGATGTGTTTCCGGCACCCCGCTCGTTTGCGACGACGGCGATGTCTGCAACGGCATCGAAAGCTGCGACCCGGCCACAGGTTGTGTTTCCGGCACGCCGCTCGTTTGCGACGACGGCAACGTCTGCACAACCGATACCTGTGACCCTGTCGGCGGATGTGTGCATACCCCGATTGTTTGCGATGACGGCGATGCCTGCACCGTTGATTCCTGCGACCCGGTCACCGGTTGTGTAGTCGTTCCCAGCCTGGAATGTGGATGCCTGCCCCCGGACGTATTCTGTGCAGTCGCCGGTAACGCAGGTGACACGGTGACTTGTAACATGCTGCTTGCCCGCGCCGGCGACCTGGTACCACTACCTACTGCCGCTCAGTTCGAAGTAACTTACGATGCCTCGTTGCTCTCCATCGTGCAGTTCCAAGACGAAATTTGTTTCGGACCGGGTGTGTGCGCAATTGTGGCTGTTCCGCCGGCGGCCACTTCCACGGGCCATTCCGTTACGTTGGGACCTGCTGACCTCGCAACGTGGAACGGTAGTGGTGGAGTGTTGTTGTCAAACACCTCTGACCCAACTTCGGGCATTACGGACGCCTTTTTGTCAGGCGGTGCGCTTAGCGGAGACGCACAATATCTGCAGGTGGTCATACAATTGACTGCCGATATCGACCCAGCGACTCCCACTTACTTAAGTTACTCAAACATCATCGCTTCGACTTCCGATGCGAAACCATTGTCTGGAACGGTACAAGACTGCGTTATTATTGTAGAATCATCTGATTGCACCGTGGATGCAACCATCTGTGATGACGGTGATCTCTGCACAGACGATATTTGTAATGCCCAGACCGGTGAATGTACGAACGCACCAACCAATTGCAACGATGGTGATGTTTGTAATGGAATCGAAGTGTGTGACCCAGCGGCGGGTTGTGTAGCAGGTGTTCCGCTTGTTTGTGATGATGGTGATATCTGCACCATCGATGCTTGTGACGCAATAGCCGGCTGCACGGTCACCCCGCTGGTCTGCGACGACGGTGACGTTTGCAACGGCACCGAGTCTTGCGACCCGGCGACGGGCTGTGTCTCGGGCACTCCGCTGGTTTGCGATGACAACAACGTTTGTAACGGCACCGAGTCTTGCGACCCTGCGACGGGTTGTGTCTCGGGTGCGCCGCTGGTTTGCGATGACAACAACGCGTGCAACGGCACCGAGTCTTGCGACCCTGCGACGGGTTGTATCTCGGGTACGCCGCTGGTTTGCGATGACAACAACGCGTGCAACGGCACGGAGTCTTGTGACCCAGCGACGGGTTGTGTCTCGGGTACGCCGCTCGTCTGCGACGACAGCAACCTTTGCAATGGCACGGAGTCTTGCGACCCAGCGACGGGTTGTGTCTCGGGTACGCCGCTCGCCTGCGACGACGGCGACGTTTGTAATGGCACCGAGTCTTGCGATCCGGCGACGGGTTGTGTAGCGGGCACCCCGCTTGTTTGCGACGACGGCGATGTCTGCAACGGCACCGAAAGCTGTGATCCAGCCACCGGTTGTGTCGCGGCCACACCATTGGACTGCGATGACGCCAGCGTGTGCACCATCGATAGTTGTGATCCAGCGCTCGGATGCCTCAACGCACCGATCGATTGCGATGACAACGACGATTGCACGATCGATTCTTGTGATGCCGTCGTCGGTTGTGTACACACCCCCAGCCTCGAATGTGGATGTTTGCCGCCTGGCGTATTCTGTGCGGTTTCCGGCAACGCCGGTGACACCGTAACATGCCCCCTGTACCTGGCACGCGGCACTGAACTCGGCGCCAACCCCGCTGCAGTTCAGTTCACGATTCAATACGACGCGGCCGCGCTGCAACCCGTGCAGTTCCAAGATGAATTCTGTGTTCTGCCGGGAACGTGTGTGACCGTTGTGACCCCGCCCAATGCGTTGTCTCCAAGCGGTCATACCGTAAGCATTGCACCAACCGATATTGCGACCTGGAATGGTTCAGGAACGGTTATTGTGGCCAACACCGCAGACCCAACCGCAGCCATCAACGACGCATTTGTATCGGCTGGAGCCGTGGTCGGTGACGGTCAGTTTATTGAGTTGGTTGTTCAGTTAGCGCAGGATATCGACCCCGCGACGCCGGCTTATCTTACTTACTCGGCCATGCTGGGAGCCACCGCCGACGGAAAACCGATGTCCGCTTCGATGCTGGACTGCACCATGATCTACGAGTCCGCCGACTGCGCCGCCGATCCGACCATTTGTAATGACGGCAATGCTTGTACATTGGACACATGCAACTTGGGTTCCGGAGAATGCGAATATTCTGCGGTTGTGTGCGACGACGGGAACATCTGCACCGGCACCGAGTCTTGCGACCCAGCGACCGGATGTGTCAATGGCGCGCCGTTGGATTGCGACGACGCCAACGCCTGTACTACCGACGTTTGCAACGCGGTGACCGGATGCAGCAACACGGCGATCAATTGCAGCGACGCCAATTTGTGTAATGGTGTCGAAAGCTGCGACCCCGCGGTGGGTTGTGTGGCAGGAACTCCACTTAACTGCAACGACGCCAATCCCTGCAACGGCGTCGAAACATGTGATCCCACGACAGGTTGTGTTGCCGGAGTCGCACCGGTGTGTGACGACGGTGACGCCTGCAATGGGGTTGAGGTGTGTTTGCCGGCTGCTGGGTGCACAAGTGGTACTCCACTCGTTTGCGATGACAACGACGTTTGTAACGGTGTTGAAACCTGCGATCCAGCGACCGGATGTGTCGACGGCACTCCGCTTGTCTGTGACGATGCCAACATCTGCACCAACGACAGTTGTGATCCTATTGCCGGTTGTGTTTTTGCAAACAACAATAACCCGTGTTCGGATGGCGATGCCTGTACTCTAGGCGACGTATGCCAACTTGGTAGCTGCGTTGCGGGTCCGGCCGCAAACTGCGATGACGGCAATGTTTGCACCAACGACTCCTGCAATTCCGCCACCGGCTGTGTCAACCTCAATAACACGTCTCTTTGTGATGACGGCGACGCCTGTACAACCGCCGATACGTGTTCCGGCGGTGCGTGCATTGGTGGTGCTGCACCCGACTGCGACGATGCCAACGTCTGCACTGCGGATTCGTGTGACCCGGTGACAGGTTGCGAAAACATTCCAACACCTGGGCCGTGTTCTGACGGTGACCTCTGCACCACAGGGGATACATGCATTGCCGGGTCTTGTGTCGGAACGGCGGTAACTTGCTCGGATGATAACGATGTTTGCACTACAGACATCTGTGATGCCGCAACCGGCCTATGTGGTGTACCGGCGCCGGATGGTCTGCCTTGCGATGACCAGGATGTGTGCACTTTACCCGATACCTGCCAGAACGGGTTCTGTGAAGGCCAGCCATTCGCCGCCTGCACCGATCCGGCAATTGGAGGTTTGTGTATTATCAGCGGTACGGCCGGGTCTACATTTAAGTGCGAACTTAACTTAGCAAAGCTGGTGCAGGCGGAAATTCCGGCGACCGCGATTCAGTTGACGATGGGTTATGACGAGAATCGAGTTACTTTAGCGACGTTTTCGGATGGCGAGTTCTGTCCGCTGCCGGGGGTTTGTCTCTTCCCCTACACGATTCCGGCTCCATTTGGAACGCTTCAGTCCGGTCACAGCGTCAATCTGTCTCCGGCCGATGTGTTCTCTTGGAACGGCGGCGGTGAGATGTTGCTCGCTCACCTTTCGTCTCCCGAGACTTTGCTGACCGACGCGTATCTTGATGGTGGTGTAATCATCAACGATCCGGTGATGATTGTTGCCGAATTTACACTTGACGTAGACATCCCCGTCAACGATCCTGTCGTTGTGACGGCGTCAAACGTCGCCGTCGCTGATGAGCAGGCGCTTCCACTGCAGGTGTTGATCCAAAACCTCATTGTGCAGACATTTAAGTAGCCCGCCGACGCGCCTATGATCCGTTGCAGTCCGGCCTCGGCGGTTTGTAACTGGTCTCCAGAGGCTTTCTCAAAAAACCGAACTTGGGGGGACCCGAACGTGCAAGCCCGGATTTCTCACGAGCTTGCCGGCAAGGGGGATAAACGGGTCCTGTTTGGTTACATAAGCCACTTCTTCACATCGGTCATACATGAAAGATAACAAACCCTCTTCAATTGATGCCGATGGTTGGCTTCTCCGTAGAATGAGGCCATTTGGTGTAATTGCACTGATTTCTTTGCTCCAGGTGGCCTCAACGGCCCTGTTGTTCGTTGCTTGTGGTAAGGATGAAACGACATTAACCAAATTCGATTCCGTGGCTGTGACGGACACGGTGGAGGGTGTTCCGGAATTTGGCGGTGGTGTTCCTCCGTTTGATGCCGGTTTCAATTCCGACATCATCTGTGAACATTCCAACTGCGAAGACGCCGGCCCACCCACCCCGGTGCCACAATGTAATCAGGATTCGGAGTGTTCCGGTTTTGTCTCGCAACTGCCTCAGTGCACGGCGGTTCAGTGTGCGTCGGACGGCGTGTGTGAAGTGGGCGACGACCCGTCTTTGGCATGTGATCCCTTTGCACTGCCGGATCCGCCTGGGTTGTTGTGTAAACTGTCCGGAGACAAAGACGAAACCGTGGTATGCCCAGTGCGGGTTGTGCGAAAACATTCGGAGGTCGACGGTCCCGTAAGTCTCACCTTCGACCTTCATTACCCCGGTCTTTTGGTACACATCGGTTCGGCTTGGGTTACGCCTTGTGATCCACCAAACTCCTGCACGCCGGTTTTGGTTCCGCCGGCAACCCTTCACCCACACGGGCATGTTTTCACCCCGTCGCCAAACCCATGGGATTTGTGGGCAGGTGACGGCTCCATCACCATCGTGCCCCCAGCAGGCCAACCCGGCGTCTCACTTACGGATGCTTATCTGAATAACTTAGGAGGGGTTGTCGGGAATGATATCGTTTTCGAAGTTGAGTTTAAACTGAACGCGCGCCTCGCGGTACCCGTAGCGGTCATCTTGTCCAACATTGTCGCCAAAACACCATCGGGACAACTTCTTCCAACCACAGTTACGGACGAACGTATCGTGGTGGGTGCAGAACAACCCATCGATCCCTGTGACGATCCCGCCGACTGCCCGGTCGTTGTCCCTCCGGGTACGATTTGTCAAGTTGGTGGAATCGCCGGAGAAACGGTATTTTGTCCAATTGGTCTAATACGTGCCGGCGCTGCCTCGGCGTTTCCATCGAGTTTGGACTTTACACTGCATTACGACAACACGATTCTCAACTTCCAAGGGTTTCAAGCCTACCCCTGTGCGGATTGGAACTGTGAACCGCAAGACGTGCCGCCATCCGCCATGCCGCTTACCGGTCACGACGTGGAGTTGACTCCTACAAACCCGACCGAATGGGCGGGATCCGGCACGATTGGGGTGTTCAATACGGATGAGCTGCCAAAAATACTTTCGGACGCCTACCTGGTGTCGGGTCAGCCGGTCGGTTCACCTCATTTTATCGAGGCGGTTTTTCAGTTAACAACGGCCAAAACCGACATCGATCCCGCATTTATCGGCATTTCCGATGTGACCGTATTGGGCGGAGAAAACAAAACACTTTCTGTGTCACTTCTCGACAATTGGATCGTTGTAGACGGCCCACAACAATGTCCCTGGGCGGAAACGTGTAACGAGCCGCCAGACCCACCCGACGTGCCGCCTGGGGCGATATGTGCCGTGAGTGGGGCGGTGGGTACGACGGTAGATTGCGGATTACACCTCGCAAGAAAATCTTCGTCATCCCAATTGGCAACGGCGCTGCAGGGTGTGCTCGAATATGACCCCCAAGCGGTGAAACTGGACAATTTTTACGACACAAACTGCTATCCAGGAATCGGTTGTTTCGAAGTTCCTTGCGCGGGTTCACAGGCCAAGGCGTTGTCATCCGGTCATTCCATGTCAACAGCCCCGCTCACGCCGTCGTCGTGGAATGGGTCGGTGGGTATCGTGATTGCCAATATTTCCGATCCAACGATACCCCTGACAACTGCAACCTTGATGGCGGACGGCACTACGGTTCAAGGTGATTCGTTGTTCGTGTTGGCGCGTTTTATTGTTCAAAAACCCCTTAGCCCGCAGCAGCCGGCGGCCATAACGATAATCAAAACACTTGGTTCCAGTGCAGGTGCCGTAACGTTGCCCGCCAATATACAGAATCAGATCATTGTAACGCAATAGCGGCGACAGGGGTTGTGGGGTGCCTGAGAGCCTGTTTTTGTCATGGACGGAGACCCAAAGATGTCCCAAGAAAAAATCCGAGGCCCAAAATCACCAACCCGAGACGTCACTGTTGTGGGCGACCGGGAACATCCAGCGGTTCGTCAGTGGATGGAGCAAGTCGCGGCCGAGCCCGTGCTCAAAACTCCGTTTCGGACTATGTCCGGTTTGCAGCTTGCGGACCTTTATTTACCCTCCAACGTGACTCAGCAATACCTTGATTCCGTTGGTCTTCCGGGCCAGCCCCCCTATGTACGTGGCCCTTATGGCACCATGCATCGTGGCCGCCGGTGGACCATGCGAATGTTTGCGGGATTTGGGACACCGGAAGACACAAACGCTCGATTTCGTTACCTTCTGGAGCAAGGGCAAACAGGGCTATCGACCGCTTTCGATATGCCTACGCTGATGGGGTATGATCCGGACCACCCTTTGTCCCGCGGAGAGGTAGGCCGGGAAGGTGTCAGCGTTTCCAGCATCGAAGATATGCGTTTGTTGTTCCGTGATATCCCACTCGGTGACGTAACCACCAGCATGACGATCAATGCCCCGGCTATTATCTTACTTGCTCTGTACGTTGCGGTAGCCGAAGAACAGGGTGTCCCACTTTCCCGCATTGGCGGTACGTTACAAAACGACATTCTGAAGGAATTTATCGCGCAAAAAGAGTGGATTTGTCCGCCGCGACCCAGCATGCGCATCATTCAAGACATGCTGGTTTATTGCAGCCGTGAACTTCCCCGATACAATTCCATCAGCATCAGCGGTTATCATATTCGCGAAGCCGGCGCGACGGCCGTGCAGGAGCTGGCGTTTACTTTGGCGGACGGTATCGGCTACGTGCAAGCGGGAATCGATGCCGGTCTGTCCGTCGACGAATTTGCCCCCCGACTGAGTTTTTTCTTCGATGTACACAACGATTTTTTTGAGGAAATCGCTAAGTTAAGGGCTGCTAGGCGTTTTTGGTACAACACGATGCGGTTCCGGTTTGGAGCAAAAGATCCAAAATCGTGGCTTTTACGAACCCATTGCCAAACCGCAGGTGTTAGCCTGACGGCACAGCAGCCCTACAACAATGTTGTCCGGACAGCCGTTCAAGCTTTGGCGGCGGTTTTGGGGGGAACTCAAAGCCTGCACACCAATTCGCTTGATGAAACCTACGCGTTACCCACCGAAGAATCCGTTAAGATAGCCTTGCGGACGCAGCAGATCATCGCTGACGAAAGTGGGGTTGCCAACGTCGTCGATCCGTTTGCCGGCAGTTATTTTATGGAAGATCTTACGTCGCGTATGGAAACGGAATCGATGCGTATTATCCAAAAAATCGACGATTTGGGCGGAATCATTGCCGCAATTGAGCACGGATTTCCTCAACGCGAAATTGCCGACAGCGCGTTCCGCGACCAGCAGGCGGTTGAAAGAGGCGAACGTGTTATCGTTGGCGTCAACAAATATCGCGAAGATGAACTGGATGACACGATTCCGATTCTGAAGATTGAGCCGGAAATCGAACGAATTCAGGTTGAACGATGTAAGAAGTTAAAACAAACGCGAGATACGGCAAAGGCGCGTGCCGCAACGGAAGCTGTAAGAGACGCCTGCCGTCAGGGTAATAACCTCGTCTATCCCATAGTTGAGGCGGTTAAAGCGAACGTAACCCTCGGGGAAATTTGCGATGTCTTTCGTGCGGAATTTGGTGTTTATCGGGATCCCGCCTTTGTTTAATTCACCTTGGTTTCCAAGAGTACCGACTTGGTGTCACAAATCGTTGCAAATAAAGAGATCTAAATCGTTGGAGGACTGGAGTATCGCGGTAAACGGGCCGGCGTAAATCTCCTCATTTCAACGCTTGACAGTTTTCTTAACGATCCGTATGGTTCGCACTGTTTTTTTCTCGGGGAGTAGCGCAGCTTGGTAGCGCACCTGTTTTGGGTGCAGGTTGTCGCAGGTTCAAATCCTGTCTCCCCGACCACATTCACGTCCTATTGGGCTCGATTCATGGCCGTTGAATTACAAATCATTACCGGCCTGTTGGGTTCCGGAAAAACGTCGGTGGTTGTGCACCTCCTCGGCGCTCCTGCATTTGGGGACCGGTTGGGGGTGATCATCGGTGAGTTTGCCGACGAAGGGTATGATGCGTCGATGCTCGGCGAAACAGAGCACACCGTGGCGCAAATTGCCGGAACCGGTCGACGGGAGCCTGAAGACACTTACCTTCCGGAAGTGCGCGCTTTGTTACAAAGCGGTTTACATCGCCGCATCATCCTCGAAACGTCAGGTGTCGTTGAGCCGTGGAAGCTGGTTTCGGCACTGCGAAATGATGTTTACGTCCGGCGGCATGCACATTTTGGAAAAGCGCTTACGGTGATTGATGCCGGCTCCTGGGAGCGCCATTATCGGCTGTTTACCGATCAAATGAAGGCGCTCATCGGAATGGCCGATGTAGTGGTCGTCAATAAAACCGACAAGGTCCATCCCGGGGATTTGGATACTATCCGTGGTGAAGTCAACACCATCAATCCTGCGGCAACTGTTCAGTTTGCGTACATGGGGCAGGTGAGTCGACCGGTCGTTTTGAGCGGATTTCGTGAAGGTGAACGTGCTCGTATCGACACAATAAGTCAAAATGACAGTTTGCCTGCTGATTTTGAATCATTTGTCTACAGGACACCTCTTTTGTGTGTTGACCGCGTCTTTTTCGGGCACCGATTGTTAAATCTCCCCGGTAACGTTGCTCGATTTAAGGGCGTGTTACGCTGTTGGGACCGCAGTTATGCCGTCAATGGGCTCCCCGGCCAACTGGATTGGGACAACATCAAAGTAACCGGGGCAACTCGTATCGCCTTGATTGGGCTTAACTTGCTCTCCAATGAGGCGGAAATCAGAGAAATCCTGGACAGTGAACTCAAACGTCAGTTGGATGACGACCGATAACCCGACATATCCCCAGTCCCTTCCAGTTGTCGCCCACCTCCGATCCCACGAAAACCCAAGCAGGACGGGAACCGAGGTGCCTGGGTGCCCGTCAAACAACTTTTGATCGTGTACCGAGATGTCTGGGTGCCCGTCGCGGAACTTTTGATCGTGTACCGAGATGCCTGGGTGCCCGTCGCGGAACTTTTGATCGTGTACCGAGATGCCTGGGTGCCCGTCGCGGAACTTTTGATCGTGTACCGAGATGCCTGGGTGCCCG
>JABWCM010000266.1 GCA_013360285.1 Myxococcales bacterium
CGGCCCATCCTCAGCGTACCTTCGGGTACGCCTCCGGTGGGCCTCGGTCGGCAGGCCCGCCTCGCTACGGCCACTGTCTCGCTCGCCGTTATTTTTTTCTCAAACACCCTCTAACACACCTATGCATTAGGTGTGTGGTGTTTTTTGGGGGAATTTCTGACCAGCCGGATTTCCGCCGGATTGCCCCCCAAAAACCTGAGGAATATCGGGAATAGGCGCATGGTTCATCCGAATCAAAACGCCCACAAAACGCCGCCACGGAGGCATACCGCTATTTTTTCTCAACTCCCGCGTATTCGGGGTGTCGCGCACGCAACTTTTGTACCGCGGAAATCAGTTGCGCCGAAGCCAAATCTACATCCTGTTGGCTTGTGAAACGACCAAGGCCAAACCGAATGGTGGAGCGAGCGTCGCTATCGGAAAGCCCGATTGCTTTCAACACGTGAGACGGCGCATTGGAGGCAGAACGGCACGCGGAACCAGTACTGAGCGCTAAATCGCTGACCATTAGCCGAAGCGCTTCGGCGTCAACATATCGAAAAACAACGCTTAAATTATTTGGCAAACGGAGCGTGGGATGACCGTTTAGGTAGATTTCAGGTAAACTCGTCGACAATGTGTTCCACAACCGATCTCGTAGGTGGCTCACTCGTTGTGCTTCGTCGGCACAAATGTGTAGAGCTATTTCGGCTGCTTGTCCCATGCCGACAATGTTGGGAACAGCCAGCGTGCCAGGCCTAATGCCCCGCTCTTGGGTTCCGCCCCACAGGATGGGCTGTAACGGCAGGGGATTCCTACGCCGACGAATAATAAGCGCTCCAATACCTTGAGGACCGTTCATTTTATGACCGCTTATGCTCACAAAATCAATCGGTATGTGATCGAGACGGAGAGGTATCTTACCAGCGGATTGCGCGGCATCCACGTGCAGAAACACTCCTTTTGCCTTACAAATTGCCGCGATTTCTTCGATGGGCTGCAACGTTCCAATTTCGTTGTTGGCAGACATGATACTCAGCAACAATGTCGTTGGGCGAATCGTTTGGCGGAGCACATCGCCCGACAACATGCCGTTTTTATCTACCGGTAAAACCGTAACCTCGACATTTTTTTGGTTTGCCAACGCAGCACACGGACTTAACACCGACGAATGTTCGGTCGCGACGGTTAGAATATGGACCTTTCGTTTTTCGGTGGCGCGACATAACCCCAGAAGTACCAGGTTATTGCTTTCCGTTGCGCCACTGGTCCAAATAACCTCAGATGTTTGTACTCGAAATAGGGCTGCTACCTGAGACCGGGCATGGGCCACTGCGTCAGCCGCGCGCTCACCTGCGAGATGCCCGCTGCTGGACGCATTGCCGAAGGCCCAGGTCAGGTATGGAGTCATCGCCGCAAACACCACAGGATCAACGGGTGTAGTTGCATTGTTATCTAAGTAAATCACAACATTAGCCTAATACAGGTCGACACGTTCATGTGTTCGGATACGACGTTACTCGGTGTTCATCCGAGTATGGGGAACCGAATCCGCGGATCCAAGTTCGTCTCCTTATATTTTCACAAACTCGGAGTTGTGCAATGAGAACACCCCACGGTGGGTTGAACACCGACGTGTTGCGCGGCAAAACCTATCCGGTGCCGTTGTGTGACGCGTCGCTGGATGACAATCGCAAAACATTGCAATAGATTTGCCGCCGACATTTCGTTACGTGAGCACTACGTGGTCAGATGTTCAGAGTGTCGTTCAATTTATCAAAGGAGTTCAAGTGGTTCAGAACCGTTCCAACCGGGGTGCGGACGTGCAGCCCAAACGTCTTCCGGGAGTTAAGCACATCATCGCCGTTGGCAGCGGCAAAGGAGGAGTTGGCAAGTCTACCGTCGCCGTGAACTTAGCGGTGGCTCTTCGTGAAACGGGAGCACAAGTGGGTTTGCTGGACGCAGATATTTACGGTCCCTCTATTCCCATCATGTTGGGATTATCGGGTACCCAGCCCACAATGGTTGACGAAAAAACGGTCCGTCCAGCTCACAAATACGGCATAGACACCATCTCGATGGGATTTCTGCTGAAAGATACCGACGCAGTAGTCTGGCGCGGGCCGATGCTCGGAAAGGCGTTGCAGCAGTTCATTGAGGATGTCGCCTGGGAAAACAAGGACTATCTGGTAATCGACCTTCCGCCTGGTACCGGAGACGTTCAACTGTCGTTAACCCAACTTGTTCCGGTTACAGGCGCGGTTGTTGTTACGACCCCTCAAGATGTTGCGATGGCGGATGTTCGTCGAGCCATCCGTATGTTCGAAATGACCCATATTCCAATCCTTGGGATTGTGGAAAACATGGCGTACTTCACATGCCCCGACAACGGAAAAGACTATTACATTTTCGGAAAAGGGCGTACTCAACAGACTTGTGACGAAATGAACTTGTCGCTACTCGGGAGTTTGCCGCTGGACATGGGGGTTGGACCGGCAGCGGACCGAGGCGAGCCAATTGTTATCTCTGAACCGGGTGGAGATCAGGCGGTCCGGTATCGACAAATTGCTAAAAAGATCACTGAAATCATAACAAAAGGGGCCAGTTCTGCCAATCCGCAGTCCAAGTTTGACGACTTCTTTAATACATAGCCACACGGCGTTATGACAGAACTCCGGGCTAAAAGCGGTGTGTCCAAACCCACGTGGAATAAGGTTGAGTGGGTTGGAGAAGCGGAACCGGCAGCCAAGCCAATGACTCTTGATCATCGGGGAACAAAAAAATCGACGTCACCACCGCAGCAACGCCGACACCAGCAAGTGTCCACCCGACAATTTGTTGCGTTGTACAACCTTCGCAATGTTTGCGCGATGAGGAGTCTGCGTCTTCCTGTTTGACTATGGCATCCACGCCCAGTCCCGTACCAACCGCCAAGGTTGCAACCCCACTGCCCAATACCACCCACGCAGGCCAACTGTAGGCCTGTTTGGGCGGTACACACCGCGCCTGGATACTCGTGTCAGAATCTGCTAACATAAGGACCAGTTCTGCACGTTGTCCGGCTTTGTTTTCGCACACCACACGCCGTGTCCCGGGCGAAGCGACAAACCGAAGCACCCTGTCACTTTGCGCAACGATGCCCGGCGGGGTTTGTCCATCTAAAGTGACCGCCACGTCACCGTCAAATGCACCGTGATTCAGCACGACTTCGATCTGTATTGGTGCTAGGGTAACGGTTATCAGTTGACCCTGCGTCTGGGCATCAAACTCCACTTGGGCGGCACGATGGCCGGGAGCGGACACTTTGGCAACATGAACGCCGCGTTTCAGTTCAACCACTAACGGAGAAACACCGACTTCGCCGTCAACTTCAACCGATGCACCAGGAAGTGAAGCCACGATTGACACGCTGACTGGGCGCTCGAGCAGGTTTTCGATCCGTGCTTTTGCCTGAACAACAAATATCCGTAGTTTTTCGTCGAGGTTCGGATGATTTTGTATGACCTTGTTGTAGACCTGAAGGGCGGCGTCCCACTGCTCCATAGACTCGTAGCAAAGTGCCTGCTTCTGCAACAACCACGGGTCGGGATCGGCCTGATACAGTTCGCCAAGGGCCGCAGCAGCCTCTATGTATCTTTTGGAATCGTACAGTCCTTTGGCTCGTTCGTACATGTCCTTTGACGGAGGTTTCGCAAACGCGGCGTTCGAGATACTCAACAACACCACGATGACACAAAAAAAGACGTTGGTACGCATTTTGCTCCGAATCGACGGTCTACGCTGGTCGTATCACACTACCAAGGGTCATCGTACTTGGATGGTGTAGTGCCACTTTGGGAATTTTTTCTCGGATTGTTTTTCGGTATTCCTTGTTTTTTGCCACCTGCCGTCTTGTCCGTTGCTTTTTGGTTTAAAACGGCAACCAATCCCGTTTCGATGGCCGCTTCAATGGACATGTGCCCCGACGCCCCTAACGGATATACCATTGACGTATAACCACGTTTGCGGACTTCAACGTGCATGGGTTCTGTCAGGTCACGTATCGGCAGCGTACATGGAGTTTCACAAATCGAAATGCCGTTCGCGATGACCTCTGCACCAACCGGATCGGAAGAGACAGCAAGCTGTCTTGGCTGGTCGTTTTCTGTAGGGTCGGCAGGTTTATTTTCGTGATCTTCAGGTAACTTTGTATCTGTATTTTCTAGTTTAACATCAGAAGCAACTACATTGGATGGTGGTTGCATCTGGCCCGCATCCGCCTCCGACCCACCCGTAGTGCCACGGTTTGGTTCGGTTTTTGCTGCTTGGGCGCCGGCTAAGACGTCCGCTGATTGTGGTAACGCGGAAACCACATTGTTGGCCGTTTCGCCATTCCGATTCGCCAACAACGTCAGGTCGTTTGTAGTTGCTGTGCGCCCTTTGTACTGGGTAACTTCGTTTGGCGATTCGACACCAGGTGACGGTGTGGTCGACGGGTTTGAAGCGGAGTCGTCGACTAACTTAGCCAAAGTGTCGGGTTGGTGTGGCTGTGGCTTTAGGAGCATCCAAGCGACACCGGCGGAGATAACGCCAACGACCGCCGCAGCCAAACCCAGGCCTCGCCAATTCACAGATCGGGGAGGCGCGACAACTTCCAGCGACGATTGGTTGGAAATCATGGCTGGATCCACCATGATACGTGTCAAATTGGAACTGGAAGCTGTACTTTCGTACTCCCCCGTGATCAAGCCGGATGTCACATAAAGTGTCCGTATACGGCGCAACCGTTGCGCAACGACCGTTGCGTTGGCCGGCCTATGAACTGGGTTTTTTTCCAGCAATTCCGCAACCAACGCGTCCAATTCTGGAGGACACCCATTGCCAACCGCCGGAGGCAGTTCCGTCAAGTGTTTGTGCAACAACGCGATTGGAGTGGCTGCGGTAAAGGGCGGGCGGCCAGTCAGGGCTTCGAATAAAATAATTCCCAGGCTGTACAAATCGCTCCGGCCGTCCGACGGCTCGCCCATCGCCTGCTCCGGCGACATGTACCGTGGAGTTCCCGAGATCAACCCGGTTTTTGTCTGAGGCGCAAGGTCGTCATGATCGGAGTCAGATTCGAGCATTTTTGCGATGCCAAAGTCGAGCACTTTGACGAAATCAGGATCACCATGAACGTTGCACAAAAACACATTGTCTGGCTTTAAATCACGGTGAATAATTCCATTCTCATGCGCTTCCGCCAAGGAATCACAGATTTGAGCCGCAATGTGACACGTACGGTCAATGGGTAGCGTGGTTAGTGCTTGCCGAACCGCCCGCAGCGTGGAACCGTCAAGAAACTCCATTACGAGGTACATCAGTCCTTCATCGGTGGTACCGTAGTCAAACACCTGAATCGTATTGGGATGACGCAACGACGACGTTGCACGCGCCTCTTGGGCAAATCGTCGTACGCGGTTTTGAGCGTCTTTACGGGCAAAGTCACCATCAGGCAGCAACACCTTGATGGCAACCGGTTTAGGAAGTTTGATGGACCTGCCACGAAATACCGCACCGCATCCCCCCACCCCGATCATTTCTTCAATGCGATAGCGCTCATCCAGTACACGGCCAATCAATGATTCAAGGGTTTGGGGTGCCTGCATTCTTTTGGGTGGCTCCTTATGTTAACGAAAATTTCCTAACCCGGATTTCTCACGAGCCGGCTAGCGAGCGTGCCGAAATGCCGGCGAATTCGCCGGGAACGGATGGTTTTCGCGTCCCGGCATGTCGGCGCCCTGTTGATGACGGAAACCATGTGATCTCGGTGAGGGCACTCGCGGATCGGCGGTCGTGGCCGAAGACTCGGGAGAAATTCGGACTAAAAACATGCGCCACTCGCACAGTCAATTACCGCCACAACGTCGCCGCGTACGTCTTCCAGCTCCAAGGCCCTTAGTTCATCTGCGGCGTAAATGCTCCGAACGCGGTGAGCCTTCGCAGGTCCGCAGTAACCAGGGGGATAACAGATCGCCGCATCCATGGGCTTTCCATTGATGTCGTAATAGGTGAGAAAAAGTCTACGGTTTTTTCCGTCGTAAAAAAACTCGGATTTTGCGGTACCGTTCCAAACCGGCGCCAACGCACCCGTTCTGTCATGATATGTCAACAGACGCAACCGTGCGGATACGTCATATTCGTAACGCTGTTCCGCCCATCCATCTGCGAGAAGTGTACCGTCGGTCGTGTAACGCCTCTGTCGAACACGCCTGCCAGCCGCGTCCACAACAAACTCAAGCTTTGCACAGCCACTCGGTCCATTTTGTGGCGTGTGATCACCGCCAAAATAAGAACGCTCCTGTTCTTGACCAGCGTCGTCGTATCGAATGAGTTCCGTCGCCCATGTTTGTTTACCCGTTGCCGGTTCGTAACGACCGATCAGTTCGCCGTCGCTACCAAAATATGCGACTTTGATAGGTTTTCCGCTGGTATCCAGAAACGTCCTGATGAAAGAATATCCCCGATCAGTTGTAGCCGGCCGATTTTCTTGGTCAAGAAATCGCCGTTCGACCTCCCTGCCGTACAAATCCAGAGAAACCTCCTCCGTTGCATATCCCCGATCTATGGTCACCGCATTTCCTTCCGCGTTGAGGTAGGTTCGACTTACCCACCGGCCGCGGTTGTCGTAAGCCGACCGAATCGCTGCATACCCGCCAGGCGTCGTGGTTGGCGCCTCATTTTCATCGAAGTATTCTTCCAACAAGATGTTGCCACCCACGTCACGTTTATACTTTACTTGCGCAACCCCTTGCGGCCCACGTACCAAAAGTCCTTTGGCGCTAAGATAACGAACCGCGGCGACCCGTCCCAATTCGTCTCTGGTGGTGCGCACCGTCGCGTAGCCTATCTTACCGTCGGTGGGAAGAGTCACGTCCGCAAACCAACTGATTTCTGTTTCAAACCCTCGCGTATCCCTCATTCGCCTTTCGATCGCGTATCCACGTGCCCCCATAAACAACTGTCCTAACTCATTCAAATATCTCGTCTCAAGCGTCTGTCCAAACCGATCATAAGTTACCTCCATTCGCGCGTAGTCTGCGACACCAACAATTGCCGTGCCTCCCGTTCCAATGCAGATGTTTGATAGGATATCGCCCAACGCATTTAGCTTGGTTTCAACCGCAGCGCACCCTGTTTCCAGGTTGGTGACCGGGAGGCCTTCTTTGTCAAATGTCGCTTCGTGAACCACTCGCCCAGCAGGATCTAGACGACGAACCCGACGGGTCCACTCCTGATCACACGGCATTTCGGAACCGTCCGACGCAAAACAACGTCTTTCCAGCTCCACACCGACAACATCACGTTGATATCGAATCAGCGCAGGCCCAAAGAGCGCTGGTCGGGGTTGCCCGCTGGTGTCCAAAAATTCCTCCGACTTTACAATACCCTGCGTCGTACATTCGCGGCGAACGGAGGCGAAACCTTGTTGTGTAGTGACTGGACTGTTGTTTGCGCCAAAGTAGTCGTCGCGTGCAACACAACGCCCAAATCCCCAGCGAGCGGTTCTTCGCGCAAATCCTTGCGTCGAGTTTATTGGTTTTCCATTCGTACCAAAGTAAGACTCGGAAACAATGCGACCTAAGTCATCGAATTCAAGCAGCTTTTCGGAGTATCCCAAATGAGGAACAACGATCGGTTGTCCACTTTGGCCCAACGTTCTTGACGAAGTGATCCGTCCACGGGAGTCACGGGAATAGTGAATTGCGGCATACCTGTGCTCCAGGTGAAGCATCGGAATGCCGTTATTGTCAAGGTACTGCACAGATGTTTGATTTCCCGCCCCATCGAAACCATAACGAATACCAGAAATACCGCCCGAGTTTGTAATCGCAGGCGTTCCATCACCATTTTCAAATTTTTCTTCGACGACGTGGCGAGTTGCGTCGTACGACAAACGGTGCACCGCATAACCGAGATCGCGCGCTACCGTAGGTACACCACGCACATCAAGATACGTTTGTGTTTGGAGAAGACCTTCTGAATCCCAGTCTTTGGTCCACCCGGCATATCCGTTGATACCGATTACCTTTTGATGATCACGCCCTAAGCAATACCACGCTTTGGTTTGCCGCAGATCGTCGTACTCAAACCGTTCGGTCGCACAACCGGATTCAACATTGACTTCGGGTTCTCCTTGCTCGTTGCGATAGGAAATCTGCACCAGTTGCCCGTACATGTCGTAAACGTAATGTTTCGACGTAATTCTTGCAGTAGATGCCGCAACCGGCGAACCCGTTGCGCTTAGATAACGCTCTTCCTCAATCCTCCCCAACTCGTCGTAACGGTATTCGATTGTTGACGCGCCAGTCCGTTCTTTCGGGCACAAATTCCGAGCGGTATCAAGGTAGGCAATGGACGTAAGCCGGCCCTGGGTGTCAAAAACACGTTTTGTCCACACCGTTCCGTCCAAACGACTTAAGGGTTGTCCCTCGTGGTCAAGGCATCCCTCTTCAATGGCACGGCCCTTCTCGTCTCTAACATACACGATTTTCGAGCATCCATCGGGGACCGAATGGATAGGTTTTCCCGCAGCGTCGAAGAACGCCGACTCCACCAGCAGCCCTTCTGGATTATAAGTAAACCTAGTCGTTGCAATTCCAGTGTCGATGCGGGCCAACGGTGCGTTGTCAATACCAAAAGACGACTCTGCAATAACCCGTCCCGCCGAATCAACGTTCTTTCGTATCGACGCAATCCCCGATATCGCATTGAGAACAGGTTGTCCGTCCTGTCCCAGATATTTCACTTCCACGTCATGACCGGCGTCGTCATATACGATTTCAATGGTCGACAATCCATCCTTTCCAACGGCAATCTGGTCGTTCAAAGTTAAATAAGTGGTTCGTATTAACTTACCTCTGTCATTGTAGTTGTGACGAATTCGGCTGTATGTCGATGTGCCGTTTGTTTCTGAGCCATCCGCCGCAAAACTGATCTTAAGAACTACACGCCCTTGTTCGTCACGTCCGGTAACATAACGATGTACTCCATGACCATCAACCGTTGGTCTCCCCATCTTATCCAAGAATCTGCGTTCGGTTGGACGACCGAATTCGTCATTGAGATATTGGATTGTAGTGACGTTGCCGAACCAGGGAAGTGGTTTCCCCTCCGCGTTAAGTTGCAGTGTCTCAACCACAAATCCCCTAGCATCCCGAATGGTTTTCAACGTCGATCCACCGCTTGGCCACACGTTGACTCGGCCCGCCAACCCGATACACGTTTCCGTCATGAGCCATCCACGAACGTCGAACTCCCTGAGCCGCTCGACGCATGGAATGCGAGACGGTCTGCCGTCACTACGGAGGTATTTTATCCTTTTGCCATCCTCCGAAACCTGAATACTCTCGATTTCCTCTCCATTCTCCCGAAATCGTGTGACCGTGTTCAGCGACGCATCACTCCGATAATTATAAATCGACCAACGTTTGGCGCCATCGAGA
>JABWCM010000267.1 GCA_013360285.1 Myxococcales bacterium
GAAACTTTTTTTCCTCCGACCAACCCATTGCAGACGTTGTGATTTCGTATGGTTTTGACGAATGCCAAACAATCGTTCTTGATATTTCTGATGAATGGTATGATTATTGCAGTATTCCTTTAGTCCGTTTAATGTGGGTTTGCCGACCCGAAGATGTACCGGATACAATAATGGAAATGCTTGTATCTATGCAAGAAAAGCCGGTGTTGGACGAGCAGTATATTGAAGAACAGGAAATTAATGGCATAAATGCAGGGCGGGAAGGGAAAATTATCTGGGCATGGAACGAAGCGGTACAAGAAGCTATTCAAAAGACCATTGAGATCTTATTTTTTTGGCAATATACCGGTGTTATTTCTGCCGTAAAAATCTGGAAACAAGACGAAGCCGATGTGTTATTTACCTAAAGAATAGGGAAAATCTCTCGAAACTTTGAAACAATACTACGAATATAAAATGTAAAAATGTTGGTAATTCAAGGTCTGAAAAAAAAATACTTATATAAACGAATCATAGTTCTCCGGTCGGCCGCTTAGTATCATAAGGCAAAACCGGTAATGATCAAAACACAACAGAATACATGAACATTGCTGATAAATATTTACCTAACACTATCACAACAGATGCGGTATGAAAAAGCTACTTTTACCGGTGGTCATTTTTATGGTGTTTGTGTTCGGCAGCGCAGGCTTACGAGCACAAACGACGGTTTTTGGTCCGGAGCAGGATTGTGTAAACGCTCTGACAATCTGCCAACCATTGATTAAGCAGCCTTATTCTTATAAAGGAGATGGCTATAGGATTTTGGAATTGCTCAATAGCCCTGCCTGCCTGCCCTCGCCCGGAGAAAAAAACGGCGTGTGGTATCGCCTGAAAGCCGGCGCAAGCGGGAAATTGGGGTTTACGATAACGGCTCTTGATGCGAGTGATAACTACGATTGGGCAGTATTTCGTGCGCCTCTGGTATCCGATGCTATTGATAACGCCTGTATTCGTATTAAATCCGATGCCACGCTGCTCATTGGTTGTAATGCTTCTAATTTGCCTCTACCAACAGGCCCTAACGATGGTGTGGGCGAGCAAAATAGTGCAAAAATTGACGTAAACGCCGGTGAAACAATCTTAATTTACATTAGTAATTTTTCCGGGAAATCAGGTTTTGTTCTGGATTTAAGTAGCTCTTCTGCGGGAGTTGTACCAACAGCGCCGGCAACAACAAAAGCGGTTGGCCCTGTTTGGAATGGTTGTGAAAATAAACCAGGCGGCCGGCCGGGACTTCTTCTTCCTTACCCGCCAACGGCAAAGTAGTCTGGTACAAACCACACGGGGGTAAATTCGATGAGGCATTGGATTCGGGATGGTCGGTCATGGGCGGCGCTCATCAAAAAGCAGGAAATCAATTGGTGATAACGATCGGGCGCGGGTCGACGATGTAGAGTTCAGCCGGCAAAGTTGTTGTGCTTAGTGGGGGCAACATTTCAATGGTGGTATCCACCTTCTGAATTCCGTTGACGATCAGTGCCTGATCGTTTGGCAGGGGAACGACCTGGTGGTGGAATCGGTGTGTGTTGAGGCCTTTTATCGTGACGGGACGGATCTGCGTCGCTACAGAACCGCCGGAATTAACCTGCACTTTTCCGATCAGTTCGTCATCACCTACCATGCGCCACCCCTGTTGAGCGTCCGCTTCCAAACCACCTGCGACCAAGATCTGACCGGACGTCAACAATGTTGCCGCGTGATGGCCGCGCGGACGGTTTAAGTTAAAGTTATCGGCAGCGTTGACAAGCTGGGCGCCGTTATCGGCACTGATGACTTCAATGCGAGCAACCGGTTGTTTTCGTTCGAGATCTTTCCATCCCCCAAACACGTACACCGCGTTGGGTGTATCGTTGATGTTTCCGGGAACAAACAAGGCGGCGTGGCCAATACGTCCTCCTTCGGCCAGTTCGGACGGAGCCTGGGCTCCCGGCGGCGGTTGTTCCATTTTGCCGTCAACAACATTAAAAATATCAATGAGTTGAATGGTTCCTTCGGCGTTTTGCCCACCCAGCAGGTAAACATAAGGGCGGTTGTCTTTGTTGCGGGCAAGCACGGACACATGATTCCAACGGCCGGCAATCAAGGCGCCTGCCCCGGCAATGTGTTTTTCCAACTCGTCGAGCTTCATTTGGACCACTTCATAGGATCCGGCAGCCACACCGGTTCCTCCGGACACAAACAGGTAGTCGGGAGCGTTGGGGTCGTTGTATTGCAACAATGTTGCCTGGCTGAAGGCGCGACCTACACTAAGAGGTCCGATGGAATCGGGTTTTCTGAATGTGCGGGCAGCGGGATCAAAAAATTCAATAAACTTACTGGCTTCAATCGGAGCCCCAACCACCAACTGCTGTAAACCACCTACTACAGCGATGAGTTTTGTTTTTGGTAAATACACCGCGCTGTGGAAAGCCCTTCGGTAATATAAGGTTTGGGGACTGGCTTCATCGGTGGCAAGTGATTCAAACGAACCGGACCGTGGATCGTAAATTTCCACGGTGTCATAAATTTCTTCAATGCTGTCAGAGTCGTCCCATATCCGTTCAGCCAACTGTGGATTGTCGTTGAGGCCAGCTTTGAGTCTCGCTCCACCGATGATCACTACGCGACCATCCGGCAAAACAGTAGCCGATGCTCCCAGCCGTGAAGTCAACGGGCTCGTTGCTTGGCCGGCGGGAATCGAGCCGGTCGTGGGGACAAACGTCCCCACCGGCGCAATCATCACAGAAACCGATTGTGCCGGGGTGTTTGCCGCAAGCTGCATCGATAACGAAATGCCGCGACCAGACAAAAACGCCGGATCACATTCCTGCGTTCCACTGAACATCTCTACACTGAGTTGAAACGGTGCATTAAAAGGAATTTCCGGCAACGTGATCTGGCTTCCCGCTTGGTAAGGAAGACAAGTCGCCTGAGGTGTGGTGCCCGGAATCTTGATTTCCACGCGGGACCACTGCCAGTCCGCGGTTGCGTAACCTGCGGAATTGTAAACAATCACATTGAGGCGGTTCGGGGGACTGCCGCTGTCTTCCGTTTCGCACCCTAACAGGGTCAAGGTGATCACCAAAAAGAGGGAACACAACAAGGGGCCAAAGAGTTTGTGAAAAAATAGCTGCGCGCCCTGGTGCCCGCGACTTTTGGCCAACTTGGCTCCGAAAAACCCTGCGCCATATTCCCGATATGACTCGGTTTTCTTCCGGGCATGGGGAACAAAATCCCCGCGTCCAAGTCCGTCCCCATATTTTTTCACAAACTCAAAGAAAAAATCGTTGCGATTTCGCACAGCCATGGATTGCTCCTGACGATAAGTCATCCCGTTCGTGTTTATGGCAGAGTAATCGTACCCGTAAAGCCAGCGGGCTCGGTTGACGAAGTCTCAAATGCGCCGGCAGCAAAGGCAATTCCGACACCTGCGCCGGCCAGTCCGACACCGACGGCTGTCCAGAACCACCATTCCTCATACCATTCGGTCTCCGATCCCGTTGCAGTGGATCCCTGGGTGGTCACGGGCATTTCCTGAAGTACCGACTCTTCCTCCTCAAGCGTCGGGTAATCGTCCAGCACGCTGGTCTTCTGGGGAACCGGTACAACTTCATTCGTTGCGGCATTTCCTTGTGCCGTGCCCACAGCGGGATCGGCCACGAGCCCAGTCAACCGCTCCTGTTGAGCTTGCCGATATACGGAAGGAGGAGGATCGGTTACGGCACGGCTCATTGGAAATGCTGCCATACTGCGAATCAGGTTCTGTTCTGCATCCAATATATTGACCTGGAGATTGGTCAACTCGGCATCAAACGACACAGGTTGCAACGCCGCCGCAGTGTTTTTTTCGGCATCGTACAAAAACAGGTGCATTGCATAGCCACCATCAGACTTCGCGATGTATCCGTAAAGCAAATTGTGGACTGTCGCTCGGGTACAAAAATGTTTTGCCGCCCGTTTGAAATTTTCTCCGAAATCCCCTGTCTCGGCGTAAGGTTGTAACGCTTCCGGCGAAATGAACTCCCCGGCGATCTGGGTCGCGGTTTCTGCCTCCACCGGAGCCAACTGAGCATCTACCGTTTGTTTTTCTTCTCCCATCGGTGCCCGGACCTGAGACGCGAATACTTTTTTGCCATCAGCGCGAACCTGGACGTAGTGTGTTCCTTTCAGCAAATCGGTCACCGTCACAGGGGAGTCGCCACGTAATATACCGTCGACAAACACCTTTGCTCCAGCCGGCACAGATGTAATGGTCAACGCGCCGGGTTTCATCGCTTCAAGACCTTGACGCACTTTGTCTACGGCCTGCAGAAATGGTTTAGGATAACGGCGTTTATCGATGGTGAACGACGGGCGTAATGAGATCACTTGTTGCAAAGATTCCGCACCGTTGTCTTCGTACCCGGCTTCAAAATAAGCCACTGCCAGTTGGAGTTGTGCGTCCACGAGTTTGTCATAATCGACGAGATCGGCAAAACCCTCCTGATACAAGCCGATGGCTTGTTCAAACGCCTCAATCGCCTGTTTTGGCTGACGTTTTTCCAGCATTTCTTTGCCGCGCCAAACCGCCGCGTCCGCCTGCTCCAACTTCGGGTTGGCCTTGGTCAACGGCGCACCTTTGGCTTCTGGTGTACTGATGATCAGATCTTTTTCCTGCAGCACATGGATTTTGTCGTTCACGTCCAGGATTGCCTTAAAAAATTCTTCGATTTTTACGGCGGTTATCCTTGATACCGACGACGCCTTGGCCATTGGAAACACCAACATTCTCTGGCGGTTATCCCCGGGTTTTGGCTGCGCGTAACCCGACTGCGGCACAGAAAGCATCAACGATGCCCACGTAAATGCGCATAAAACCGGCAACACCGGCTTTGGAAACGCGATCAACAACCCTTTTTTTGACGACGTTTTGACCATTTGTACTTGCTCCGTCCGAAACCCGTTCTGTCGGGCGCTGGCCGGGCAGACTAACATGGGCACCGTTGCGGCGTCAAATGACCATGAAAGTCGAAATGTTGTATAAATCCGACTAGATAAGGCACGCCACGCCGAAATGAGACCGTCCGTTCCGAAAGCGCGGAAACAAGACTATGAGCGGCACGTTGCCACATCGTGTCCGGTGCTGATACAAATAGCTGCGATGACCATGGAAATACCCCCCCCGCCGCCGCCACCCAACGTTTGTCAAAGACCGTCCCGAAGATCGCTGTGGCTCGAAGCGTTGGCTTTGTGGACGCTCAGTTGTTTCATGTTGGTCCTGGTTACCCTGTTATCGAGTCTTCATCCTTTCTTGTATGAAAACGCGCAGATATTAGCGGCTGCGTTCTTTTTGTATGCACCGATCTGGTGGCTGGAACGCAACGGCAACAATCTAGTCGACTTTGGGTTACACACCCATAAACCAATTCACAGCTTGGTGCCCGCTGCATGGACTTGTATCGTTATCTTTCCGCTTTTCGCGTTAGGTTATCATATTTTTCAGACGGAATATCGCCAAAATACGCCGGAGATGGACCACCGGGTTTTGCACCGCTGGCCTCAGAGCATAGAAGGCCGACCTGCCAAACTCCTTGAAAATACACCGTTTTCCCTGTGGGAAGAAAAGGACAACTTCACGTTGGTCTGGAAACAACCGTCACCAGGCGAAGTCGTGGTTGTGCGCATAACAGGCGACGCCGCATTTAGTCGGGTTGTTGCGGCGGAAGTCAACAATGGCGACCTGTTTGTGCGGAGCCTAGGAAAAAGCCGCACGGCACCTCGATGGATAGCGCCTCATGTCGTCGACATAAGAAGCCCTATACGAGGCGGAGTGCGGGTTGGCGTGGAGCAGAACCGGTCGCTGAAGGTCGAGTTGTGGCGTAAAGAACAAGTGGTGCCGCCTTCTGAGATCGGCATGGGTGAACATTCGGCTCCACCGGACAACACGGAACCACTGACGATTGATCGCTCCTACTGGTGGCTTATCACATTGGTGTTGACCCACCTGTTGTTGGTTGCGGTACCCGAAGAAGTATTCTTCCGGGGTTATCTACAGACCCGACTGGACCAGTTGTTGGCCCCTCGATTCCGCTTTTTGGGGGCGCAGGTAGGTCCGGGAATCGTTGTTACGTCGGCTCTGTTTGCCGTCAGTCATTATATCGTTGAACTCGACCCCAATCGGCTGGTGGTCTTTTTTCCATCGCTGATGTTCGGCTGGTTACGTAATCTTACAGGCGGAGTTGTTGCACCGGTTGTAGTGCACGGACTAAGCAACGTGTTATTGTTGCTGTTATCCCGCGGGTATCACTAATTTAGCACCGTGGTTGTCCACGGGGCAGGCCCAGATTTCACAGCTTTGCACATAAGTTAAGAACGTTTGCCGCATCGCTTTTGCAACACGTCTAGCCGACTTTGCACCCACCGCAAACGCAAACATCGTGGGTCCGGAACCGGAAATACTGCATCCAACTGCCCCTGCGGCCAACGCTGAGGCACGTACCGCATCGTATCCCGGAATAAGTCGTGACCGTGTCGGAGTCGCAAGCCGGTCATCAATGGACCGTGCAAGCCTTTCAAAGTCCCGGTCATAGAGGGCGCTGACCAGCGAGGCCAAACAGGCACCTGAATAGACCGCGTCAGGAAGTGGAACGGCTTTCGGTAAGGCAGCACGTGCATCCGCGGTACGTATCACCACCGATGGGTGAGCGAGCGCGCAGTACAATCCACGTGGCACGGGCAACGAGATAACGTCCAGGGTTTCGGACGGCCGCAGCAACACAATTCCTCCAACCAACGACGGCGCTACATTGTCGGCATGAGGGGATCCACAGGCAATGGCTTCGCCTTCCCGACACGCATTCAACAATTCGATTCGCGGTGGCGGTGTATCCACAAGATTCGCGGTAGCCAGAGCGGCAGCGACTGCGGAGGCTCCACTGCTTCCCATCCCGCTTCCGAGCGGCAGCCCTTTGTTCAAGGTCAACCTAACGCCAATTGTGTCGCGCAAACCTAACAAATCCAATACCTTGGTGGCAGCAACCGCCGCGGTGTTCGACTGAGGATCGGTGGGCAGAAGTCCGCCGTCACCAGTGATTTTCACCAATTGCACCCCCGGTTCGTCTACGGCCTCCACCGAAACCGTGTCGCCAGGAAACGAAACCGCAAGCCCCAACACATCAAACCCAGGCCCAACGTTTGCAACTGTTGCCGGAGCAAATGCGGTTCGTATTCGCCCAATCAGATTCCCCATGGATACCACCCACCTATTAAAACCGTCGTAGTCGGAGTAACTATACAAACAGGTCTACGATAGTCGAAAAAACATTTTGATCTTGTGAACAATCGATTGTTGTTCGTTCAGAATTGCTGAGGATTGTTCACCAATTCCGACAAGTGCGTTATTACTTAAGCGTACTCGTCGCCGTGCAAGCTCCTTACTTAACGAAGAGATCAGTTCCTGATTCGAGCCGATTATCAACTGGAATGATTCCTTGGATATCACAATCACTTCCACATCGGTCTGGGCTACCACACTTGCGGTCCGTGCTTCTCCGGTCATCACCGACATTTCCCCGAAAAAGGCCTGTGGCTCCAACTGTGCAACTTCCCGTTCAGCCCCTTTGTCGTCGGTCACGAGAATCGACACCGTACCGGATTCAAGAATATAAAACGACGAATCCGTAGTGTCTCCTTGGTGAAGAATTCGTTCACCGTGCCCATACCGCCGCATGGTCGCGGAAGACGCCAACTGCTCGCGCTCTTCGTCGGTCAACACGTCGAGAAAATCGACGTGAAACAACGCTTTAAGCCGTCGCATTCGTTCTTCTGTCGCACGTTTCTCCGCAGAATCCGAAGAAACCTGGTGAACAAATACGTCCCGAATCGGAAACGGAATTCCGATTCCCTCCCGGTGTAACTGATACCAAATCCGCGTGCGAACCGTGTCCTCGATAAGTTCACGTTCACCAAAGTTATCGATATAAAAAAAAAGGCGGTACAATATAAAATGCTCTTGAAATCTCCACAGTTGTGGCTGCGGCTCGGGACTGGCCACCACAAACTGAACATGACGCAGCGCGTTGAGTAGCGCTGCTTTTGCGCGGTTAGGCGGTACGTCATAGGGCAACCCGACTTCGACAAAACGACGCGCCAGCAGATTTGATCGGCTGAAGTTAATGATTTTTTGTCGTGCGATCACGGCATTGGGAATCACGACCAACTCAAGGCTTCGGGTAATAATTTTGGTTGTTCGCCAGTTGATTTCGGTAATTCGACCTTCGTGCTCCTCGAAGCGAACAAATTCGCCAACATCAAAGGGTTTTTCAACTTGAATCGCGAGTCCAGCAATCAAACTCGACAACGTTTCTTGAAGCGCAAAACCGATGATCGCCGTGAGAACCGCGGAAGTTGTCAAAATAGACGTGAGATCGACACCAACGCGACCCAACACGATGAATACGAACACGAGGTACAGCACAACCGAGGTGACATTACGAACAATCACAGGTACCGCTACATGTCGTAAACCTCCAAGAAAGACATCAAACAGTCCGACCAACACCCACTGGAGTACGCCGTAAGATAAGATCAGCAAACTCGCGATATACAACGGCCGAAACAGGTCGGGCCAATACACACGCGACAGCACCACGAAGACCGCAAGGACCAAATAAAACGTCAAAAAAAGAAATGAGACCTTCAACCGCTTGGGGTTAGCCTTTCCGATAGAATATCGCCGGAGTATCACCGATAACGTCAGGAAAAACAGAGCCACGACGATCCCAAATCCAATGTCCAGCGCTGCAGAAGCGAACTGTTGCAATAAATTTGGACCTTCGACGAACAGGGACGAAAAAAGTGTACGATCCTTGGCGATCCAACCGATCAGCGGAGAAATCCACGGTTCATCGGGAATCATACGTCGTGGTTGACGGTCTTCGGTATCAAACGCCGCGCGACGGATCATCTCCGGAAATGGCGTAGACACGATGGATAAAAGGTCCCGTCGAGGTTGTGAAATGGCCTCTTCCGGCTCCCGATGCGCCACCTGATCCCGTGGCGAGGCGCTGATTGGCTCAGGATTCACGTCGCTATGCGAGTTGGAATCGCCTGGTTGCGACGCAATTGTGTCGTGGGGTGAGACTACAACTGGCGGGTTGTCTGCCGCGGTGGGGCTTGGTGTCTGCGCCATGCCAACAGAAATGACCGATACCAGCATAGCGGTCAGAACCAGGAGGAGCCAGGCGATTACCCACCTCAGAGAGGGTGTTCCATAAAGCTGAAATGTCCCCAAAAGGGCGCTTTTTGCCGCCTTGGCAACGTCACTCCTTGCGGAATATTCCCGATATTCCTCAGTCGT
>JABWCM010000268.1 GCA_013360285.1 Myxococcales bacterium
GGTAACGGCTACACTGGCGCTTAATGCTACGTCGTCCATCCAAAAAACGCTTACGTTCTACGGGAATCGGTACGAAGTTGGGGTTTCCGTAGCGTTGCCCGGTATGGATCATATTATTGCCAATCACCGGTATGAATTTTCATGGAAATCGGGGTTACAATATCAGGAGTTATATAGCGATAAAGAATCCGATGCCTCGAAAGCCTTAATCGTACAAAATAAAAACATCGAAGAGCTTGATGCTACCGATGTAGCAGCGCCCGTTCAAACCAGTGGATCCGGTACGATTGATTATGCTGCTATTAAATCGAAATATTTTGTGGCGGCAATTATCCCGCGCGTTGTGAATGGCGACGCGGCAGTTTATCTTGATGGAAAGCGCCATGTAGCCGAACGTGGCGGTTTTATTGAACAATATGATATGGCGTTGCGGCTACCTACCACAACAAGCGGTAAAACAGATCGTTTTACGGTTTATGTGGGACCGTTGGACTATGACGTGGTTAAACAATACGGGCTTGAATCAACGGTAGAATTTGGTGCACGGTGGATTATCCGCCCGATAGGCGAATTTTTTATGCTGCCGTTTTTTCAGGCGATTTACCGGGTTATTCCCAACTACGGCATTGCCATCATCGTGTTTTCCCTGCTCCTGCGTATTTTGATGCAACCCCTTATGGCTTCACAAATGCGCTCCTCCCAAAAAATGCAAGTGTTAGCGCCGGAAATGGAAAAACTCCTTGAGACCCGCCAGATCTTCCGGATTGTATCGGTCCAGTACGTTTCGAACCCGTGCCACATCCGACCGGCTGATGTTGGGAATAACGCAGTTGCTGGCGCAATGGGTGAACAACGCCCGCATTTGCGGATCCATGTCGTGATAAACCGCTTTGACGCCGGGATTGGTTTCCAGAAAGGTTTTGGTTTCCGCGTTAACCCCTTCTTCGGTCCACCGGCGAAACACCCCTTCGGCCCTTGCTGCTTCTTCAGTTGCCGCTTCCTGCATTTCCGCAGTCACCCGCTTTCCCAGCCCGGGGCGTATTCCGTCGGCCTGTTCGGAAAGTTTGCTCACCGCTTTTTCCGCTTGCTCCAACTCGGCCGCAGCTTTGGTGGATTTGGCGGCCCGCTGCGCCGACTTGGCCGCCCGAGCCGCAGAAGCCAAAGTACGGAACGCAGCCACGGCTCCCCCGACGTCCAATCCTGCCCCCAGAATGCTCAATGCCAGCCAAAATAACGAAGGATCTTCCGACGATACGGCCTGTGCTTTGTCGAAATCGGTACCCGCGGCGGCGGATTGTAATTGGAATTCCCGCAGATCGGAAACCGCCATCCCCACACCCAGAGCGGCCGACCCCACCCCTGCGGCAACGCTTACCCCCACGGCCAGGCTGCCTCCGCCGGTCGGAATCGCGGCCAACAATCCCAGGCCGATAGCGACGACCGCCAATGCGAGTTTTTGCAACACTTCGCTTGTGGCTACATTTTTTGCTTTGTCATCGATGACTTTGCTCCACAACGACTCCGCCCCCAGCCCCATTTTTGCCTTGGTGCCCGCCACAATGACCGGCAGTTTCCAAATCGATACCTCCTTACTTTCCATTCCCGCGCGGACTTTGCGGATGTTATCGAGTTTCTCCGTCACATCTTTGTTCAACGTTTCCGCCATTTGTGGCGAGTTGGGGCCCGCTGCCACCTTGTCCAACGCGGCAATGGCGTCGTACAACGACAATCCGGCATACGACCCCAGAATCGGGAACCGCCCTTCTTCTTCAAACCGCAGCAGTTTGTACGCCCGTTCCCGCTTTTTTAATTCTTCGCCGAGCCGTTCAAACTCGGCCATATCCTTTTTTTGCTGCGTGATTTCTTCGCCGGTCATGGGGCGCATTCGTTCGCCCCAATCGATCAACCCAAACCGTTTCTGATTGATGTCGGCGATTTCCCGAAGTTTGTCCGCCAACCCCTTTGCGGCCGCCGCCAGCCCTTCGGTGGCGCCGTTTTTGTCCATGGAATAGGTGGTATCACGAAACGTATGATACCGCGGTTTGTCGTCTCCGTAATTGACCCGGGTTTCGGTCGTGGTGGTTTTCAGCCCGTACCGTTTTTGTTCGTCGAGCACTTTTGCTTCGCTGGCGGCGAGCATGGCGGTAAGATAACCGTTGGCTCGAGTTTCAAACTCAGCAAGAACTTTTTGTTCTTCCTTATCCAACTCGCCGTTGACCGCATTTAAGTTGGGAAGGATTTTATCGCGCAGTTTTTCTTTCCGGGCGTGGTCTTCCGGGCTGTTTTGCCCACCAAAACATTCACCGCTTCGCCGGTCGCATCGCAAGGGTCCTACGTCCAGCAATGACAACTGAATTTCCGCAGCAAACGCCCGATGTGCCCCCATGCCCCGTTTGGTGATGAGCCGCTCCATTTCAAATCGTAATTGTTCTCGGCTTTCGGACAGCGTAATACCCTGAAAAACAATCGTTTCCCCCGTGGGTTGGGGGGACTTTTTGGCGTCTGCAGGGGGAGCCGTTCCGTCCCCTGCCGGTGGTGTAGTAGCCGGGGGTTGGTCCTGCCCGGGTGGGGTGTCCCGTTGAACCGTCGCCGGCATCGACAACACCGCGCCGGCATCTTTTCCAAGGGCAACCCGTTCGGCCACCTGGTCGGCTTCGTGTTCGGATGGGTCCGACGGGGTGCTGACCCCGGCTTTGGGGCCCGCCGTACCCCGGCTCTGCTGGACCACGTGGGTCAACTCGTGGGCCAATAACTTACGGCCTTCGGTACCGTGGGGCTCAAATCGCCCGGGGGCAAACGCAATGTGGGATCCAACGGTATAGGCATTCGCCCGCAGGTCCAAGGTGGATTGGGCCGCTGCTCCCCCGGTGTGAATGCGGACCGATGAAAAGTCCCGTTGGAACAAATTCTCAAACAATACCCGCGTGGGTGATTCCAGGGGCGCACCGCCGCCGGACAAGGTGTGGGGTACCGATTCCGGAATCGCCGATTCGGTGCCGCTGTGGTCCGCCGGTTTACCCGACGATACCTCGGACGCCTTCCGCTGCACCGATTCTTCATCACATTGTTTACAGGGCGGCTTTTTGGGCGGCGCACCGGCTCCCGCCAAAGCCCGAGATTGTTCGTAATTTTCACAACTGGCACATTTTCGTTGTACACGAAGGGTGTTGTGCGGAGCGGTCCGCAACATCAGCAACGGATCCAGCATCGCCAACGATTGCCCCAAAGGACCAGCCATTCCGCCGGAAACCGGCGCCGCGGCCACATTTCGTGGTCCTGATGCTTGTTTTGGAGCAACTGCGCCCTTGTTTCCCGAATTGTGCGTCAACATGCGGCATCGACCTTACAACAAACCACCCCAGAACGTACAATCGGGTTGTACTTTACCACTCCCGAATCGATTTCCAAGGTGACTGTGGTGGAAACGTGACGGTGGCATTAACCCGCTTTTTGAGCGAGTTCCGCCAGCTTGTTGCGGAAATAAACAAAGCTGGGAGAACAATTTTCCGCAACATTCATGTGCGGACTGATCCGCTTAGCCCACTCGGATTTTTCTGCGCCGACCGCGTGCCATCCCTTGGTGCACAGGTCGGCGGAACCACCTTGATGTATCGCATCCGCCAGGTGCTCCCATGTGCCGCAGATCGAGTCGTTCTTGTAATTGCTCAGTACCGAATTTTTTGCGCGCGGATAGGCCGATTTGATCGCTGCAATATCGCCCAGAAACCAAGCCTCACCCTCTTCTACGGCGATACAAAATCGTGTCGTTGGCTTGAACATGCAGTTGGTTAATATTGTTTGCAATTCTTGACGGAAGGTCTTCAGGCACTGGTCGTCCAAGTCGCACACCACGAAGACGGCGGCAGGATAATTCTCCCACGATTTCCCATAGCCATTGAGAAGTCGCGGCAGGTTGTCCAACAACATTCGATGTTTGACGGAACCGGAATCGGGCCGTTTTGTCGGAACGCGTCCGATGCCTTTGTATGCGATGACTTTGAGGGTATGACGGTCGCCGATGATTTTTCGCACCAGGATCTCCAACATGACCTTACCCGACTGATCTTCAACAAGGATCTCGAAATGCATTCGTTCACCTAGCGTCCAGATAATCGCTGTACCAAAGCCCGCCCAACGGTAGGCCCTCGGCTACCATGTTTCTGACGATCTCATCGTCACTTGCTTGGCGTATGGTGGAGTAACCGTCCGAACGTTTTTCGAGAATCCATACTTCGTCTGGTTCCAGGGCGTCCACAAAATACGGCTGATGCGTGGTGATAAAGATTTGCGTACCGCCTGCCCGGCCCGTGGCATGTTCGCGGAATTCCCTGGCCAAGGACTCAAGCAACTTGTGATATAAACCGTTTTCCGGTTCTTCAATACATAAAAACGGCGGCGGGTTTGGATCCTCCAACAGCAGGAGATAAGCAAACACTTTCAGTGTGCCGTCGGACATTTGTTGGACATAAAATGGGTCTTGGAAACCTTTGTCGTTAAAACGGAGCAGCAGTCGGCCATCGGCGGTTTTTTCGGTGTCGATTTTGTCAATGCCGGGGATCTTTTCTGCTATCCGCTTCAAGATGCTCTGAAATCGTCTGGGGTGTTCCCGTTCCATAAACTGAACCACATTTCCCAGATTGTCTCCATGAATATTGATGTGTTTTTGTGGCCCGGCCAATGGGAGGCTTCGCGCCGCATCGGGCGTAAAGTAACTCAGATACCAGCCTTCGATGAATCGTCGAAACGCGGAAATTCGTGGGTGTTGTTTTAATGAGCCCAACGTGGCGATGCCCAGCTTCCGGTAGTCCTCCAGCTCAACAAGTTCCGTGTCTCTGGACTCTTCATCCGCTACGCCTTGTCGCAGCTTCGCCATAAGGCTAAAAAGATCATTCTGACCCTTGCTCTCATCGAACTGGCGACCTTGTGTGTCCCCTTTCCAAACCACACCTTTTCCCTTAACGAGGAACAGAAAAGAAAACGGTCGACCTCTTGTTTGACCACTCCGGCGTTGCCTGAAACGCTCCGTGGACACAAATGGACGCCCGTATTCGTCAAGGTTAATCGAAAGTTCATATGTGATGGGGCGTGCGTTGCCTTCTTCTCTATAATAGACCTCGAACTCGATTGGGCCGGTTTGCCCTTGGGACAAAAGTTTGCCGAATCCCCCCCGACCTCGTGCATCGCATGCGTCTTCAACGCCAAATTTTAAGCAGTCCGCGAGAAAACCGAATGCATCGAACAGCGTGCTTTTACCGACTCCGTTTTTGCCGATCACCGCGGTCAAGGGAGTCAGCGGCTTGCTGTTCTGCTGATTCCAAAGGCGACCCAACGTGATATCCTTGAGCGCCTTGAAGTTTTTGATTCTAAACCCTTCCAGTCTTGCCATTACGCGTCTCTTAACGTCACAGGTTGCCGCATCGAACCCAAGAAGTGTTTGCACTGGCGTTTTACCTGATTGCCGTCAACGGACGGAATGACCCGCTCAGCAATCACGGCCCTGGAATCACTTTACCATTTCCGAATCGAATTCCAAAGTCAGTGCGACAAACAGGATGTTCGACCAAAAAAGCGGCACTTGGTCCCCTGGAACGCTCGTTGTTGGTGTTTTCTGCTTCCACGCTCGCCGGTTTAGATTGGTGTTTTTGATTACAATCACCACATTCGTCGCTTCTGCCGTTTTGAAATTTATTAACAATGCACTTGAGTTGTGTGGTCAACTTCGACGCAACAAAATCCGTGGCCTCCAATGTCGGTAAACGTGCAGTGTGAAACGCCATGATTTCGGTATTTTTCGGGGGGAGTTGTGATGTGCCTTTACCGGTTTGGACAAGGCCCAAGGCGGCTGGTTACAATCATCAAAACAAACGCTTGACCTCCGTTTATGTTGTGGCAAAAACTCGGTTTTCAACAGGAGATGGTGCATGAACACGACCGAAAACAACAATAATAACAATCCCCATTCAATGCCTGAAGAATTGCCTTTTGATACACGTACGCCGTTTACCCGGCGGTCGTTTGTCGCCGGAGCTGCTGCTGCCGTCACTGCGACGTTGGCGTCATCCGGAACCGCAGTTGCCGCCGGCGCAACGGACCCGATTTATCGGATCCACCCAGCAATCGGTGTAGCTCGCGTCGGAAACGCCGATTCGTCGCAGTTTTTTATTGGACCCGAAGCGCCGGGTTATGCCCCGTTGGGAGAAGCGCCGGGAACTTCGGTGCCCAACTACAAAACCGCAGACGGCAAAATCAAACCACAAGCTGCCCGGTTTCGGATTTTTGAGTACGGATGGGTCGGTGGCCGACTGACACCGATTCGCGAAGTGAACCTGAATACGCCGGGAGTGGTTTCGATCAGTTGGCAATGTCATTTGGCCAACAAAAAAGCTTCCTTTTATGGGTTCGAAGGTGGGCAAGGGGAAAACCGTCCGGCCGCCCCCTTACGAAACGCTGCTGTAACCAACCGCCGTTCGCTCGAAATCGACTTCGGGGGCCGGTCGATTTCCGGGGGATCCCAGGGGCCGGTCAAATTTCAACCCGGGGGCAGCGGAAACCCAGCGAGTGAAAACACCCCACTCAATTACGCCGGCCAGCCGATCATCGACTACCTCGGTGAGTTGCGCACAGACAGTCAAGGGCGCCTGTTGGTGATCGGCGGCAAAGGAAAAACGGGGTATAACACACCTACGCCCCCTCCCATGCCCCATTGGGCCAACAACGACGGCTGGTTTGACGACGCTTCGGATGGGCCGGTCACGGCGACTGTTACCATTAATGATAACGGAACACTCAAAACCATTCCTATGGATTCCAAAGGTGGGGCGTGGGTATTGTGTGGACCGCCGGATTTCGCACCGGGTATTCCCGGGTCGATAACCGGGTATGATCTGTTGTTTGACGTTGCGGTTCGTTCCATTCCGATTCCTGCGGAAAATGCCTTGTACGACGCCGGTGGTCCTCTGGAAAAGCTTCGGCTTTTGCAGGATGATTATACGCCGGAAACGGAAATCGAATTTCCCAATGTTATTCCGGATTTTGCGAAAGATATTCAGCCGATTCTTGTTGCGGCGTACAACCTGTGGTGGATCGACTCTCTTGTTACGCTAAAACACAACAACCTGATCTCCCCCACTCTTGGGGACCCCAATCCCAAATACGATGCCTATCGCAAAAAGGTATTTACCTATATGCGTCCCCCATTGGGAGTGCCCGCTTCGCCCGGTACCCGGTCGATGCCAAAAATCTTAGGTGACGATCCCTATATTCAGAGTATGCCGGAAGCCGTGCAGCACCTTCCGCTGACCCACGTTCAGTTTTCGATGTTGGCCCAATGGGCTGCGGGCAACTTCATTCCCCTGGGCAACGACCCCCCGGCGCCCCCGGAAATCAGTGCTCATGGATTGGACAAAGCCGCGTTGGAAAATTGTGTGGGTGGTGCATTTTTCCCAGGAATTGAGTTTGGATGGCAAATGCGTAATCCAAACCTGTTTGTTGAACCCTTTCGGCTCAATTTATCGGCGACCAGCGGGTATTTGGGTGAAGAAGGGGTTCCGATTGGTCCGGGGCATTTCTCGCGACAGATGGCGGTGCCGTGGCAGGCAGATTTTAACGATTGTCGTAACGAAGGGAATTATGCGTGGTGGCCAACGCAACGGCCCACCCATGCGTTGCCCAACGCGACCGCTACCAAACGGGTGGACTGGGCTCGTCCAACCAATAAATTTGCCGGCGGCAACAAAGAAAGCACGCATGAAGACATGGTCAGCGAGTGGTACAAATTCGGTTTTGTGTTGGAACAAGGTGACGTGTTTATCGAAAAGGAACGCGCCGCGAAAATCCCATGATCGAGCCGGCCGATGTTGTTATTGTCGGAGGTGGCCCCGCCGGTTCAGCGACGGGTGGGGCCATAGCCGGCGGTGGCCGGAAAGTGGTGGTTTTTGAACGGGGTCATTACGATACTCCACGCGTGGGGGAAACCTTGGGGGCCGAAATCGCCCCTCTTCTCATCGAGTTGGGTGCTGCTGCTCAGTTTGTTCCCTTCCTGAATACACAAACCTCATTTACTCTGATCCGCAGCGTTTTTGGTTCTCTTGAGCCGCAGGAACGTTCCTCTATCGTTCATCCTCTCGGTTCGGGTTGGCACGTGGACCGGGTACTGTTCGACAAAACCCTGGCTGCATGGGCCGTTTCCATGGGGGCGTCGGTTCGAACCGGCGTCGGCAGGTGTGTGGTTTCCAAACAATCCGCCGGTTATCTGGTTTCTCCCGAGCAGGGGGAACCCGTCCTGGGGCGGTTTTTGGTGGACGCGACCGGGCGTGGGGCACACGTGGTGACGTCCTTGGGGGTTGCACGGTGGCTGTCTTTTGACCGGCAGGTGGCGATTGTGGGGCTCTTTAGGACGGCTGATCCGGTTCCGGTTGTTGGCGCCGAGCTGCTGTTGGAGGCCGTCGAAGAAGGGTTTTGGTACAGCGCCCCCCAGCCCGATGGGTCGTTGATCGTGGTGATGGTTACGGATTCGGACCTGCTCGTCACGTTCGGAAAAAACAAAACGGCGCGGTTTGAAACGGCATTACGCAAAACGGAGCAGACGAAAGACCGGGTGTCCAATATTCCGATGGTGGAACCACCGCGGGTTTATCGTTCCGACAGCGGGTTGGCTTTTCCCACTGCAGGTCCGGATTGGTGTACGATAGGTGATGCCGCAATGGGTACGGATCCGTTGGGGGGCAACGGCGTCGCTCGGGCACTGAGGGGGGCTATCGAGCTAAACAAGGGGTTGGATAACCCGCAGGAGAAACCCGATTATCTTAGTCGATTTGGGAATTATCTTGATCAACGCGCCGCCTATTACGGCATGGAGACAAGATGGCCGGACGCGCCGTTTTGGGCGCGGCGGCGGATGGTCGACGAAACGCAGACGCCCATCGATTGGCGAATGGTTCCGCTTACGTTGCTGCCACCATCAAAATGGGGGTGGGCCGGTGAGCCGCCTCCCCATGTCGAAGCCTGGTTGTCTTCCGACGCGATTCAAATGATTCACCGGGAACTAAAAAAACACGGGACGGCATATGCTTATGAGCTGTTGTCAACAATACAAGAAACAATGCCGTTGGAACATCGGAGGCTGCTGGTGGGTCTTCAGAATTTGGTGGAAAAGCGCGTATTGATTGAGAGGGTCAGCGAAAATAGATAAGTGAACCCTGTTCGGCTAATTTAGGCTGCCTTGGCCAGTCCCGTCCTTGCGGAATATTCCCGATATTCCTCAGTCCGGTCCCGGCCAAT
>JABWCM010000430.1 GCA_013360285.1 Myxococcales bacterium
AGAGGGTCAGCTTCAAGCCGGAAGTGACCCTGGTCGAGCTAATTTAGCGCTGAATTGGCCGGGACCGGACTGAGGAATATCGGGAATATTCCGCAAGGAGTGACGTTGCCAAGGCGGCAAAAAGCGCCCTTTTGGGGACATTTCAGCTTTATGGAACACCCTCAAAGTCACCAACGATTTGTAAGAAGCAGACAGAGGGGTGCCGGGAACGGGACTCGAACCCGTACAGCCAATCGGCCGGGAGATTTTAAGTCTCCTGCGTCTACCTGTTTCGCCATCCCGGCAGGAAACTGCAATAACCAACGTTCGGGCAGGAACGAGAGAACCATTGGATTATATTCCGGAAAACTCTCCGCGTACCTTTAATCCATGGGCGCATTTGAAGCAGGGAGAATTCTTAATATTGAGAGCGTTGGCGTTCACATAATCGTCGAGGCATTCGGAAACCGTAACGGTGCGGTATAAGAACTTGCAGTGAAACGACTGACCGAGTTTCTTTTTGTAAGCAGCGATTGCGCTTGTTGCGGATGACATATTCATCAAAAGTTCCTCCCTGGGGTCGTTTGGACGACTGTTCATCGTTTGCAGTGTGCGGTGTAAGTGATTCGCGCGGGTGGCGCGCAACGGATGTCGGAGCCCAATGTCCCAACAGCCGGTGCACCCTAGCCGACGCCCCACGATATGTCAACACATCATATGATAACCACTTGATAAATCATTGTTATTTGGCCAAACACTACCTACAACCCCAACTCCCGGCGGAGGTTGTCTCCGGCCAACATTTCCAACCTTCAGGTTAACCTTCCAGTTGAATCGATCATAGAAATAGCGTGCACTTCCAACAAACTTGGGAGGGCCTCAGCACTCGTAGCGGCGTGTAAGAGGGTGTTCGGGTAAAAAATTACGTTACTCGAAACATTGGCCTACTACGTCGGCCGTACCTCGGTCGGCCCGACCGACTCGTTACGGCCACTGTTTCGCTCACCGGCAATTTTTTCCCAAACACCCTCTAAGAGAAGCGGTCTAGTTGGCTGGTGTTTTTTAGGGGAATTTGTGGCCAGCCGAATTTTAGCCGGATCGTCCGGAAAAATCCCCAGTCATATCCGCGTAGTGGCGCAGGGATTTTTTGCGGGCGAGACAGCCAAAGGCGGCCGGGACAAAAATTTCATCTAAAAACACCAGCCAACTAGTGGCACAGATTCCACGGCGTGATGTTACATGTCCATGTACCGAATTTATTTCCGCAGTTGTCCCATGCAATCAGTCCATCACCACACGTGCTATACCATCCCTCCGATTTCGTGCCGACCAAGTCACAACTGGTCCCACACTCTTTACACGACATCTGTTTGATTAACACGCCGGTGCACGAGTCATACCATCCCTCCGATTTCGTGCCGGCGAATCCGCAGACCGGCTCGCAATGAAGCGCACCTTGCGGTTTACAAGAACACCATGGCACATCGTTGGTTTTTGAACCACAACTAAACGAAGAGCCTGTACCCACGGAACAAGTGTCAATCCCGTATGCTGC
>JABWCM010000269.1 GCA_013360285.1 Myxococcales bacterium
CTCAGGGGTCCACGTGCACATGCCGAGGGCATCGCAGCCCTCAATGGTGCACGGATCGCCGTCGTCGCAGGCGGATGGTTTACACGGCGGCTGCTCGCAAACGTTGGGGCACATGTCGTTATCCGAGTCAATGGCGGTGTCCAGAGGTGCTTTCAGACCGATTTGAATAAGAAGCACGGTATCGGTGACGTTGATATCGCCGGTGCAATCGATATCGAAACCGGGCACCGTTACAACGAGACAAGAAGGCTGCGGTGCAGCGTCTGTATCCAAAGACCACAAATTTCCAAGAATTTCACATTGAATATCCGCAACATCAACAGCTCCATTCCCTGTGAGATCGCCGTGCGGACTTCCACACAAATTTTGTGCATAGGTTGGGCCGCTGCTCAAAACAATGAGAAGCGAAGCAGTTAAACTCATTGGGAACCAATTGCTGAAAATTTGAGAACAATTGTGGAGAAGCATAGGTGTTTCCTTCGTCTTGGCGCGTGTGACTCGTGAACACCGTAAGTGATGTCAACAGCACAAATACCCAAAACCAATATCAAGTCCATCATACACCAATCGTCGTGTGGCAAGAAAAAAGTACTGGAATCAATCTTGGACCCCCCGAAGGATCCGTTGGCGGACCCAAATCAACCTTGGACCCCCCGAAGGATCCGTTGGCGGACCCATCGGAGGGGTCGGAGCTTGATTTTTGACAGCAAAGGGTCCATTGGGGCGGTCGGAGCTTGATTTTTGGTTACAATCCGGTACTTGGAGGCGGTCGGAGGTGGATGTGTCGCCCGTCATCGGTCAAAAATTGGGGTTGAAGGTAGATAGACAACCCACCTGAGGTCCATAACCAACCTTTGACCCTTCAGGAAGGTCCGTTTTTAATCCGTTAAAGCGGTCAAATGTTGATCCGGAACCGCTAAATTAACCCGAATGAGCAAAAAACAAAGGGGAATGGGAGACGACTTGTCAGGATGCTGAACCGGACCGACGTTAATCGGTGGAGGCCCACAATGAAGGAAACTCTTGGAGAAGCAATGGTTCATGCCGAAACAAAAACATGGCGGCTGCGCGCACTTCCAAATAACTTTGGCGCAGCAAGGTATAAACGCGGGTCACACGGTCCATGTGCACACGTTGTTCGGGGGTCAGCCCATCAGCCAGGGTCAACAGGATTTCGCCGCTCAACCGCAATGCATCGGCCGCATCGGTGGCGCGATAATATTTGGTATCGAAAGCCAACAACGTTTCGTTTTGTTGATAGATAGTGGCGAGCTGGGCCAGGTCACGCGCAAGATCCGAGTATCCTTGGCCGGCCCGGATGGCGTCCAACTCGGGCCCAAAGGTTGGATCGTCTTTTAAGTAATAATCAGCGCACCTCAGCATCCGTTTGCGGGTATCCTGACCGTCGCGCGTCAACGTGGCAGGTAATTTAGTGCCGGATAGGGTAACTTCGACCGACAAAAACAGAACGCGGGTATGATAGAGCGCCCACCCGTAAGTGGGCAGGTTCTTGACATGGGCAATATCAAATTCTTCGGTCCCCAGGTGAACAAAACGTGCAAAAAAAGGCGCTTTGTTGGCTACATTGCCAACACGAATCGCCCGCAACGCCGCATCATCCAGGTTCACGTTGATCTTTGCTAAACTCGAAGCGGGAAGTTGTTCACTCCGCTCCCGGATAGACTCGTAAGCGGCCTGAGCCAAACCCACATTCTGCGGACTGTTGAGGTTGACTTCATCGGCTTCATTCGGTGCAATCGGTTGGTTGGTTTGGTTGCCGGCCACGATTCTCCTCCGTGATAATAATTGGTGTATTTGTGCATCTCAACCCGCCTAGGGAAGGATATCCTGGTGGTATAACGGGCCTATGCGACTGTCAACCGAAAAGTGTGTGGGACAAAAAAACGGACTGAACGCAACCGGCGAGCCCAAGAGTGCGCCAAGCTGGATCCGGTGACCGAATGGGCGCTGGCCGAAGAGGGAATGTCCGACGATTTTTCCCAGTGGCCGGAATACGGAGGGGTTGTGGAAATAAGGAAATGACCGAGAGCAAGCTAACTTAGCGATGAATAGGCCGCGATCGGACTGAGGCAATATCGAGTAGATGCCACAAACAAGGGAATGGCCAAGGCGGCCTAAATTAGCCACACATGGCGCACTTATCTATTTTCGCTGACGCGATCTGGATAAACGTCTCGTTGAAACACTTCGTTCGGCGGTGATGCTACCGGGATCATTTCATCCAATAGGGTTTCAGGGGCAATGTCTTGCTGATTTGACAACATAATGGCACCGAACACGACGCCGACCTGATTGAAGTAATGAATATCACGAAGTTCCTGGAACACGCCGCGATCAAGATAGGGTTTCATATCGAAAATACCGCGTCGACCGTCCGCGATCTCCACATAAATGCGATAGTCGGCCAACGGTTTTACTGTTCTTATGTCCCAATTCATACGGCATCTCATAGGGGGGTTGTTTTATAAGAAGTTTCGCCCGCTGCGGCCAACTCCCAATCGGCCATTAGTTCATCACGACGCAACTCGATTCAGGCTTGTACCAATCGCAATTGTTTGCGGGATAGGTCACCCACCGGTATTTCCCGTCCCCTATACAGGAGGACGAACGACCGGTAATGCATCGCTAAGATACCGGGCGGTCTGGGCGACGAGGGAATAAACTGTCAAGTGACCGGGCCGGGATCAATCCGGTGGTGATCCTACATGTCGTAACAAAGGAACGTTGGCAAAATGTTGTTCTATGGCAGCAACCATGGGTTTAGGTGGGCGCGGTTCGAGCATGGGCCACGTATTTTTTGCGGCGAAGAGGGTTTCGTAAAATGCGTCTTCGAGCCCGGGGACATTCACCCGCCTCAACAAATGTCTGATGCGTGCTGTGTCTATGTCCACAAACCGTTTCGACTTACTCAATCGCAGCGCCAATTCGGGCCCATCGGGTTGGTCCCATCCAAAACGTTCCCACACAATGGTCGCCACCTGATCGTAACACGGGGATAGGTGAGGGATATGGGTGTTGGGGTCGGGCCAATAAAATCCCCAGTTTTTTAAGTGAGCATCACCATTTCCGGACACGATAACAAACGCAATCCGTCGCGCCAACTCCACCGCGGCGGCATCTCCAACAACATCGTGCACCATCATAAGGGCCGAATCGTAAGACAAATAATTGGTTCCGATACGACCATAGATCGACTCCTCGTCGGCATCAATATCCAATACCTGGGCAAAATCCTCCTGATGAATTCGTCCACCGGAATCGGTCCGATCAAAACGGCGCACCGCGTAAACCGTGGGTGATTGTTGCACAATCGTTGTCCCAAGTCCGTCGATGTGGTCAACTGGAACCACACGACATTCCGGCACACGTAGCCCGGAGCGGCGTGCCCATTCCATTGTTGTCAACTCGACCTCGGGCAAATCGAGAAAAGAATCCCCAGGGATTTTCACAATCCAGCGACCGAAAGCTCCCCGGCCGGGAATCGCAAACCGTTCTCCGACGGCATCCACCGAAAATTTTAATTGCATTCCGGCCAATGAAAACCGGAATGTTGGGTCTGGCGACGGGATAGGTATTTCATGACTCGGCTCCACCGTTCCGGATACAACCACCGCCCCAGGTAGGTCAGAGCCCACAAGCGACAGCAGCCAATGGCCAGCAACGTTGTTGACACCGGTTTTGACCTGCAATAATCGCCGCAAAAAACCGTGCTGTGGTGGTAGCAGGTGTTCAAACCACCGTGGCAGATTCGACAACGACGATTTTTTCAGTTTATGCGTTGTTTGATACTGAAGGGAAAACAGGGGCGTCATTCCATGACGAATCCACAACGGGTCATCAACAAATACAAACGGGCCGTCGGGATGGCGCCGCCGTAGCTGGCCCACGGGTGTGCCAAACATAGAAACATGGAGTACATCGTTTACTGTCATAAAAAACTCACACCAAGTCATCCATCCTGTCGTAATAACTTTCGGTCGGCAGAAGATCGGGGCGTTGCAGTCCTGCTTTTTGTGACAGAAACTCGACCATATATCCACTGATGGCTTTACTGCGCAACCGCAGAAATTCCGAAATGTTTCTGTCTCGTAGTGTTTGGAAAATATCGCCGTCCAACAGGTGAGACTTCAGCGCCGCGTGGTGTTTAACGGGATCCCAATCTCTGATCGTGGTGGCGAGGCCAGTGCTTGGTGAATCCAGCAGCACCCGATTGGCTGCCGTTTTTGCCAGATCACGAATGTCGTCCTCCAGTCCGCTACATTGATTCAACTGCCAAATTTCTCGCGCGATCCGGTCGGCGCCGAGCAGGGCATTGAGGCTGACGGGTCCATCGGTATATTGGGGACTACGAGCCCATAATGCCAATATTTCCAGGCGCGATCGGGCATTGCGGGAATTGAAAGCGCCAAGTTCCCACCGCACAATGTGCTGAGACGTTGCGCGTTGATGTAAACGCAGGAGTGTATGGGCGGCCGTTTCGTTGGGCTGGATCATGCGTAACTGCTCGTTCATCCGCGAAACTTCCGAACGAATATGGCTTCCGGTCACTGCACCGCGCCAGACCCATTGAGCCAGACCCCTAACGATCTCCGCGTCGTGACTTGGAAAAATATGAAACCATCTGGCTAAAATAACAAACACAATCGGGTAGGGAACAAGTCGAATATGTGGAATGCCGCAATCCACACTCAAAAAGTCGGTCGTGCGCACTAAGGCTGCTTCGGCATCTTCATGTGACACTAATTTTGTGAGATCTTTCTGAGGAATCGCGTCCAATCGTCTGGTAAAATCGAGACCACTCATCGCCAGAACTGCCTTCAGCACATCGGTACGCGTGGGTTCGCCGAAATCATTCTGGTCACACCATTTCTGGAGGCGAGTCAAATCAGGCACTGATGCGGATGTGTGGCCATGACCCAACAGCGCATGAAATACTTCGTCCGCCCGCATACGAACGCCGGTGCTGTTCATCCGCGCAAAAATACCGCGAAGCGCCTGCTCTTCCGGGGTTTCCACGATATAGGCGGGCATGGAATAATCGAGCAATCGTTGTTGAACATCTTCGATGGTTTGCCATTGTTCTTCGGTACCGGCAAAAGATTCCCGGTTCCATCGGCCCAACCGCCGCAGGTCACCCAAGGCAGAAACCGGCACCCACCAGCCCTGCTTTTCAGGTGGGCATGGTCCTTTTACAAACCGTTTGGCCACTACATCAAAAAACATGCTCCATTTGGACTCAACGCCCTGATCCAAATCCAGCAAACAAGCGGCCAACGCGGTTGTTCGCTGCTGTCCGTCGACCACCCACCAGGCATCCGGTAATTCGGGCGCATTGATATAGGCGTTCCCAACAGTCACTCGGGCCTTGGGTGCCGGTCGTTTCCAGAACAACAACGAGCCGATGGGATAACCGCGCACGACGCTGTCCAGCAGTTTCCGAACATCCTCCCCGGACCAGCGCAGAGGCCGCTGAAAATCCGGAAGTCGCACCCGCCCTTTTTCCACCCGCCCGATCAGATCACGAACAGTCGTGGTGAGCGCCTCGGGACGGTTTTCCAGTGGTACAAACAGGTCGTCTTCGTAAACATTGTCCATTGTTGCTGGTCTCGCGATGACATGCAGTAAGAGCACAAAAGAAGCCATGATGAACGTGGCAGGTTATGACGTTGTCAAACCGCGCGGACGACCCTTAGGATTCATCCGATGCAATCCGGAGTTCGGTTTGTCCGAACACCATGTCATAAACCCTGTTTTTACTCCACAAGTCAAGTTGTCAGCCATACGGCAGGTGATGGAGCGTAAAAATCCAATATGGCGTTCGATGGCTATGGTGGTGATGTCCGACCGGTACCTGCGAAGTGCCTGGCACCTATTTGGCGGCACCCATTTCGCACTCATTTCGATCGAGAACCTGTAAGCATTCGGGTTAAGTGACTGGCTCATCGCTAACCCGGATTTCTCACAAGTTCTCGAGTGAGAGCGCGAAGTCGCCAGCAGATTCCGGCGTTTGTAGATGTTTTTGGCCGGAGGCGTGCCAGCCATGTCGAGGACAAAAAACGCCTACTATGCCCGAAGATGCTCGCGAATCAGCGGTCGTAGCCCGGGACTTGGGAGAAATCCGGGTTAACAGCGAGCCGCACAAAGAGGCTGTGCATCCCCGGCAAACAGCAAGGTTTCGTCGAATATCGTCACGTTGTCGTCCAGGCGTTTGACGATAAGCCGTGTCGTCCCCGAATACATCCGTCGATACGCATGCAAAATGATGGTACTTTCCTGTGTCGAACTCCCTTCATTTTTGTACTGCATACAACTGTCCGCCGACGTCATCTGGGACGGCGCCGGAATACTCGAACAGGTCACCCAGAGCGCCCCATGAGAAACGAGAAACGAGATACTCATGACAACCCCTCAGATTTGAAATTTCAGCCCCCAAGGAGCACGCTGTGTGCTCCAAGTGAACAGTTAACCTCCGCTAATTGGGAGTCAAGGTTTTTTTGGGGGGCCGCCGGCAGACAACCCCGGCGTGGAAATCGACGACAGGGTGCGCCCGCCTCACGGCGTGCCCTGGCAGGGGCATTCGGCGGCGCAGGTCAATTTCGCCCGAATCGCGCAGCTTTCGAACCACCCGATGGTGCAGCAGAAGGGGTCCTGTTGGCATACACATTGGCTGCATTCCTTTTCCCCACATCCCCCCGAATCATCGTGGGGGGTGCAGCAGTCGCCCGTGCCCTCGGCCGAGTAACAGGAACAGGCCTCGTCGCACGCCGTATATAAATGATGTAAACACGGGCCGTCCCAGCGGCTTTCGCAGCAGAGGGGGTCCTTTTGGCATACACACGCTTCGCAACTGGGTTCGTCACATCCCGGGACGCCGCTGAGGGAACAACAATCCCCCTTGGGCGGAAGTGGGGGGCAGGTGCAGGAATCCGGGCACTTCGTGCGGGTTAGAACGGCGCAATGTTCGTCCCAGATCACCGTACAACAGAAGTTGTCCAATCCGCAGATGCACGATTCACAGGCCGTATTGTTACAACCCAGCCCAAAATGGGGTTCGCAGCAGTCGCCCTTGGGCGGGGTGCAGCCGCAGTCGGGGCATGTCGCCGCGTAAAGCACGCAGATTTCGTCCCAGTAATATTCTTTACAAAACGGAGCCTTCACAAGGGTCACACAGATTCCGCACGAGAGATTGGTGTAATTCGTCGTGCCGTGGGGGACACAGTCATCCGCAATATCCATCGGCAAACAACCACATTGCGGCATACACGTCCGGGATCGTTCCCACGCACATACATCGTCCCAGCCAACGAGACAGCAATAGGGGTCTTTTGCACAAACACAGTCTTCACAATCCGCATCTGCGCAACCAGGATCGGGACGTGCCGTACAACACCCGTGTTGGCACGAATCCAGGCACCCATCCCCATCCTCGTCCACCTCGATGTTCAAGGGTTCACCCAACGCGGCCCGGATAATGTGGATGGTGTCGGTGACCGTGGTTTCGCCACTGCAATCGAAGTCGGCGGTGGACTTGAGACAGGCCACCGGCAGCTTCTTTGCGGCTACCGCCAAGACGGTCAGAATAACACATTGAACGTCCGCCACGGTGATGCTGGCGGAAGCGTTGACGTCCAAGGTGGGTGACGGGCATCCCGATTTGGCCAACGTTGGAGTCAATACCGTACCCACGACAAAACAGCCGATCCAAAGACATGGGCGCATGGGCTCACCCTCCCTCTCCGAACAAGTACATCCGGATTTCGCGGTTGTAATAGGGAGCACAACCAATGCACGGCTTGCTATGGTTGATGCCGCTCATCGATAAGCCAATACGACTATGGGGATTCCAAAACACTCGCGTTTGCAGCGGATACCCACCGGGAAAAACCGTGTCCAGTTTGGTCCAGGTCAACGAATCGTCTGGAGTGGGCTTTATTTTCCAGAAATGAAGAATGTGTTGATACACGCCTTTCTTGCCCCACTCTTTGCCGTTCGCAAGGGATATGCCCTGGTACACGTAATACGCATCCGTTACCACGTCATAAAACGCGTAAGTCCCGACAAAGGCATTATCGATCGCTGGATTGGCATAAGGGGGTTGATACCACCCGGACATTGGGTCGGACAGCGGCAATACCCAGACATCCCCAAACGCACCGGGGGGAATGCCAAAGGCTTGTCCTCCGCCAATCAGCACCAACCTGTGACGCCGACTGTCGTATGCCAAACCATGGTAGATGCGTTCGTAATTCCCCGGCGGCTTGACGGAAACCGCCACTTCTGACCACACTTCCTTGCCCGGCTCCAAGTCCAGCGCGAGCAATTGATTTCCCACGGGCGATCCGGCTAGATTCCCGCCACCGTAGACGTACATCCTCTTGCCAATTGGATCCAATACCGCTTCCGCCTGATGCCGTGGGAATTGCGGTGGCGGAATGGCGAGTTGCGTCCAGTCTTTGGCACCCACGTCCAATGGGTACACCCAGGTATCATTGAAGTCCATAGCGGAAGAACTTTGCGTTGGCACGCTTTTACCACCGTACATCACCAACCGACGCGAAAATGGGTCAACAATGCCGCATGCACAGTATCGTGGCGGAACCGCAGACTTGCCTTGTGCCACTACCAAATCCCACACGAAGTGGGGGCGAGTACGCAGCCGCCCCAAGACATTGCTTTGATACCCCACAAAAGCTCGGGCACCACCAAAATTGTAGGGGGTGTTATTCAGCGGATCGAACAAAAATAACTTCTCCTCCAATCCAGACTCATAAGACCCTGGAATCGTCGTCCCGCGAATGCACCGCCGCACCAACACCGATTGTGCTGGACTTGCTGGATCCATTCGTGCTCCGGCAAGATAATCCGACAAATCATCCTTCCCTTCCGAACACCCGACGGGAATGGGTAGAGGGCTGGCTGCGGCGCCAGCGCTCTGGGCGAAGGCACCTTCGTGGGCAACGAGCAACGAGGAAAGAATCCCACTGAAGACGGCTGCAAAGAAATACGCATTGGGGTGACGAAACACATTCCAACGTCTCTGAGTTTGTGAAAAAAAATGGGCGCAGGTTTTGGGCGTGGATTTTGCGCCGAATTGGTTTTGGAAAACCCGAGTAATATCGGGAATATTGCGCAGGGTTTTTCGGAACCAAGGCGGGGAAAGGGAGCACGCAACCGGGGCATCGTTCGATGCCGCCGCGCATGCATAAGGGACCGCAATGGTCGGCGGATCGGCACACCATCCACAGTCGGTACACTCCCAGCCCTCCGGGCACCCAAAATTGTCGTCACAAAACGGCGGTAAACCTAAACCCTGTGTCCCGGCGAATGGGATCGCGAGATGGTTGAACAAAAACTCCCACTCGTTGTGGGTGTCCAGCGTTGCGGTCACCGGTGTCGGTGTACTGTTGCACGTACCAATGTGGCGGAAGGCCAGATCGGTTGGGGGAACGGGATTTTCGATCGACACCGAATCCGTCAGATTCCAATCAATGTTGTAAGGTATGGTTTGGTTCGCGACGGTGCTGGCCCCGTTGCTACCAATTGATGACCAGCCCACTGGAAGCAAGCTGAGGCACTCGATGGAATTTACAATGGCCGCGTGAGTCAGACCGTCCACAGTAGGGTTGTCTCCAATGCCGTCACCCTCATCCAGGCCGCCGTAATAACAGGTGTTATCCGCCCAAACGGCATTGCATACTCTGCATACTGGCTCAAAGGGGTCACTGTCATCGTAGGTTGTCGTGGGCGGACACCAGTTCTTGGGGGTTTGAGTAATCGAGTAGTTGCATGGCGCCGCCCCACAACAACATTCTTCCTCCGGCACGTCCAGGTGCAGTTGATCTCCATAAAGGCACGCAACCACAGGATTTTCAAACCAGTCCTTGACGAGGCAAATCTCGCACATCTCGGATGACTGATTCCACTCACCACACGTTGGGCAACAATCTACGGGGGTAGAATCACTCGCCCAATCGGCAACGCAAGGAGATTCCCCGCAACAACATTCGTTTTCGTTCGAGGCCGCTTCGATTTCCTGGCCCAACATGGTCAGACCAGGTCGCTCCTCGCCGTAGTCCAGCAGTTGTGCGTTCCCAAGTAACGTATCATAATCATAGTTCATCACCGACACGTGGTTGGGCTGATGATTGGAAATATCCGGGTCTACGCTGTGGTCGAGGCGAAGTGCGTGACCGATTTCGTGCATCACCACGCTCGCATTGGTGAGGTAGCCTTGTTTGATAAGCAACAGGCCGGGAAGGATTTTGCGCCTGTCGGGAATTGCCGAGGTTGCACAGTCCAGACCGGTGCACACGCCTTCTGCAGACACGATCCCTGGATACACGAAGTCGTTATCATATCCGCCCACGTCTTGTGGGTATGCGACCATTGGGATCGACAATCCGCGTCGGTTCAATGGAAACAGTGGTTCGTCCGCCCAATACAAATGGGTGAGGTTCCACGGTGAATGAGGATCCCCCAATGTCGGATGTGGGTTGTCCGCGTCGTATGTGTTGCAAATGTCGTTACAGCCGATTCGAATGCAGATGCCTTCAACGCACTCCCAACTGGACGTCGGCGCCGGGCAATTGGCCTCGGTTGTGCACGACACGGTGCCGGTCACATCACACGTGGGGAGCGCGGATGGGTACTGACAAAAGGGATCCTGATAGGGCAAACGTCCACCGCCTGCAGCAAACGGCCCCAGTGCTTCCTGGCCGTAATCGACCAACAGATCGATCACGGGTTTCGAACTGCCGTAAATACCCGCCGGGGCAGCAAACGCCAACTTCATGTCGTCAATAGCGTTGGATAACGCCGTCAAATTGACTGGATCATCATCCTCCTCCTCCAACATCCAGATCATCGTTACAAACACTGTGGGAGTGTTCGGATCCGCCCCAAACGTCCCCAAGTTGATGGCGCACCCCGCCCCAGGGTCGTCGGCCGTGATCCCCTGCTCCGCGGCCGTGTCCACGCACTCGGGGTGGTGGGCGCCGCCGATGGTTTCCAAAGCGTCCGTGAAGCCGTCATGGTCGGTGTCGATGTCTTCGGGGTCGGTTTGCAAAAACGCTTCCAGGTTATCCCCCAACCCGTCGTCGTCGGTGTCTCCGAGCAGCACGTCGTTGCGATAGAGTTTCCCCGAACCATCACCGATCCCGTAATAGGGAAACGCATTCCCCATCACGATGGTGTGGGGGCCTTTG
>JABWCM010000270.1 GCA_013360285.1 Myxococcales bacterium
TTGAAAAAGTTGAGTAATATCGGGCATATTGCGAAACCTTTTTCGGAGACAATGGGGTCAAAAGCGGCCGGAATTGGGGCACGTAGCTATTTTTTCACAAGCTCTCAGAGTTTCGATACATGGTTGCCCTATTGTTTCAGTTCACGAGGGAGATTGTCCATGCGCCTTATCACTCACAAAACGAGCTTCGCCCGAGTCGCTGCCCTGACCGCCTATCACGTTGGGCGGCTCGAGACACACAAAAAGACCAAAGCATTGCTGGATGTTTTTGTACCCATTTATCAAACTTACAACAGCCATTGGGAAAAATGGAACAAAGCTCGCGTCCGCCGCGCCATTCTTTTCGGCATTCTGGAGTTTTGCGACGGCGACTTCGATTCCGCCCATTCCGACCTCAACAGCGTCTTATTGGCCCACGTCAAACGTGACCGTGATTCCGTTGTGTATCGCACCTTTTATCCGTCCGGACGTCTTGAAGAAACCGTCAACGCTCCCTTTACCGACACCATCACGACGGTAAACCGGATCGTTGCCGCTCACAAAGCTTACCCCGAAGCGGCTTCCCAAGACCTGATCGATGCCATCCAGGCCACGGGTGCCGATGTCATTTCCGCGGCTGATGCTCTTAGACAACATGAAGTCGAAATCGCGAACCACCGTGCGAACATGCAAATCGCCCGAATCCCATTGGTTCGCGAATACAACAATAACCCCAGCCATCTTCGTATTCTCTTCCAAAACCGCAAACGATTGGTGGAATCTTTCTTTCTCGACAATATCGAAGACGACGAATAACCTCCGGCCGCCGGTTCAGGGGGCAGATCGTTGTTTTCGCTGTTGTTGCTGTTAGAAATGTAGTTTAGTGAATAAGAACCAACCAGAGTATCCCAACGGCAGTGGTCGCCAGTGTGATCGGAATTCCTACCCGCGCATGATCCCAAAAACCGATGCCGCCGATGTGGCGTGCTTTTTCTGCTACGATGATGTTTGCGACCGACCCTAGCAGCGTTAAATTACCGGCCAACGTGGAGGCCATGGCCAACAGAGTCCATGCCTGCTGTGGGTCGAGCAACGTGGCCATCTGATCACGAACCACAATGATAAAAGGCACGTTGGATACAATATTGGACCCGAATAAAAACAGTGTTGATAATCCCCAAATCCCCCCGGGTTGATCGAAATACGACAACGGAAAGCGGTCAAAAAACCACACCGTGGCGCCGCTTTGTACAAAACCTTCAACGACGACAAACAACCCGGCGAAAAACAGCAGAATCGATCCGTCGATATGTTGCCACAACATTTCGGATTGTTTCGGTCGACGCAACAGAAGCAAAGCGGCGCATCCACCCACCGATGTCCAAGCCAGATCCGAGCCGATACAATAAAGAACAACCGTACCAAAAAGAACCGCAAACACTGTCAGTACACCCGGTGTCAAAACTTGTGGCAGCTCTTGGGTCTCCGAGTCGGCTATACCCGGATTTTCTCGTTGGGCCGGATTGGCGATCTCCCCCCGCAACTCTTTCCTAAACATCCAAGCAAGCACCCCGTGATTGATGGCCAGCCCAAAGATGGCAATGGGCGTCATTTGCAACAGGTGGGGAAAAAATTCCAACCCTCCCAGTTTTGCGCATAACATGTTTTGAGGATTCCCCACCAAAGTGGCGACACTCCCGGTGTTTGCGGAGGTGGCGATGGCCAACAGAAAGGGCAGGGCAGGTAATTTATGGCGTTCAATGATTCCGATCAGCAATGGGGCGCCCAAGACACAAGCCGCATCGTTTGTGATGAGTCCCGACAAAAATCCCGTGCCCCAGATGACCACACCCAACAATCGATGTCGGGTGCGAGCCCATGCGGAAACGGCTATGCCGGCGGTTTGGAAAAAACCTTCAGAAGCCAGAAACGCGCCCATCCCCATCATCCCGAACAACAACATGATCGTGTGACCATCGATTGCCGCCAACGCCGCATCGGGTGTGAGATCGCCCACGAGCACGACAGCTACTGCGCCGAGTAACGCCCCACCCGGGCGATCCACGTGGACCCAACCAAGGCGTCTTGCGGAAATCAGCAGATACGTGGCGACGAACACAAGAATTCCAGAATACACAACAGGCTCCCAATCTCGGCACGAAATGAGTTTGTAACCTTTAAAACGAGCATCGCAGACGATCGATCAGCGTATGGGTGACATGGTTGTTGTAGTATCCATAGCAGGCGAAAGGGGGATTTTATACACGACGTGTTGACAACGATGCGATCAGCCCGCCCAATCCCGCGACGCTGAGGATGGACCCGCCCGCCGTCACTAAAATCAGCTTAACTGGTTCCAAAGCACCCCCGATATGTTGAGAGACGTGGGTTGCTGTTGCGAACAACGCTGCAAGAAACGTGGTGATGAACAAACCTCCCCATATGGTAGAAAAGGCGGCAAGGCGTTGGCTGACAAACGAAATGAGACCGAGCACCGCAATGCCGGCCGCTGAAAAAATCAGGATGGATGCAAGCCTGTCGCCCCGGGTGCTAAACTCACTTTGGAGTACTTTCTGCATGACAAAAAGCGGAGATTCACTGTCGGTTAAAACGCCTAAACCTAGTAACAAGAAAGCCAAAATGACCAAACCGACCAGTGTGACGGCAAGCGGTACCATCCCTTGTGGTGCAAATTTACGAACAAAAAGGCCGGCTGGGTACAACACCACAGAACACCAAAATAGAGCTGTTACGACCATGGATTGGGAAAAAATAGCTCCGATGGCAGGGTGACCGTGAAACACCAGGCGTAAGACACTATCGTGGATGTTCATCGATGCCAGCACAAGACAACCGATGCCGGTTACGGCCAACAAACCTGCACGAATGGCCGGTGGCATTGGAATAGCCACCCAGGCAAGGGTCAATAATCCAAACAACGCTGCGGTAAACGCGGGTCCGACCAATTCAAAAATCCCCGCCCATGGCGCGATCAATTGTTCGCCGGCCATGGTTGGAACAGCCATGCTGCCTGTCAGGATCAAAAGGGAGATTACCCCATAAAATCGTAAATCTGGTGTCAACGATGCCGACGTGGTTGTTTCGGATTTCGTTTCGGATTTCGTTTTGGACTGCGGAGCAAACATGGATTGCCCGGTGGCGTGCCGTTGTCGTTCGCGTTCGACCACCGGATTGACGTTGTCGTTTACCCATGCCGGTTCGTTTGCCCCGTCTGGTTTACGCGTTGCACCTGCGGTGCGATGATTCGGAGCGCCGGCGGCTGGTCCTGGGTGGGGTGCTGTGGAAATTTTCTGCAAACCCGGCGCTTCGGGTGAAGGGGTGATGGGTTCTTTACCATCGGTCGGCAGGCGAACGGCCGGGATGTTGAGCATGGTTTCCCGTTCGGAAAACGCCTTTGGGGCCTGATGGTTGGATATGGATGGCTCACGCACCACGGTGGCGGCACGGTGAAATGCCGGATCGTCGGGCGGAGGGGCCAAAACCATAGACGTGGGGTCATTTTCTTCCGGCGAAGTTACAAAAACCGGTTCCAGTCGACCCTCGTCATAGGTTTCGGAATGAAGTGATCGTCTCGCGACCCGCAGCGGGCGAGCGGCGTCGTCTGTCGGCGCCTGCTGGGTTCCATGTGAATACAGCGGTTTGGCGGCTTCGTTGGGAATGAAACTACCCGGCTTCGAACCGTGGGTGACCCAAGCCGGCTCAGAGCCGACCGGCAATGATATTTTGGATGACTTTTCGGTGGAAACCGGCGAAAGCATTTGGGTCCGGTCAATAGACGCAGTAGGATAACGAGGCGAATTGTCGGCATCACTGTCTTGCGGTACATCGAAAAGGGCCGTGCCGCCTGGTTTTCCGCCATAAATCACGTTGGAGGCGCGTAAGGGGTCGCTCATGCTTTCTTCAGCTTCAAATCCAATCCCATGCGGCAGTTCACCTGGCTTAAATAACTGGGTGTTCGGTTTAGATAAACTGGAAACACGGCGGTTTTCGGAATCAGGTAGGTGGGGTGATGGCGGTAAGCCGGAAGGTTCTCCGGGGGGTTTGGCATCGGTTCCGCCGTCTTGCGACACAGCAGGAGCCACGTTCGTTGGATTGCGGGGTGGGTTTGGCGACGTGGGAATGGCGTCTATGGCGCCCATGACCTGCGTACCGGTTCGTGGTGGCGGTGGAGGTGGACCTTGGGAATCCGGCGCAGCGGGTGCGGGCCGGTTCAAGACACGCAGATCCTGCCATTCGCGTGGCAGTTCATCGGCTTCGAACGCCAAAGTTTGGAAACGGGCTGGTTTTTGCTGATTTTCTCCTAAGTCACCGGTAACCGCATTGTTTCCCAGAGCACCTTTCAACGCACCCGGCTCAAAAACACGGGTCTGGAAACGGCTTTGGTCTGGTTGGTTTTTTTCGTCAATCGAAACGTTGGTTGGATGGGTGGATAACTTGTCTGAGTGGGTTGTTGCTGTGCTTTTTGATGACCCAGCAGAGTCCGAGCCGGAATCCGTGCCCGTTGTCAACGTTCCATGGCGCGCGTTTCCTCGTCGTGATGGAGGAGGTCCACCGATGCGCCCTGCGTTTTGGCCTCCCGGCACATGCCCGGAATCGTTGTCATGCTGTTCCCCAGACATATCTCCATCTCCTCTTTTCTGTGATGACTTCGGCCGCAAAAAAGAGACCGAATGTGTCCCCAGTAGTAACATTGTCTCGGTGGTCCCGCAAACTTCAATCGACGTCTAATTCGTGGTTTACCGCAACCCGGATCGCCGCCGTCATGCAAAATATCGAACTATGACAAACGGGATGTTTTTGTACGATTCGGTGGTTATTGTGCACGGCTGGTTGCTCCGACGCTTGACAGGTCCGCCCCGGTGAGCGAACCATTAGCCAAAATGAAGGATGCGGGATAACGGGTCTCGCAGTACCGGTCGTTGACATATCATCTGCGAAGGAAAACAAGAACATGACCGATTCACGAATCACCATTCTGATTGCCGATGACGATCTCGAAATCCTGAGAATGCTGCGCCGGGCATTGTCGGAAAACTATCGGGTGGTGGAGGCGCACAATGGGCGGGAAGCATTGGAATTGATTGCCGCCGAACATCCGGCGATGGTTGTTTTGGATGTGATGATGCCGGAGCTGAATGGCTGGGAGGTTGCGAAACAACTTCGGAAAAATCGCGACACGCAGCACATCGGAATCCTGATGTTGACAGCCATTGGGGAGCGTCTGAACGAAATGACAAGCCCGTTATATGGAGCAGATGATCAGTTGGATAAACCATTTGATTTGGACGAGGTTTTGGAGCGAATTGACGCAATCCTTCAGAATCGATCATAACTATCCATCATTACTACTTTTTGAGGTCAAAAAACCGCCATGGCCAGACCCGTTCTTGACGAAGCACATATTCACCCGGCGATTCGGGACAAGGTTACGAAACATCACGAACAGATTCTCCAGGAAGTACGCGATGCCATCTCCAACAATCGGGTTGTTGTGGTTGGAATGAAGGTCAATCCGCACCCCAAACGTGCAGTGGCAGCTCTTAAAGCAAAGGGTATCGCGCATCGTTATCTTGAATATGGGTCTTATGTAAGCATGTGGCGCCCGAGAACGGCGTTAAAAATGTGGACTGGGTGGCCCACGTTTCCGATGTGTTTCGTCGACGGTGTACTCGTCGGCGGCGCCAATGAACTCATCGCGTTGATCGAAAAAGGCGAGCTTGTTGCTTGATCATCCAATCGCGTGGGACAGGTGCGCCACAAACCTGGGTGGCTGGGGTTTTTAGATGAAATTTTTGTCCTGGCCGCCTTTGGCCGCCTCGCCCGTAAAAAACCCTGCGGCACTACCCGGATATTCCTCTTCGGGAATTTAAATGACCATCAGTGGCCCTAAAATTACACGAAGGCAGGCGATTGTAGGTTTGGCGGCAACACCCGCTTTTGCGTTTGCATGCAAACGTCACTCCGGAGATACGATGACCACAACCAAATCTGAAGCGGCACAGACGGCAAAATCCCGCATGCCGGTGATTTTTGCGGCTCATGGAGCACCGGTGTTGCTGGATGATGTCGTGTGGGTTCAACAGTTGTATGGGTGGGCAGTTGCAATGGCCAAACCCACGGCAATTTTGATGGTATCGGCGCATTGGGAAGCACGACCTGTTACGTTGGGAGCCACGACGACCGTTCCTTTGGTTTACGATTTCTATGGATTTCCCGAACGTTATTATCAGACCACTTATCCTTCGCCGGGAGCACCGGAACTGGCCGATCGCGTCCGGTCGTTATGCCGAGATAACAACGTGCCATTTGCTGACGATCCGAAACGTGGGTTGGACCACGGCGCGTATGTACCGTTGGTGGCGATGTATCCCCAAGCTGATGTCCCTGTGTTACAGATATCGATGCCTGCCTTGGACCCGGCGGAACTCTTCAAACTTGGAAAAATCTTGACGCCGCTGCGAGACGAAGGGGTATTGGTGTTTGGCAGTGGGTTTTTGACCCACAACATGCGATTTGCGTTTCGTCCTGGTACGCCGGCGTGGGCGCGGGAGTTTGACGACTGGGTGACGGATGCGTTGGCTCGGCTCGACGTGGATGCGTTATTGGACTTCCAGACCAAGGCGCCGGCAGCAAAGATGGCATTACCCACCTGGGAACATTATGCGCCCCTTCTTGTTTCCGTCGGCGCCGCGGTGACGGACAATCCCCCCATATCGTTTCCCATCACCGGTTTTTGGATGGACGGTGCATTTACGAAACGCTCCGTTCAGTTAGGTTAGTCTGAGTTAGTGGTCACGCCTAATTTTTGAGCATATCCTGTGCTTTCCCATATTTTTCGTGCGTGGACGGCAATATTTTGATGACCTGTCGGAAAAGGCTTTGGGCAACAAGCGTATTTCCCGAATTGTGATTGTTCATCGCTTGGTCAAAAAGAGCTTCTCCTTTGGTTACACATTTGGTCAACACCCCTTTCGCGTTATCAAAGGTGCTGTCGTAGGAAAGCGCTTTTTTCGCATATTGCGCAGCCGAACTATAATCTTGTTTATCGTATGCTTCGGCAGCCCGCCCGCTGTGAGCTTCCGCCAATTGGCGTTTTAACTCGCGGGAATAACCACCGCCCATCGTTCGGTCGGCGTTGAGTGCCGCTTCCAGGGAGCCGATTGCTTTGGCGCGTGACGTACGTAATTCCGCTTTGCCGGTTTCGTAGTTTGCTTTAAAAGAGTCAATCGCTTTCAGCATCTTACGCGCTTTGGCATCATCGGTACCGGTGAGTTGCCGTTTGAGTTGCGCCTCCAATGCGGCTTTTGCGTCTTCGAAATCACCACGTTTGTATGCAGCAACGGCACCGGACGTATCTAGGGTGTCCTTGCCGGTCTTTGGGACGGCTACTGTGTCTGTTGGTGGGCGTCTGCTGGTCTCCTGGCGTTTGGCCGCAATATCTTTGTTGAGTTGCAACGCCTCAGGATGTTCCGGAGAAGATTTCAGGATATCGTCGACGATGACCTGAGCTTCGTCCAACTTTCCGTCCCGAAGTACGCCATGGGCGATGGCAATACGGGTCGACAAATGTGCGTTTTCAACTCCAGTTAGAGCGGTTTGTGCATCCGGGTATACCTTGGATGTGTTTGGAATGCTTCGTAATACCTCAATCGCTTCAACAAACTTCTCGGATTCCACGAGTTTCTGAACACTTTCATAGGATTTTTGGTGTTTTTGCTCCTGTTCGACCTGAGCGATGGCATTGTCGATGTTCTTAAACGCCGGGTCGGCGGCTTTGATCGACTTCAGCAGGTCCAGCGCGTGATCAAACTTCAGTTCTTCGCTGGCTTTGACCGCCTGTTCGAACATCTGTTGCGGATCATTAACCGGCTGGGCGGGTTGTCCGTCCGGAGATTTTACCGAGTCGGACGGAGGAGTTTCCGGCTTTTGCTGTTCATCCGTCGGTGTATTGGGTTGGGTACCATTTTTATTGGTTTCGTCGGCGGCCACATTTTCATCCGACCCTTTGTCGGCTGCCTTTGTGGCCTCGTCGGTGGGACTTTTCTCCTGGTCGCCTTTTTCCGGTTCGGCGGTGCTGGTCGCGGTTATTGTGGTTGTGCTTGGAGGTGCCGTTTTCGTTCCCAATCCGGCGAAGTTCCACCAACCCATAATTGCTTCCCCTACGTACCAAATACCGCCTAATGCGACGAGCAAAACCGCGACCAGCGCGATCCATTTGCCCATTCCCCCCTCTTTGGGCGAAATATTGTCGTCAATTGGCGCAGAGGGCCTAGGTGAAACCACTCGCATCGGCGGTTCTTCTTTGGCGCTGGGAATGGCTGCTGTGCTTTCACGGGGTTTCGCCGGCCCTGCCGCGTGTCCACCCTGGCGTTGGCGGGCAACTGCCGCTGCCGCTCCGGGATTGGACAACACAAATCGAAGAACCGTCGTTCCGACTTTGATCCGTGCGTCGTGAGCCAGGTCTTCTTCGGTGACCTTTGTCCCATCGACCAACGTACCGTTTCCACTACCTTGGTCAACTAGGCGATACGTAGGTCCGTTTTTTTCCAATCGGAAATGTTTTCGAGAAATGGATGCATCGTTGAGTACCACGTCGCAGTCCAGGCCCCGCCCAACTTGAATCGACTGGGATTTGAGCGGGAATTCGCGTCCGATGTCCGGCCCTTGATCGATTCGCAACACGGCGAGTGGTTGATTCTGTGACGAAACGGATTGCAACATCGCGGTTTTGTCGGGGCTCGCTACCGGCACTTCCAGTGCGCGTGTCACTTGCTCCTCGGAATCATCTACCAGCCGCGCCACGGGCCGTTCCATAGCACGTGTGGGTTCCGGTGCATCGTCGTCGTCCAGCTTTCCCAATGTTTCTCCGTCGACATCCACCATCGTTCCGTCGGTGAACCCAAACTTATTATCCTTTTTTTCGTTGGACATGACGCCTCCGGTTTTACCCGTTTCCGATTCCCATCTAAATGTGTGGCGATAAATGGTGAAATGTTCGCCGCGGACGCCTGCTGTCATTCACCTTCGCAAAACCATCACGCGATATGCTTTGAGAGGGTCAGCGGAAATAGATAAGTGAGCCCTGATTGGCTAATTTAGGCTGCCTTGGCCAATTCCCTCCTTGCGGCATATACTCGATATTGCCTCAG
>JABWCM010000271.1 GCA_013360285.1 Myxococcales bacterium
CCATCCTCAGCGTACCTTCGGGTACGCCTCCGGTGGGCCTCAGTCGGCAGGCCCGCCTCGCTACGGCCACTGTCTCGCTCGCCGTTATTTTTTTCACAACCACCCTCTAAGAGAACGACTATACAAATCCTCATTTGCTTTTGACATCCCCACGCGCGAAGATGCTTGCCACAAAGTTCAATACATCGGTCGCCGATTCTTCATTGTAGCCGTAATTTTTGATGAGTCGCTGCTTGACGATATCAATTTTTTCTTGGGTTTCTCTGTCGATGACGTTGGATACCAAACTCGACAGTTTGATACTGTCCTTCTGATCCTCAAACAATTTGAGTTCCAGCGCCTTGTGTAACCGCTCGTTTGTGCGGAAATCAAATTGGCGCCCGTCAATCGCCAGAGCGCCTATGTAATTCATAATTTCTCGACGAAAATCCTCTTTGCGGCCTTCCGGAATGTCGATTTTTTCTTCAATCGAACGCATCAAACGTTCATCCGGCTCTTCGTCCTGTCCGGTATACCGGTTTCGGACCTTTTCCCTCTGGGTATACGCTTTCACGTTGTCGATGTAGTTCGCGCACAGGCGCGTAATGGCATCTTCATCGGCAGAAATGGCGCGCTGCACTTCGTTTTTGACAATATCCTCGTATTCCTGCTTCACGAGCGACAAATGTTCACGGTATCGTTTTCTCTGATCTTCGCTGGAAATCAACGAGTGGTTTCGTAACCCACTTTCCAGTTCATTCATGACGATAAACGGATTGATACAGGTTTCCGCCTTTCCGCTCACCAGTGCGTTCGACAACTTGTCCTGTACGTAACGCGGGCTGATGCCTTCCATACCCTCACGCTGCGTTTCTTTACGAAGTTCTTTAATGTTGTCTTGGGTATAACCAGGAAGAGATTTTCCATCGTACAACTTGAGTTTTTGCATCAGACTCAGGTTATGTTTTTTGGGCTCCTCAAGCCGAGTTAGAATTGCCCACATCGCCGCCATCTCAATAGTGTGCGGAGCGATATGGATCCCGCGAACATTTTTTGAATTGAAATCACGCGCGTAGATACGTATCTCCTCTGTTAATTTAGTGATATACGGAATGTCGATTTTGATCGTCCGGTCCCGTAACGCTTCCATGAACTCATTGCTCTGAAGCTTTTTGTATTCCGGTTCGTTCGTGTGCCCGATGATCACTTCGTCGATATCGGTTTGGGCAAACTTCTTGGGTTTGATCTTGTGTTCTTGAGACGCTCCCAACAGGTCGTACAAAAACGCGACATCCAGTTTCAAAACCTCAACAAATTCAATAATTCCTCGGTTTGCGACACAGAATTCACCGTCGAAGTTGAATGCGCGCGGGTCGCTGTCCGATCCATACTCCGCGATTTTCCGATAGTTGATGTCACCCGTTAATTCGGTCGAATCTTGGTTTTTTTCGTCCTTCGGCTGAAAAGTACCGATTCCTACCCGGTCTTGTTCACTGAAAACGATACGTTTGACCCGCACATGATTACGGACCATGGCTTCCCAATTGCCGTTGTGAACCCGTAGCAGCTCTTGAAAATAGTAACGGCTTGGTGGACTCAGGTCTTTCGACAAAATGTGGGTCACAGGATAATCGACAGACAACAGCCCGAGCTTTTCAAGAGCCTGCTTACGCCACTCCCGAGGGATCAGCAGCAATGGTTCTTCATGAATCGGGCTTGCAAAGACCTCGGTCGTACCATTCGCCTGGGGGATCACCCATTCAAACGTATACAACGCTCCATCGTTGGTTCTTGTGTATCGTTCGACACCCTTCTTGAGCAAACGAACGATGGTGCTTTTGGAACTTCCCACCGGTCCATGCAGCAAAATGACTCTCTTTTCGGTTCCATATGCATATGCGGCCGATTTCAGGACGTTGACCAGCTTCATCAACGAAATATCGAGACCAAAAACCGCGTCCCTTCCACCATCTGCCTCGTCACGAAAAAAGTGGTAGGACGTGATTTTCTTTTTGTTGTCGATGTATTCAACGTTTCCTTGTGCCAAAACCATGTCATAGACCCGCTGGAACGAAGAACGTACTACTTTCGGATTTTTCCGGACCGTATCCAGGTAGTCTTCGAACGTTCCCGTCCACATCAAGTCCTGGTACTCGTCAATCTTATGAAGTTTCGCAATGTTACTGAGCATCGAATCCATCAGGATCACCAACCTCGTTCAATTTTCTGTCCACAACCGGTCAGCCGACCCACCTGAGATCAAGCAAAACGCGGGGCGAGCGAAAAGGTACCACAGGATACGTCTTGGTCAAAGTGACGAGTCAGTCCGACTTGCTCAAGCCCGGTTTGCATGCGATGGTTTAGCGGTTGAACACACTACGGAGCTGCCCCATGAAAATTAAATTAGCTGCAATCGTTGTTATTTTTTCTCTCGTCAGCGCATGCGGCAAAGGTCGCAAACCTGATACCACGCCGGAAACCCAGTCCCATACAACCGCAAATCAGGCGGCCGCCAAGGCGTATGAAGCCAATCCAAACGATGATCCGCGCATCAGTCGTAGTCGTGGCGAAAAAGGCGGGGTCGTGGTTTTGTATCCGCGCATTTTCCCCGCGACATCGGACTCCACCATGGAAACCATCGCCCAATCGATTCATTTTCGGTTACGAAAAATGGTGGAAACTGCGCTGCCAGGACGACCCGTCGACATGCGGCCTGCTCCGGAACGAGAATGCCCCAAAGCGGGATGTCTGGCGGTGTCGGTAGGAGCGGTGTTGGCTCATAAAGACGGTGGGTGTGTCGTTGGAGTATTATTAGGTGCCCCAGATACCGCGCCTCGCACGTTGGTGCCATGGGCAGGTGGTTTTACGGTGAAGGCCCCTTCTATTCCATTCCGCGAACCAGCCGAGTCGTATATTGAAATTGCGGATTTTGCCAATTGTGCGGACATGAATACCGCACTCGACGCGTTTGAGCCCAACGTCATCGACGCACTACAAAAACTGGCTATCGCAAATCCCTAATCCACGTATTTGCTCGCGTTTGTGCGGTCCTTGTGGCGCTCGTTTCCATGTGTGTTACAATCGGTGTCTGAACGTATCACCGTGGGAGAGTTATATGGCTCGTGGTCCGGTTTTTCGTCTGCTGTCTGAGCTTGTGAATTTGGCGTCGCGAAGTTTGCACCGCGTTGGGTTCGAAAAAACCGAGTCATGTCTTGAATATGGCGCAGGTTTTTGGGGAACCAAAACGGATATCTGTCGCCGGTACCCCGGCGCGCCGCTTTTTTTTCGTAAGCTGCCTGTCATCGCACTGATCCTTGCAATATCTCTGACTTCTTCGGTCGGCCAAAGCCAAGGACTGGAACGGAAGGGTAACAAACTCTACTACTGCGGCGAGGTGATTCGTCTGGTAGGTTACGGTGACTACGGAATACTCAGCGAATCATCGTTTGATTACAAAACGTTTTTTAACCAGATCAAAAAAAATGGCGTCAACATGGTTCGTGTGTGGGTGGTCTACCACTGGGCACACGACTTGATGCCCTTTGCCGGATCTTGGAAAAACTGGGACCTCGAGGCATACAGCGACGCGTTTTTTGCACGACTGCAAAATTTTGTCGCAGCAGCCCACGAAAGAGGAATTATCGTTCAGCTTAATTTTTTCGACAGCGTGTGCCTAGAAGACACAAGTAATTTAAGATGGGCAAACTGCCCATTCAATGACAAAAATAACAAACAGCCGTATTGCAAAAACGCTTCGGAATTTGACGACATTGACGGAACACCGCCGATTTGGAAAGAAGTCAACAAACCACTGCTCGAAAAAACGGTAAAGGCGCTTAATGGTTACAACAATATCATCTGGGAAGTGATGAACGAACCTCATGATTCGTTTGGCGACAGCGTGTTCTTATCTAAGGTAATCGATACGCTATATGACCTCTTGAACGACCCAAGCCACACGGGAAGCAAAATCATTTCCCTAAACGCGGGGTCGTCTGCGTTGCAAAACAGCAGCAAGGTGGACATCGTGTCCTTTCACATCAGCGACCCCGGACAGGCGAACGACCACGGCAAATTCCCCAAACCCGTCATCATTTCCAACGACGGTGATCAATCGCAGTCCACCAAAGGTTGGAACGATGCGGAACGGCTCGCCCGCACCAAAACGATTCTCAAAAACACGTTCAGCGACGGTTCACCGCTGGGCCATACCCATTTTGAGTTCTTGGATAAAGATCTGATGGGACCAACATGGCTCACGACCGATTACAATCCGTCAGTTGATTACATAAGCTATGATGTGTTGGGCGTACTCAAATCCTATTCACAAACGCCACCGAAAAAATGTGGGGATACGCCCGATCCGGAAGACCCCGATCCGGAAGACCCCGATCCGGAAAACCCAGTTCCGAACCCGAATTGTGATGTCGGCAAAAAAATCATGATCGACAACGGCCAATCGGGATACTCGGAAACCACAAAAAACTGGGCGACCTGGAACAGCATCGGGCAAGCAATTGGCCCGGACTATCGTTATCTTAGCAAAACAGTGGGAGACGGAAGCAAAAAAGGAACCGCCAAATGGAATCCGAAGCTTCCCGTGGCAGGCATGTACAAAGTGCAAGCGACCTTTCGAGCAACGGGCAATCGAACCAATGACGCCGACTATTTCGTTTATGACTCCAACGGAAAGAGTAAGCAGTACGTAGTAGACCAAACCGACGGATTAACGGGCGAAGCGGGGCATGGACCTGTGTATGCCGACCTGGGAACACATCATTTTGCTCCGGGCAAGGGTTATGTGGTCTTAGACGGCACCGACGATTCCAAATCCGATGAAGCAGACGCGGTGATCTGGACACTCAAAAGTTGCGACGGGGACCCAGGCGGTGGGGACCCGGGCGGCGGCGATCCAGGCGGGGGAGACCCAGGAGGAGGGGATCCGGGCGGTGGGGATCCAGGCGGGGGAGACCCAGGAGGAAACGAACCCCAACCGGAAATTTGCCCGGCGGCTGGACCGGGACCGGCAACCCAAGTTGCGTACGCAAAAACCGTCACAACCGCCGGCGGCTGGGAATCGTTGGGCAACGCCGAAGGCAAAGATGACGGTAAGTTTGCCCACAATCCCAACCTGGACAAAGGCGAAAGTCTCACCGGAAGTAACTTTGGTGTGTGTGACCCGGACGGAACCGAACAGATCAACTCCGTTGAAGTCGCCGTAAAGTCAAAAGTTCAATATGATTCCGGTAAATATGCAGTCGTTGTTAAGTTATCAGTCGGAAATCTCCAGAAAACGTTTTCCCACACCAATAATGGCTGGGATACTGTTAACGTGACTAACTTAAAACCGACCTGGACCTGGAACGACATCAAATCCATCAAGGCGGTCGTGGCTCTTCAAAGTCATCCCGGCGGCAACAATGATAGCGACGTTTGGGTCGATGCGTTCAGGGTTACTGTGTCATACAGCGCATGTACTCCAAACATCGCCAAGACCTGTGTCAACGGCAACGTGTTGTGGGTCGACGGCTGCGGAACACCTGGTGATGCGGCCGAACTGTGCGACGACCAGGACCCGTGTACCCAGGATGGGTGTGAACCCGGTGGCGGAAGTTGCACGCACACTCCAATTCAAACCGTAGAGTGTATCGACGCGCCTCCTCCGCCTCCTCCGCCACCCGTGTGTACTCCGGGAGCCACCTTGGAGTGCTGGGGGAATGCGCTGTTGTGGATCGATAGCTGCGGCAATCCTCATGATATCGCCGATACGTGTCTGGACGACGACCCATGCACCAAAGACGGCTGTGATCCCACGGTCAACGCATGTGTCCACTTACCGTCCTTGGTACAGGGGTGTATCCCGTGTACACCTGAGGCAGAAAAACAGTGCGTCGGTGGGCACGTACTCTGGGTCGACAGTTGCGGCAACCTGGGTGGAATTGTCGAAAGCTGCGACGATCACAACCCGTGCACACTCGATGCTTGCGACCACGGAACAGCGAGTTGTATCCACACCCCGAATGACACCAACCCTGCATGCAAAGACTGCACCCCTAACGTTGCAAAAGCATGTGTCAACTCGTCTTTGGTGTGGGTGGATGGATGCGGAAATCCTGGCGACGTGGCACAGGATTGCGACGATGGGGACCCCTGCACGTTGGACTTATGTGATGCGCTGGCCATGACCTGTTTACACAAGGCAGTCGCAAGTCCCAGTTGCACCTCGTGTACCCCTAAGGTAGCGCAACAATGTCTGGGAGACGCGGTGTTGTGGCTCGATAGCTGCGGAAATGTGACCGAAATTGCGGCACCCTGCAACGATGGAGACCCCTGTACACTGGATTCGTGTGATCCAACCACACTCACGTGTAAACACACCGCCTCTGGTTCACCGGAATGTACGCCGTGTCCTCCATTGGCTCAGAAAAAATGTGTGGGTGGAACGGTCATGTGGGCGGACGGATGCGGTAACTTAACGTCGCTGGTGGAAGACTGCAATGATGGCGACCCCTGTACGATCGACCTTTGTAATCCCGCAATCGGGGCGTGCCAACATTTGCTTTCGACTTCGGCTGCATGTCAACCTTGTGTTCCGACAGAAAAAATTGTCTGTATTGGCGGCATGTTGGTTTCGGTAGACAGTTGCGGGAACATCGCGGGGGTCACGGAAAGTTGTAATGACAACGTGACGTGTACGTTGGATTTATGTAACCCGAACACCCTACAATGTGAACATATCCCAACCGCCAACGCGGGATGCAAAGCCTGTGAACCCAAGATCAAGTCGGTTTGTGCGGGCAACGTGCTGTTGTGGATGGATAGCTGCGGGAATACCGGCGGTTTAGCCGGAAGTTGTGACGATGGCGACAACTGTACACTAGACATCTGCGACACGGTCACCGACACATGCACTCATTTACCAAACCCCAACGAAGAGTGTCTGCCATGCCAACCGTCCGCAACAAAGGTATGCGAAAATGGCGCCGTAGTGACACTGGACAGTTGTGGTCAGGCGACGTCGGTGGTGGACTCCTGCGATGACGGTAATCCATGTACGTTGGATGGATGTGACTCCGTCAAGTCGTTATGTTACCATATTCCCATCTCCGGAGCCGAATGTCCCGGGTGCGGACCACCGGTCAACAAGTTGTGTTTTCAGCAAAACGTCGTTGGTGTAGATGCATGTGGTCAAATCACCGAAACCTATCTTGCTTGCACAGACCAGGACCCGTGCACCTCAGATTTGTGTGATCCATCCACGTTGTCTTGTGCGTACAAAAACAAACCCGATGGCGAATGCCAGGAATGTATCGGTGCGGTTTCTACCCAATGCGACGGGATCAACATTGTTTGGGTGGATAGTTGTGGTCAACCCGGCGACACCGCGATGTCCTGCGATGACAGCGATCCTTGTACTGCCGACAGTTGTGATCCAACCAGCGGTTTATGTGTGCACGTCCTCTTGAGCAGCCCCGATTGCGTACCGGAAGAGCCGTGTGTATCCGCGCCGTTTGTACAGTGTGACGGCACCAATTTGGTGTGGATCGACCCATGTGGACAACAAGCGGGGATCGCCGAGGTATGTACCGATTTCGATCCTTGTACGGATGATTTCTGCAGCACAACCACGGGCCAGTGTGAACACGCAACAAAAGACGATCCGGAGTGTAAAGAAGACCTAGATCCAGGTAGTGAATGCCTGAAAGCGGTATTTCTTGAATGTGAAGGCAACGCAATGGTGTGGATCGACGCCTGCGGCGAAAAAGCAGGCCTTGCAGCGGTGTGTGAAGACGGCGACGAATGTACCGTAGGCGCGTGTGATCCGGAGACACTAACGTGTATATACAGTCCATCCGAATCCAAAGAATGTTCCGGTTTTCCGCCGGTTGACGCGGGCAGCACAGACGATGTGCCGGCCTGGCTTGACGCCGCTGGTGAAACCGAAGATAGCAGTGGCGCAAACGAAGATAGTGGTGGCGGAACCGGAGGCATTCCTCTAGGGGACGTGGCAAACACGAATGGCGGAGAAACCGCCTCTGGTGAAAACGACACAGGCGGATCATCCGGATCCAACGGGGGCGGCGGCGACAGCGGATGCGCGTCCGGCACCCACGGTGGGTCTAACGCGTGGCCCCCTGCGTTCTGGGTGGGGTTGATGCTCGGTGTGTGGGCACAAAGGCGGCGCCGAATGAGATTGGATACAACACGATTCGTGGGTACAAATATGAAGGCTTGGAAGTGGACGGGTTTGATTTTGTTTATCGTGTCCGGTGGGACTCTCGACGTTTCTTCGGTCGTTGCAGCACCGGCATGTACTTCGCCTGGACCAGGGGTCCAGACCGTGACCAAATATGCTCAGAATTGTACTGAGTCAGGCACCAACGGGTGGAATTACGAAGTAAACGCCGAAGGGTCACCCGACGGCAAATTTGCGGAAACCCCCAACCTGGACTCCGGGGAAGATCTGGTTTGCACCGGTTTTAACGTGTGTGATCCAACCGGCAACGAAATCATTCAAAACGTCAAAATCGGGGTGTATTCCAAAACCCAATACGACAGCGGTCCATATCAGGTCAATGTTAAGTTAACAGTTGGTTCGCAGAGCAAAACCTATACCCACAAGTCCCTTTCGTGGGACGAAATCGACGTTACCGGGCAGAAAGCAAACTGGACCTGGGACGATATCATCGCGATGAAAGCAAAAGTTTCGTTAGGAAACCACCCACAAGGTAACAATGACAGCGATGTATGGGTCGACGCGTTTCGAGTGGTCGTAACTTACAATGGATGCGCCGCAAACGTTTCCAAACAGTGTATCGGCAACGCGGCCTACTGGGTTGACAGTTGCGGAATCCAGGGTGGGCTAGCTCAAAACTGCGACGACGGCAACGGCTGTACCGTGGACTCGTGTAATGGCGGCAATTGCAGCAACAATCCAACCGCCAACACCGGCACGGCTTGCGTCAATGGCCACGTGTTCTGGACAAATAGCTGCGGTGCCATCGGGTCGCTGAAAGAAAACTGTGACGACGGGCAACCCTGTACCGCGGACGGCTGCAATGGCGGCCAATGTTTTCACAATCCGACACCGAACGCCTACAAACAGTGTATCGGCAATTCCATCTTTTGGTTTAACAGTTGCGGCACCCAGGGAGGCCTTGTTGAAG
>JABWCM010000272.1 GCA_013360285.1 Myxococcales bacterium
CCACGTTCCTTCCAACGTTGTGGTCGAGCCGTTAACAAACAAATGCACAAGGCCTACCGGCACGTTGGTGATCTTAAATTGGCCAGCTTCGTCGGTAACTGCCGATAGGGTTGTGCCTTTGATGGATGCGGTCACGTTGGGCATCGGCAGATCTTGGTTTGTGAGTACGACTCCCGAAACAGTTGTTGCGGCAGGATCTCCTGGTAACTTAGCGGATGCAAGGAAGACGGCTGGATTTCCCGTCATTCCAGGGAAAGATGCCATTGCCTTGTTGTTGTCGAAGCCGGCGTCTGGGCCTAAAGTTAACGTTGCCGAAGCAAGGCCGTCTGAATTCGTGAGCACGCCGATCGTTGGACTGCCTCCGAAATGCCCTCCACCCTCCACGACTTCAAAGTTAACCAATACGTTGCCCAGCGGGTTTCCGGCGTCATCGGTGACCAGAACGGTATATGGCATCGGCAGAGCCTGTTCTGCTGTTCCGGTTTGCCCACTTCCCATGTCCACCGAAATCAGCACCGGATCTGTGGCGATGCTTTCAAAACAAAACTCAACAAACCCGATGTATCCTGGTGATCTTGCGGTAACGCGATGGTTTCCGGCGCCGGCTCGGTTCCCGATGGTATAATTTACACTCACGAGGCCATCGTCGTTGGATTCAACAGTCACGGTAGTTGCGGTGAGCGGTCCCGCGGTCACAAGACCATCTCCTCGGGTTACCGAAAATTCTACCACCGCGCCTACAATGGGGTCGCCGTTGTCATCCTCGACTGCGACCACCAATGCCTCAGGTACTTGGGTTCCGTGAATGGCTGACTGAGCGTTACCGGACACGATGGACAGTTGTTGGCCAGCTTGGAGGGTTACGTGAACCTCTACCTCAGCCGTAGCTTGATTCCCCACCGTGTCGGTCGCCACAGCAGTAATCGTATTTGGGCCGGGTTGAAGAGGCAGATTCGGTACCACCCATGCGCCGCTTGTCAACATTGCCTCGACACCGTTGACGGTGACGGTGACCTCGTCTGAAGAAATGGTGGTTCCGGGTAAGATATCGTTGACCATGCCTGCGACGTCGACTTGGCCGAACGCCAACTGCTCGTTGTCCGGCGGAGTCTCGATCGTAATGATTGGCGGTTTGGTGTCGACCGCGACGACTACCGAAGCCTGACCGACGTTTCCAACCCCATCCGTGGCAACCGCGGTAATGGTGTTTCCTCCTTCGTGAAGGGGAATGGTGACCGTCCAGTTGTTTCCGTCAACCGTCGCCTGTACTCCGTTGACCGTGACGACTGTTTCGGATGAATCATCAACTGTTCCGGTGACCGTGATCGCTTCTTTTGACGGCAGCACTGCAAAGTTGGCGGGTGAAGTGATCGTGATCGTGGGTGGCTCGGCATCCTGGCACTTATCGGGGCATCCGTTGGAGTCGGAGTCGATTTCAGTGCTCAACGGGGCTCCGAATGCCATCAAAACCACAAGTTGAACGTCAACGACCGTTGTCATTCCGTCGCAATTGACGTTTGCTGCCGATAGGCTGCCCGACGGCAGGCATCCAGGTGGGTCGCCCATGCTGTCGTTTAGTTCATACAGTACAGCCAAAATTGCGCATTGGGCGTCGACGACGTCGACTGCGCCGTCATTGTTAACGTCTCCCGGAACAGCAGTGCATGCCGCCGAAACTGGACTCGGTGCCCCCACACAGACAAACGTTAAGGCCGTGAAGACCCCCACCCAGTGATTGCACCAAAAACGGTTGCTGGTTGCTCGTTTCTTCCGTGCGCTCGGCTTGGAAGTATCGCCAACACTTGTTTCTGTGAGTTCACGCATCGTGGTTCCCTCATGTCTCGCGTGCTCGCATTCTGGGCAGCACGTTTTTACGAACCGTGGTGTATTTTGTGCGTTCTGCACTCGCCTCTCCCCCTGCAAATAAGCTAAATGAGGCTCAAATTATGCAAAATATTGCCACTCACTGGAAATGACATCTTACTTGCTTCGCACTTTCATACGTATCAAGCAGATTCAGGTAACAACTGTCAAACTTAACAATTTGTGGACCGGATTATGCGATGTCATGACGTTCGGTGCACTTGGTGTCCCATTAATCAATCAACCGTAACGCTTTGAGTAAGCACGTTCCGAAACACTTGTGAGATACTACAAAACAATTTCGACAAGTAAAAGCGCCAACGTGGCGTTATGCCACAGTCAAATCAAAACAAGGGACAACTCAACAGTTTAAGCATTACGGACATCTTAAGTGGTGTTTTGCTGTCGCCGAGTATATCCTCACACATTGCCGATGAAGGCGCATCACCCTGTTTGTCCGAGGAGTACGCTATGAAGCCCCGCGATCTAAGTCCGCAGGATTGGAAAACCCGACTGACGCCGGAACAGTACCGCGTGTGTCGCCTCGGTGGTACGGAACCGCCATTTTCGGGCGCCTATTGGGCAACCACCGATCCTGGAGCCTATTCATGTGTTTGTTGCGGTGAACCATTGTTTCGTTCGGAAACCAAGTTCGACTCCGGGTGTGGCTGGCCCAGTTTTTACGCTCCCATCGACAAGGCGAAGATTTCGGAGCTTGTCGACCACAGTCACGGAATGACACGCGTTGAAGTCCGATGTTTGCGGTGCGACAGTCACTTAGGACATGTTTTTGACGACGGGCCAAAACCCACCGGTCTCCGATATTGTATTAATTCCGAATCATTAACCTTCGCTCATGATCCGACCTCGCCGGATGGTCGTGGTGAGGATTGACAAGCGGTCATGACCGTAAGAGGGTGTTTAAATATTTAATCCTGCTGCGCGAGCCTATAGCCTACTACGTCTGTTTTGCCTCGGTCGGCCCATCCTCGACGTGCAGCTTGGCACGCCTGCGGTGGGCCTTGGTCGGCAAAACAGGCTCGCTACGGCCATAGGCTCGCTGCCGAGGATAAATATTTAACGACCCTCTAAGACGTTTCCTTTTTTCTTTGTAGTTGCGCCAATATGTGCCACAATATGGCTTAACAAAGTCTATCGTGATCACCGGAGGTCATGCCCATGTCCCGCACCAACTCTTTTTTTCCGTTCGACCTACATCTTTTCACTGCCATGACTTGGGTGCGTGGTTTGTTAGTAGTGGGTTTGGTCATGTTTGCAGCCAATCCGCGGGCGAGCGCCCAGTTGGTAGGCGATACCATCCCGATCACCGGTGACTGGCTGTTGACGACGCCGGACGGTGTACCACTTGATGAGGTGGATCCCGCGACGTTGGATGCCAATGGCGGCGAAGTGTGGAATATCTTGCAGACACAGGGATTTGCTACGAGCTGGAACGGCTTGTGGACGGGGAACTGGGGTGTTCGCGCCCATAACGATGTTGCCGGGTCGATACCGACATTGTTCAGCTATGGTGTTGTTACCCGGACTGGTCCGGCATCAGCGACTTACCTTGTCAACGTACAACGAGCACTCACCCAAACCTTATATTACAACGTTATCTCCTACATGATGCTGGATTATCAGGGCATCTCTGGAACGCTATACAATGCGTTGTATTTTCTTGGTTTGCGGAATCAAAATGGTATCGACAAACGTGTTGTGGTGACCCCGTCGACCACTTCCGTATCGGATGTCGATTTCAAAGAAGTACCTGCAGTATTGAACATCCAGTTTTATATCGGTGCGCCAGGAAACAACCAAATTTACACCGCAACCGGTTCCGGAAATGCATGCGGCAATGCCGGCAAGACGCCGGTCAACGTTACTGGCGGCAACCTTTATGTGACCGCTCAATCCGGAAACACCTATACGACTCCGCCTACCGCTGAGTCCACCGCCACCGTGTGGTTCAACACCTGCTGTGATTATGAAAATGTGGTGGTTCGTGGATTTGCCGATCCCGCGCATCAACAATATCGAATCAGCAGCAACGCGTCTATTGCCTATGTTCATCCGACACAGGGCACCATATCTGTTATCTTTAACCAACTACTTGGCGGCCTTAACTACGTTGAAGTCACCGCTCCTCCTATGCAAGTGACGAGTGTGTGTATTCCACTTCCCAATGACCCACCTCCTGTTCAACGTGGGTGCGCCATTGGTTATGGCGATGTGTATACCGAAACCGAAATTGCCAGTACGATGTGGATCATCGGGAGTGGCCTTGGCGATATCGGCATCAACAAGAATGGGGCGATTGACGTAGTGGGCGACCCGGTCACCGGTGAATTTACTTGGGCGTCCGTTCCGCCGGGTGGCTACACGGGTGTTCGGTTTCAGTCGGTATTGGATCGACCACAAACGGCCGATGGATACCCCAAGACCGGCGATTCGTGGCTTCGAAGTATTTCCTATACGACCACAAACAAAAAAACCGATGGCGCTGCGTGGGATAACATTACGTTGGCGTCTTACCCGTTGCCACCCGGACCTGTGGTACCGGATCAGTGCACCTATTTTTCCCAACAAGGATCCGACCAGCCTTGGGCCTTGATGTACCCCAGTTATGCAACCGGTACCGTGACCTTATACGACACTGGGACGCTTATTGACCCGAATGCCACTGCTCCCGTTTCATTGATTCGAGCGGTGGACTACTACAGCGAAACCGGTAACATCAAAGACAGCGTTCGAACATACGTGGTCACTTACGAAACGTCCGGTGCCAACACATCGCAGACCGGAGGTTATTCATATTCGGAACCGGTTCCATCTCTCGACGTTGGCACCGGCCAACCCTACATCGATCCCAATGGGAACAAATCCACGGGGATTTTTTATCACCCGGTGGCTCGTACCAACAACAAATCACCAGACGGCCAGTGGCTGCCGTCGTATTGGCGTACCAATCTTCTGGTTTTGAGGATGTTGAACAGTGCATGGACGGACCCTGAAGGCTATCTCGACCAGATCGTATACTACTACCGTCAACAGCCAAATGCGGCGGGTACCTCGCCGGTTGAGCTTTCCGGAATCCCGGTTTTTCCTGGCCAGACGATGGCCAATCAGAATTTCGATGTTTGTTTCGGCATTGTAAGGCTGACCCTCCGGGACGCCGGTGGAGGCACACCCAAGCTGATTTACGACGCCAATATTACCAAATCAGCCGCGGCAGGAGGCTTTTTGGTCGGTGATTTTGAACCGCTTGCGACAGGTTCTCCCAGCAAAGTCGGGGGGCTGCGGATCGATATTGTGCAGGCGTATGGATCGCCCCGCGGAGCTGCTGCTGCCGCTGAAGAGTCGATTGTCAAAATGATCCTGCCTGCCGGTGTTTACAAGGGACTTAACACGACATATTACATCCAAGGAGGGGGCTCCGTTTCTTTGCCGCCCTTTGATATCGGTGTGGTTGGTTGCGGTCAAACCGTTGAAATTACGCCACAACTGCAGATTTCCGCTACCGCGCCGCCCTGTGTCGAACAAGACAATGTGGGAGGATTTGGTGTGGTCGGCACAGTGAACTCCGTTCCACTCGGTCTCGGCGAAGAGTCCGTCGACAACGCACAAATCGTGTCCATGTGGTACACCGTCGACAATGGACCGCAGATAATGCTGAATCCGGCCGTTCATCGAACCGACCTGCCGGGTGCAACTGAATGGGGGCTCACGCCTTCCTACGGTTTTGATGCGGTCCTGCCTACCGAATGCCAGATTTACCACGTGAAGGTCTCGGCGCAACGTGCCGATGGTACGACCACGTCTTCCGAAAGCATTACAGTCTACGATGACGGCCAGGCACCGGTGATGGATTGTGAGGATGTGACGTTGGTAGATGTTGACTTAAACGGAACCGAAGCCGGCAACCTGTCCGCTTATATATCGGCAAATGACAATTGCGACGTGAACTCGCAGATTTCCTATTTCGGGGCGCTGGGGGTTTATCCACTCAATTCCAGCACCGAAGTAGTAGCGACCGGTAAGGACAGTTGCGGCAATGCGGCTACTTGTACCTTTCATGTTCATGTTGTACCTCCCCCTATTCCCGACGTTGCGCAACTCCCTACCGTTACTGGCCAATGTTCTGCTTCGGTGGCCGCCAATCCTCCAACAGCTACGGATTACCTCGGCAACACCATTGTCGGTATCCCACTTGGCCCGACATCCTTTACCGCGCAGGGGACCTATTCAGTAACCTGGCAGTACACGGACGGGCTACAAACGGCTGTAACCCAAAACCAGACCGTGATCGTGGACGATACCTTACCGCCTGTGCCGGCCAACGCCGCTTTACCCGCTATAACCGCTCAATGTTTTGCCCAGTTGGTTGCGCCCAAGGCCATTGATAATTGTACTGGTGAAGTGACCGCGACGACGTCGCAACCCATGCTTTACACCGCGTTGGGTGACTATGATGTGACGTGGACCTACACCGATGCCGAAGGGAATAGTGTTCAGCAATCCCAAGATGTTTCTGTGGTTACTTGTGACGATTTGGACGATTGCAATGGTGAAGAAACCTGTGACGGAGCCAACGGCTGTATTCCGGGAACTCCCGTACCACTCACTGAGTGTGGTGTGTGCGCCTCTATGGGTGATGTCAACGGTGACGGTGGGGTCAATGTGGCCGATACCAATTGTGTGATTCAGGTAGCGCTTTGGGCGCTAAAAAACCCCAACGATCCTCCCCCTACCTGCGCAAAGCCGACAATTTGGGCCGCAGATCTGAACTGCAGTGGAACGTTTACGGTCAACGATGTGCAAATGTCGATCGTGATGGTGCAGTACGCTGCGTTTGGAACTCCCATTCCGTTTGTTGTGGACACGGACGCAAATGGGTGCCCAGACACCTGCCACGATTGATTTCGGATCGTTTTTCTACTACGGAACACATTCCCCCAGCGTCCGATTTTCCCAACCGTCGAGCAAAAATTCGAGACAATTTCGGAAAATCCTTTCCTTTTCGGCCAGCGGTACACGCTGATCCGGTTGCCGTTTCAGTGCGGCATCTATTCCGTCTGTTTTGTGGTCCGTCATATCTATGGCGTGAAACTCCAGATTTACAAAGGGAATTTGTGCCAACAACGGCCGAATGACCCGAAAACCCGTCTTCCCAAGGGTAATGAGCGACGTGCCGATGACCGGAAACCGGACTTTGGGCAAAACGGTGATGGGAAACTCCCACAACGTTTTGCCAGACTCGGTTCGAATCTGGTGCGGGTTCGGATTTCCAAATGCTGAACGCCAATCGGCGACAATGGACCTGGACGGACGGTTTTGTAATCGGTAGGCCAACAAAAAAGCAGCTTTCGCCAAAATGTATGGCGGGCAGGGAAACGACGACGAATCGTAGTGAAAACCGGATTCTGCCAGCAGTTCCATGAGTTGTGGCGACGTGTTGTACCCTGGTGCCCGAAAGCCGATTTGATTGGACGTTATTCCTAACTCCTGAAGGGCTTCTTTGGATTGCTGCAATTCTCGCTGGATTTCTGCTCGTGGTTTTTGCACCAGATCATACGGATGGGTGTGGCTGTGGCTTGCCAACTCGTGTCCTTCCCGCAACGCGCGTAAGGCGATCGCCCGATTTTTCGGTACCGAAAGATCTTCGGTAACGACAAAGAACGTAGCCCGGATTCCCAACTGTCGAAACAACTCCAGAAATCGTACTACGCCGGTTTCCCAAAGCGACGGCAGCGAATCGTTGCTTTTCGGAGTTAGTCCGTGGATCTGGTAATATAAGTGAAGCCCGTCAACATCGACATTGACCGCACCAAATTTTGCGGTCTCCGTCATGGTTTGATCCGAATTTCCCACACAAGACGAGCCAGGTTCTTGATCACATTGGGTACACGCTTCATTAATTTAATGCTGGGTGCCCGTTTTTCGGCGATTTCGACCGGTATTTCCAATACACGAAACCGTGACCGTTCAGCACGAATCACGAACTCGCTCGCAAACAAGTCCCGATCCACCACACACTGGTTGACCGTGGCCAAGAGGCGCTCGCGATGAAATGCTTTCAAACCATGGGTGTCCGTACCCTGGAAATCTAAAAAAACCCGAAGCATGAAATTGATGACATGGCTTGCAAAACGTCGGAACGGAGGGCGTTTGTCCTGGGCATCGCGGTGTAACTTGGAGCCGACAACCATGTCTGCTTGGTCATTAAACAGAATTTCCAACGCGCGTTTGTGAAAATCGGTATCGCAAATGTCGATTTCGTCGCAAACAACGTAGGTGGCATGGCTCGACAAAATCCCGCGGCGTAGTGCTTTTCCGTAGTCCGGAACTTCGGAGTGCATCACTCTGACCTGGGGAAAACGGCGCTCGAGTTTATATGCTTGCTCCAGAGTGTCGTCGAAACTGCCATTTTCGCTGAGCACGATCTCATAGGTGAAATCGAAGGCGGCCATTCGATCTACTAAATCAACCACGGAGGACTGTAGGAGCCCTTCCTCGTTATAAACGGGAATGATAATGCTCACGTCCGGGGCTGGGCCACCCTCTGCTTTTGCGTCAAACGGGGTGCGCGGTGTCTGGCCGGGTCCACGAACGACGGAGCGTTGTTTGGGGGGGGGCGTGGATTTCGATGGCATAATCTCTCCTCGATCTGGAAAAAGCTGTGGGCCTAAACCCGAGCAAAACACACACCGTATAATCATCCGCCGCGCCGGTTGCAAGGTCTGCGGCACGACAATTCCAGCAAGAGACTTCGGCTATCGTGTTAACCGGGAATTTTGTTGTAAGTGAATGTTTGCGGAAAATCTGAACCAAAACTGTCCGTTGGCGGAATCGGTCGATTGTTGTATAGCGCGACTGTGGCGTTGAATTGGCGGTTCGTCTGAAACGCCATCAAAGGAGAAACCACCTTTGTCGGCAAACACCAAATCAAAAAAAAACTTTGAGAGTGTGTGAAAAAATATGGACGTGACCCAAGTCAGCCGATTTTGCGCCCCATTGGCTTTGAAAAAGTTGAGTAATATCGGGTATATTGCGAAACTTTTTCGGAAGCCTTTGGGGCCAAAAGTGGCCGAAATTGGGGCACGTAGCTCTTTTTTCACAGCCGCTCTGAGGGTGTTCCATAAATGGGAAATCATCCCCAAAAGGGCGATTTTTAGCTGCATTGGCAGCGGCACGACTGAGGAATATCGGGAATATTCCGCAAGGAGTGACGTTGCCAAGGCGGCAAAAAGCGCCCTTTTGGG
>JABWCM010000021.1 GCA_013360285.1 Myxococcales bacterium
CAGTACATTTGTTTTCAGGTACTTGGATTGAAGTAACGACCGACGGGTTTTGCCAACCAGAAATCGTTCGATACATTCCCGGGTATCCAAAGAAGGTTTGGGGTGTACCGTACGAAGATGGGCCACGGTTTCTTCATGGATTTCCGCTGCGAGTAGATATTCCAGCATTTCCGTGTTGTTCCAAGCATTTTCCGCCCTGGCGTCAATCGTTTCGACATGGGTTTTGAGCACCGGGATACATGTTTTGGCTTCCATGACAGTCAACAGGACACCCGGGTCGGTGATGCCCAGGTGGTGTTTGTGTTTGTCGCCCTTTGATAATGACCAGAAATCAGCCATTTGCTGCCATCGGGAAGGGTCCGGAAACGACTCCAATACCTTTGGAACCAACGACAACAACTTAAGACGCACCAGACACAGGGGGCAGGTGCCCATGATCCACCCGGGTTCGGGAGCACATAGGCCGATGCGGTCTTCTGGGGACACCGGGCAGATACAGTGATGGTGGCCGCCGGTGGTCGGGCAACTTCCCACAACAGGCAGTGGTTGGGCAAAGGAGCGCCGCAGTTCGGCGGCGATCCGTTCGGCAAATCGGTCAGAACGATTGGGGGAATCCGCGTTGTCCAAAAATTTCAGGGCGTGTTCTTTGGCGAAATGGCGGCAAACCCCCAGAGTCGCCGGTACGGGGCGTTTGGAGGCTCTCCATATCGGTCGCAGCACTTCGATGAACCCGGCATCCCACAAATCGGTTGCGTCCGCGGGCAGTCCTTCCCATGTGGGTATGGGCGTGTCGTAGGCGGAACTGAAGTCCGCGGAAAAATATGCCGGAGCCCAGCGAGGTAAGTTGGTGAGGAACGCGGGTGTTGTGGGGGCGGGCAGGGGCTTTTCGTCCCGATGATCGGGCTCTGGTAGTGGGTTGGTTGGGTCTTGCGAACTGTCGTCGGGTGCGGTTGGAGAAAGGTCCAGTTCTGTAAGCACATTTCCGAGATAATCCGATTCGGGACTGCCGTCCTTAAAAATATCGGCGGCAGAGGTTGTGGCCTGAATGGACCCAAAAACCGAAGGTTGACCGGCAAAAATCAGGATCACTCCCTGGTATTGCCCCCCGTGCCAAACCGGTTGGACCCGTACGTTGTCGGCAAGAAGGTGGATTCCGACGAGAGGTTTCTCCGCGGGTAAGTCGCCGAATGTTTTGGGGGAATCCGGTGGGTCGTTTTGGTCAGCTCCACATACTACTTCGTGCCACAGGCGAGCCCAACGAGAAACCTCAGTCGGTGGCGGAGAACCCGATGTCGCCTGCAAGGCGTTACTCAACGGTCGACCCAGTCGGGTGCCGTCTCGTAATTCTTTGAGATCGAGGGAAAACGCGCGGTGGGGCAGATGGTCGGCCGTTCCTTTTCGGATCTGGTGCGTTTGGGCATAGTCGCCCAGTGATGCGTTTGCGAAATGTTCACGTAACGAGTCGGCCAAAACGAATCCTGCTAAATCAAAACGTTCTGTTTCTATAAGAAAACGGGCAATTATTGCCGGAAATGCGTCTGGAGTGTCGGAAAAATTGGTCATGCCATTGGTCGAAAGTGAAGAAGACGCGATTAAAGATAGGATTGTTTCCCTGGTTAAGGTATTCGGAGGATTTTCGGTACAAAGAACCACAAAGCCGGTTTTTTTTTGTCTCACTATTGCCAAATGAGTAAAACAAAACTCTGATTCCGGTCCCGTGTACAACGTGTGCCAATGACCGTTTTTGGCGCAAAGATTCCACTGGCAAATCGTGTCACCGGGGCCACCGGGGTCACCGGGGTCACCGGACTCGTGCAGCACCGTGCGCTCTATGGGCTCAACGTGGACATCATCGTCCGTGCTCGTGGATGGGACCGGCAAGGATTCCAAGTAGGCAATCAAGGGTCCCAACTCGCGGCGCCGTTGGAACAGCCAACTTCCATGTTGGATTGACGAAGTACGTTGACTGCCACGACGGGTGCGGGATACCGGTAACCATGGCTCGGATCTTTGAACACGAGTCATGATGGCGTCACGGGTTCCATCGGACGAATTTTCTGTATCCAGGCGGAAAAATGGACCCGGATGCCACAGAGCAATGGAATGTGGCTGTATATCGGCGATTTGTGCCGCCAGTTTCCCGATGACCTGGTCAGAAAAAACGGTTTTGACGTTGTCGATGAGTGTGGAACTGCAGTGGAGTGCTTCCAGCATCCGGATCAAACCGGTCTGAATGGTGTTGATCCGCTGCTCCCGGTTGGTGATGGTCGATTGTAGCGACAACGCCGCCAGCAGTTGGTGGAGCAGGTCATGGTAAACCGCCCGGTGAAATGGAGCGATTTCGCGCCGGAAGGTCGCGAGCATTTGGCCTATGTTTTTGAGGGTTTGAAGTAAACCTGAATAACGGACATATTTGCGCGCTTCGTCCAGCCTCTTTGTGTGGCCTAAGTTGATATTCAAAAACGCGGCGGCCGTATTGTCGTGGGTACGAAAGTAAAGACGAACAAATTTGGACCAATGGTTATGCTGCATGAGCGTGGGATGTGGCCGTTCGGGAGGCGCGGAATCCGAGTCGATCCCTTTGACGGCGACGATGCTGTTGGCTTCGGAAGGTTTGCGGGAACTCGTTGATGCGCTGTGGCTATCGGTGAACGTGTATCCGAATGTGTGGTGCGCTTTTTCGAAAAGCAACGACCTGCGGGTGAGCCGGATCAGCCTGGAAATGGCAAACAATGGGTCCACGAAGGTTTGTGAGCGGTGAATCTCGCCATTGGGCGCCGCGGCGAACGCCAATGCTGCCCCGATTCGACACGCCGACCCGGCATGGGTAATGGCTTCTGCTGCAATGCTCAACCGTTGGACCACGGCTACATTGTTCGGCGCGATCAGGCGCGGTCGACGCCTGGAGCCCATCGGAAACAGCTTTGGGACACCGTCTTCGAACAACAACCGGATCGTTTCCAGTGTACGGAACACCTTTCGGAGGAAATGTGATTCTGGCCGTGGTGATGTCGAAGCCCCATTGGGCATCTTGGGTGGGTCAAACGTAACGTAGCTGACGAAACCGGAGGGATGTGCCGACAAAAACGGGGTCACAAACGTGGATCCCAGCAGATTCAATCCCAGTTGGTGGTCCTGCATCAACAGCCGCGTCCGTGGACTGTTCGCCAACGAAGGCAGGTAAATGGTTCGATGAAGCCTTAGCGCAAACGACAAATGACCGGTATCGGTGGTCACGAGGTCGGGAAATTCGTTCCCTGGATTGTGCCGAACCTCTTTTTTTCCGTCGATATTTTGGAGTCCCGCTTTTATTGCGAACGCGCCGTGCTGTGGTAGATAAGCCCACAGGACGAGGGAGTAATTTTGCCAAGGCGACCCCTGGTTTTGCTCACTGGCCCCAGGTTCTGCGGAGCCTGTCACCTGGTCCAAAGCCGTTGCGATCAACCGGAGAATCAAATTCGGTTCGTAGTCCGCCATGATCCCACTCCTTTTTGGGGTCCAGTTTGTTGATATTTTGTGCCGGTTATTGATCGAAAATCAGGGCGATCTCGCTGGTTACAAACGAGAAAATGCAGTAATTGCATTGCATTACATGAACCAGAAAACTCGAACAGCCCCATCCGTTATTGGTTCAAATCGTCAAATTGCGGTTTTCTCCATTGTCCAAAGATTGACGGTCGCCCGATTCGTCGTATAGGCTCACGATTGTTCACCGGCATGGTTGATCAATATCGTTATCTACAGTCGGTTTTTTGTTTTGAGATGATATTGATCGATCAATGATTGTTGGACAACTTCATCGTTGCACATTCTGAACGGCAACACAACACGATTTACAACACAAACCGGAGTCACGACAGGCAATTAGGTTATTGCCATGTAAACTCCCTTATTGATCCGATGGCTAAGAGGGTGTTTGGGAAAAAATTGCCGGTGAGCGAGGCAGTGGCCGTAGCGAGGCGGTCGGGCCGACCGAGGTACGGCCGACGTAGTAGGCCAATGTTTCGAGTAACGTAATTTTTTACCCAAACACCATCTAAGGCGGGGTTACCATGCGACGCAGTAAGAACCACGGAAGTCTTGAACGCAGCCTAAGGATCAGGTCCAAAAGGCTGATTTGTCATGAAAATTTTTTACCTCACGGCGTTTGTTTTGGCGGTGGTGGTGCCGCCTTTGGCCGAAGGCGGCTGCCAGGCGCAACTCTCTCCGGGTCAAACACCTCATTGGCGACCGATTTCGAAGCAAAAACTCTGGTTTTTTTCGGCCAAACAACCAACTGCCAATCACGTCGAACCAAGCGTAATCACAACCCAATTTCAGCTCGAAGCAGCCGAACCTAACACTCAGGAAGGGGTGTAGCCATGGTCGCAAAAAAACCTCATCTACCAAAACTTAACAACACAACTTCGTCACCGATACACAAAGATTCAGCGATTGCACGGACCCCCAATGGCCCCACGTTGGCTTTGGGCCCGCGGTTGTCCGACATGGTGAAGATGCGTCGAGACGATGTGGACCACCCTCATCCCGTCAAATGGGAAGACATCGAACGATGGTCGAAGATGGAGTGATTTTTCTGGTCGCTGATCCCAAGTTCCCACCGTTTTTTTACCTGCCCTGACCATCCCATCTGCGCCTCTCTTGTCGGTATCCCCTGTTTCCGTGTCGACACCATGACGGTTGCAATTGATAAACATGGGGCACATGATGCGAATACGTTGTCGACCTCCAAGGGGTGTTTCATGTTGGAATTGTTTCTGTCTTATGCCAACGCAGAATTGAAGATTCGGTTTGAACATCTTTTGGAAGTCGCCGTGCCGCTGGATGGAAACGTCCCCAATCCGGTTGTGACGGAGCAAAACCAAACGTGTTTGAACATTGCCGACAGCCTATACAAACAGAACCATTCACAACGGCACAAAGCAGCCATGACTGTATTTAAGACGATCATGGATCGTACCGGAAACGCTCTGTTGGCCGAACCGTGGGGGGTTTTGGCGATGACGGCCGCCACGGCGTGCGGGAACATCGCTCCCCAATTGGATGCGGCCCGGGTTCTGATGGAAAAAAGTCGCCAAGTCCATGACGAAAAGGCGATGCGCCGCTGGATGGTCGAGGCGAAAACGTGGGTTACTCGGGGCGCGGCTTTGGATGGACACGAACGCCCGTTATTGAATTTGCTGCATGTTTGGCTGGAAACGTTAGGTGATCTTGGCGAATACTCAGCCTTTGAACCTTTACTCCAACGCGCAGACCAAGTGGTTGAACGGTTGAAACAAAATTCCGGTTTGCCGCGGATCGCCTACATTGTATTTCTGCTGAATGGATATCATCGCGGGGTGTCGTTATTGGGGCTCTCCAAGTTGGCGGAAGCGCTTAAACAATTTGATACCATGTTGGAGGAGGCGACGCAGCTTTACGCCGACGCGCAGGCGGCGGGGCAAAACGGAGTTGTCGACAGGTCATATGCAGCATGGATGCAACTGATTGCGGTCGGTGGGCAAATTCGCACCGGGATTGCCGACGGCAATATTTCGGTCGTCAACCGTGCCGAACAACGGCTACAAACCATCGGCGAGGTCGTGGCGAACCTCGACGATATTCCCGCTCACGTAAAAACAGGTTATCCGGCATTGTGGACAGGGATGATTGCCGATTTTCGGGCGCATTGGGATGAAGCCTATCAGCAGTATAACCGGGCATACCGTTCACTTGGGCGAGAAAAACTGTATGCGGATTGGGCGTATTGTTTACGTGAATTGGCCTCTGTTCGACCGAAAGAGCAAAGGAAACCCCTTGATCCTGAGCGTTTTGGCGAATTGTTGTCCCGTGCACGGGGTACCGGGTATCACCGGCACCTGTCGCGGGCATCGTTGGCTTATGTGCGTGAACTGATACGGTGGGGTTGTGTTGATGAGGCGCAGAATTGTCTTGAGCGATTCGTTCATGCGAATCCCGACTTATCCGAAAAAGACACGGTGTGGGCGGAGTTGGGGTTCGTATGGGCGGAGTTGTGGACCCGGCAAGGACATTTGGAAAAGGCACAGGCGAAGCTCGATACCTTGCTTACGACAAGATCTATTTCACCTGTTACCAAAACCGAGGCCCATTTTTTGTTGGGAACAGTGTTGCGTGGCCAACAGAAACATATGGAGGCTTCTTATCAGTTCCAAATCGCCGCAATAGGTGCGGATTCACGTGATATCCACGAAATTGCTGTACAAGCAAGATGGGCGCTTGCCGAATTATTTCGGACAACACGAGACAATCCACCGCGCGCCGTCGATTTTGCGTCCGGTGCGGTGCGGATCGCGATGGACCTAGTCGACGAGTTGTCATCAAACGAAGTGGGGCGCCGGGAATGGTTATATCACGCCGGCTGCGGGCGACTGCTGCTTGTACAAGCACTTGCCGAATTGGGGGCCAAAGAAAGTATACGTCAACAGTTGACCTGGATTTTTGATCGGTGCACGAAATTCAGTGATGACCCAAGGTGGCGTGGACTCTATGGCCGCGCTCTTCTCGAAAAGACCCGTATATCTTATCAATATCGCACCAATTGGCGCCTTACCGGTTATAGCGAAAATCCGGCGGCAAAAGCGTTGCGGCTCACCGAGTTGGGCATTCGTACGTGTGTGGATGTGGGCGACTTCGAACATGCAGCGTTGTATTTGCCGCAGTGGGCGCGGTTGCGGATTGCGCCGTGGTATGAAGCTGAGCGTAAGGATGCGGCGCCCGAAGCGACAAATCTATCCGCCCACATTTTGGCGGAGTTTGACGATCTGTGTACATCCGCTTGGACCGAGAAAATTCGGCTCAAGCAGGAATTTATGATTCATGTCCATGTTGCGCGGGCTCTGTGTGCCAAGGCGTCCGGCGAGCCGGATGTTTATGGTGGGGAAATTCAATCAGCGCGTAACTTGTGGGAACAACTCGGAAAACTCCCCGTTTTTGACACGTTTATCAACGACTCCGTGAAATGGATTGAGGCGGTCACATAACAACCCGAAAAACGATCTCCCTCCGCATAAATCCCCGCATATTGATCATTCCACGATGCTTCATTAAAGTCGGCGCCTTTTGTGGGTGCCTTTATTAATTGGAGAAAATCGATGGCAACGATCCGTTGGACAGGACCTTATCTTGCATACCATTCGGCGTATGGCGGCGAACCTTTGCGGGCGAATGCGGCGGCAGCATTGACCCGGGTGCAGCAAACGTTACAAACCACTGCGATGTCGGCAGTTCCGACCAAAGCGGTGTTGACCATTTACGACGCCCAATCGGAGGCGTTGTACGAAGCGTCCAAAACAAGTGGGGCGCCGAATCACGATTCGGCGGCGTTACGAGCCAAATTTGGCACGCCGAATCCGTTGATTCAGACAGCCGAAAGTCGGTTTGGCAGTGGAAAAACAACTGTTTTTGGAGTGGGTGCCGGCGGGGATCTGTGGCAGACAACCTGGTCTTTGGAATCCGAAGACGCGGACTTCGACGTAAAATGGCGTAAAATGGCGGAATTCGTAGTCGAACACGGAAATGCTGCTCCCATTTGTTGGTCGTGGTCGGATACAAAAAAAGGGTCCGCTTCCGCACCCCAGGTGGAGATGCAGTTAACTTTTTCTCCGCGCTGGAAAAACCTGGGTGCCGACGAACCCTTGCCGGGACAAGATGTACGATGGGCCAACAGCAGCGTCATCGTGTTTCTGAATCGGCACAGCTCGGCCATTTTTGACATCATGGTGCCTATGGCGAAGGTGGACGAGGTGTTTGCAGAATGGGAACGGACCTTTTGTGACAAGTTGGGCATCGAACTCGTGGCAACCCGATGGCAATTACAATGGGTGCCCAGTGAATGGACGGGGTCGGGATACAAAACCGAACAGGCGCGATATCGACGGTTGGACTGGACCGAAGCCGGAAAGGCCAATGGCCCTCCGAAAGGGGTTTGGGATGCCGATATTGACGCAATTTTGGCTCCCAAGGTCAAATCCAGCGACGAATCCACCTTGCGGGATAAACTGAAGACCTATCCGCGTGGCCCGGTGGTGTTTGGATTGATTGCAAGAATGGCGGCGCTGAAAGGAGCACCATTGGAGAGGGGCAAATGGGCTCTTGAGGCCGTCGTGAAGGATCCTGAAGGGCGCAGCGAGTTGGCGCCGGCAATACAATGGTTGTTTGACAATCCGCCGCCCAACAAACAGATCCGGGAAATCGCCGGAGGGCTGGGTTCTGTATCCGGTGATTCGTGGTATGTGGATCTGGTTTATCAGCAGCTTCAGGCAAAAAAGATTCCGACTTTGATTTTGGAGTTTTTGTTGGAGATTACGATCTTCGACCGGGATGCCGAAAATCCGGTAGAACGGGCGCGGGTGCTGGTTACGGTGCTGCGGAAATTACGGCAGGGCGGAGCTTGGAGCAAACGGGCGACGATCCGAAATTGCCTGGGGCGCTTGGATGACGGCAGTGCTTGGGCGACGTGGCTGTTGGAGGCGGCCACTCCGGGTGTGGGTTATGAATCGACGTACCAAACCTGGTCATGGGACACCGTGGAGAGTTGGTTGGCTCGTCCCAAGGTCACCGCCGCAGAAGCGGAGCCGTATCTCGCCACGTTGCCGCCCGTCGAAGTGTTTATGGACCGTGGCAAGCCGCCTCAACCCTTTGACTTGGTTTTAACGGACACACAACGTGCCGAATTGGATTCGCTGGAACAAAAGTGGTTGGGGTTGGGTAACGAAATCGCGAAACGGTAAGAGTTTGTGAAAAAATATGGGCGAGGACTGTGGGCGTGGATTCGGCGGCGGATTGGTTTTGAAAAACCCGAGTCATATCGGGAATATGGCGCAGGGTTTTTCGGAGCCAAGCCGCCCCAAAGCCACCGCCCAGAGGCCGCGCCCAGAGGCCGCGCAGCTATTTTTTCACAAACTCGTAAGTTACCGATTGAGCGAATTGCGGCGGCGGCGTACGACAGCAACCACCAGGGATAACACGACCAAAATGCCGCCGACCCCGGAGAAACCACGGGCCATAGAGCACCCGGATTTGCCTTTTGATGTTTTGGTTCCGTCGGTGGTACCGCCGGGGAGGTTGTTGCCGACCGGTTGGATGTTGTCGCCGGGTGCGGGTGGGGACGCGCCGTCAACAAATGCCAACTGTTGGTCGGTAAACGCAACCAGGTCGGATTCGACCGGCGTTAACTTACCGTCGTCACCGATGGATGCGATTTCGGTTGCGGCCGGTTGGCTGTCGGCCGTTGCCCCACCGACCATCGCTTCGGCATTGGGAGGACTGTCCCAGACGTTCCAGTTGCCGTCGTAGGTCACAACAGTACCATCCTCGAGGGTTAGAGTCACTTTGGTGACCATTTGTGACCCGTTTTCGCCTTGTTCACACTCCGCAACCCCTTGCGCAACATGTTGGTTGCTGACATCGGGTAAGGTGGAATCCACCACAAAAATCGGGTCGCGGGTCATTTCATTTGGCGACATCGTGGTAAACAGCCGGGTCAGGTAAGGGCGGCTGTCGAGCAATGCCTGGCCTTTTTCGATTGGTTTCACGATTACTTCAACGATTTCGTCGGTAAATGCGACCGGATCGAAATTGAGAGTGGCCAAATATTCGGCGTATTGATCCAAGCAACAATAAAACTCTTGGTCGGAACCGGTCCAATCCGGGGGGGTAGGGATGTATTTGCGGATAAGGTTCTGGGTCTGGCTGTTGACCGGAAGGCCCACGTTGAGCATTTGCCAATAAAATTCCGCGGGATTGGTGTAGGATTTCAACGTTTCGACGTTTGCGAACCGGCCTTCCCAGACCAGTTTTTCTTTCATGATTTCCGAAGACCCGGCATAGTCGGTGACAAAACCATGTCCTGCCGCTTCATCAATGGCTTTGGTGACCAGATCAACGTAATTTAAGCCGCCGTCAAGCCAAGTTACCTGCGCCCAGTTGGGGGTCACATGGAAGTAGTTTTTGGGAATGGTTCGGCCGGAATCGAGAATCCAGGCGTATACCGGCATGTTTTCCGTGGCGGCAATCCGCGTGAGAACCATGGGGATACACGGCCCTTGTGGTTCTTTGAACGTCACGGAAATCGGTGCGATGTCTCCTGCGCCTTTGTCCTGTTGTAACTTTAGCGCCACAAAAACGTTTTCCTGAGCGACATAATAGGCGATGAGTTCTTCGGCTTCGGGGGGCTGGGTGTAGCCGTTTTCGTTAAGCCAGGCGGACAACGCGGCGGGGTCGTCGGATTTGACCACGGCTGCATCAAACGGGCCGACTTCTTTGATTTGCAACACCACAACGCCGTTTTCACCGTCGTCTTCAGGGGCTCCGCCGGCGGTCGGGGCGCCGTCCCACATCTGCTGACCCCAATAGGGATAACAGCCGTTGCTGGTATCCCAATTGACGGTAAACGTTGGATTGGTGTTTTGGAGAAGGCGTGTGAATAATTCTTCGCTACCGATTTCCATGCCGCCGTCTTGCAACGGTTCGGAAGGCAACGGGAGTACCCAAGAAAATTCTTTGGCTTCTCCGGCAAATTGAATCTGAATCACCGCGGTAACCATGTCACCGTCGAAAGAAAAGACAATCTTTTCGCCGGCTTGGTCCATCGGGACGTTCATACAAAAGAATCCGCCGCAGGCCAAAGCCGAGGCGGGGAACGTGGCTACGGCAGCGGCCATTCCCAACGCAAAAGCAAAACCAGACATCAGCAATCGTTTTTTCATCGTGCCCTCCTGTTTTAGGCGGAAATAGGATACGCTCATTCCCGGTGATTTTCCAATCGCCGTTCCAAATGGCACGATTTTGGATCCCGCGTGGATGGACCGACAGGTGGTTTGTCGACAAAAATCCTGGAAAAATAGGTTCGTTGTCGGTACCAATGGGGAAGTCGGGCGGCGCAGTATCGCGTAGTCGAATACATCTCTTCAATGACTAAACTGTGCAGGAACGAAAGATGAAACGCGGTGTTGCCGCTACCCAATGGAGAGCTACGCAGAAGCCGGCATATAGGGGACTATTCCGCACGTCGGCTCGAGATAGCTGGGTGGTATTTGCGGCACTATTACAAAGCGCGGCGTTGGTTCTTACGTTTTGGGGAGCCACATTTTGGGGATCGGGTTTTGCGGCCATGGTGCTGCCGGTTGTGGCTTTCGGTACATGGTGGGGAGCCAATACGGTATCCCACATTCATTTACATTTACCGATATTTGGCTCACGAAAACTCAACCAGTTGTTTTTCTGGTGGTTAACGCTGAGTCTCGCCATTCCCCAGACTCTGTGGAAAAGAAGGCATTTCTGGCATCACGCAGGGGAGCCTGCCCATAAAAGACCGGGATGGGATCGGGACTCGTTGGTCGAAGCATCGGTGATTGTTGGGCTCTGGGCGATTTTGGCGTGGTTTTCACCCACGGTGTTTTTTGTTGCTTATTTACCCGGTTATCTGGTCGCGTTGGGTTTGTGCCAACTACAGGGTTATCACGAACACAATGCATTGGGAATTACCTATCCCGATGGCATCAGCACATATAACAAGCTGCACAATTGGTTATGGTTTAACGACGGTTATCATGCCGAACATCACCGATGGCCAACAGAACACTGGACACAACTACCTCGTCGTCGCCATGAAATGGAGGAACATCGAACGAGTCGTTTTAGTCCGATGTTGCGTTTCTTAGAACGTATGCAAGGCCCGGTATGGCCGGCCCGTATCTTGTCATGGCTTGAAAAGGTGGCGTTGGAAATCAAGCCAGTCCAAAGTTTTCTGGTTCGCCGTCATACAGAAGCGTTCGCACGTGTTGTTCGCACGATAGAAGGTTTCGATCCACAAGGGATATTGATTGTCGGTGGGGGGTTGTTTCCTCGTTCGGTTCTCGTGGTATCCGCATTGTGGCCCCAGGCCCACATCCAGGTGTTGGACCAGGATGCGGACCATATTGTGCGCGCCAAACAGTACCTCACGGAACGGGGAATGGACCTCACGCATGTGGTTTTTCGCCAGGATACCTTTGAGCCGGAATTGCCGACGGCGGCCGATTTGGTGATTCTGCCCTTGGCATACGTGGGAGAACGAAAACCGTTGTATGTGCCGCGTAACGACGGAGCAGTCACGTTGATTCACGATTGGTGGCATACCCGGCGAGGGGACGTGTCGACACCGATTACGATTTGGGTTTGGAAACGGTTAACCCTGGTGTTGCCGGCAGAAAAGCCGTTTACTTAGAGGGTGTTTTGGTAAAAATTGCCGGTGAGCGAGACAATGGCCGTAACGAGTCGGTCTTGACGACCGAGGCCCGCCGGAGGCGTGCCCAAAGGCACGTCGAGGATGGGCCGACCGAGACAGGACCGACGTAGTAGTCCAGTGGCTCGCGTAGCTTATTTTTTTCCCAAACACCCTCTTAAGGAGTCTGGTGTGTCTTTTCACCGCCATCCCGCATTTTTGCGATCCTACTCCATGTTGCCGCATCGGCTGCTCAATCGAGGAGCGCGGTGGTTGGTGCGGCGCCGGGCACCGCGTGGTTTGATTCAGCAGGTAATCGAAACCTGGATCCGCCGGGGTAGCATTCCGATGGAGGACTATGCGCCGGGGCCATACGATACGGTCGAAGCGTTTTTTTTACGGCCGCTCACCGAGGGTGCGAGACCGTTGGGGGAAGGTTGGGTGTGTCCTGTTGACGGAGTGGTGATGCAGACCGGGGAGGTCTCGCGGGGGCAAATATTGGAAATCAAAGGCAGGACCTTGTCGTTGGATCGCCTGGTCAATGGAAATCGGCATTCCATTCCGGTGGATGTGTTTGAAGGCGGCAGCTACTTGACTGTGTTTCTGACCCCTCACGGATATCACTGGGTGCATTGTCCCGAGACTCTGGATTGGGAACAGGTGTGTTGGATACCTGGTCGATATTTTCCGCAAAATGCCGATGCGTTGCAGCATATCGCCGGGGTTTACGAACAAAACGAGCGGGTTGTGTTGACCTTTCGCGACTCCAGTAAGCGCCCGGTGCTCTTGGTGATGGTCGGGGCGTCTCTGATTGGGGGTATTGAATTGGACGGCATAGAGCAGAGCCGATGGATGGTGTCCCACCCGGTTGAGGTAGGACGAACGTGTGCCAAAGGAGATAGGCTGGGTTGTTTTACGTTTGGGTCGACTATCGTGTTGTTGACCACGACACCGTTTGATTCCCAAAAAGGACCGAAACCAGGGGATTGGGTGCAGATGGGGCTGCCGATCAAGTCGTTTGTCGCGGGATAACGTTTGGATACCGTGTTGGTTGACGGTGATTTTTATCCTGGCCACACTTGTGATGATCCTCTCGGAGGTGCTGTGTGCCCGATCCGTCGTTTCATGAAAACAGCAGTAACCGCAGCGGTAGCCCCAGATTTATTGCGATCGCCGGTAACATGGGAGCCGGAAAGTCGACTCTGGTAGATTTTCTGTGCCGTAGATTTGGGATTCGGCCGTTTTATGAGCCAAATGACGCAAATCCCTACCTACCGGACTTTTATGCAGACATGCAGCGCTGGGCGCTTCAGAGTCAGGTCTATTTTTTGACGTCCAAATTTCGGATTCATCGGGAGATCGCTGCGACAAATGAAACCGTGTTGCAAGACCGCACGATTTATGAGGACGCAGAGATTTTTGCCGAAAATCTGTATAGGACTGGGTTGATGCCCGAGCGGGATTATCTGTTGTATCGGCGCCTTTACGAGACAATTGTCGAGTCGCTGCCCCCGCCGGACCTGGTAATTTATTTAAGATGTAGCGTGCGGGCTGTTCGAAAACGGATCCAGTTGCGTGGGCGCCCCGAAGAACAGGCCGTTCCGCTGGCCTATGTGCGCCGGTTGCACCTGTTGTACGAGGAGTGGTTTGCGCGATATTCCGCAAGCCCTACGGTGGTCATTGATACGGAAAAGTTGGACTATATTCAGGATATGGTGCATCGATTGGATTTGTTGGGGCAAATCGAAGCGATTTTGTGAAGGATGGTTCCTCCGTGAGGGGTTTGACACCGGTGAGTGGGTAGGCATGATTGGTTTGTGTTCGTCTGGTGGAGCATCGTGCGAAGTTTGTGGTTTGGAGAGGTCGGAATGAAACGAAAGTTGTGGTGGATCTTGGGGGTTATGTTGATTTTGGGGTGCGGAGACAGCGGTTCGGATAACACGGAAACCGACGTTGGAAATGGCGGCGGTGCCGGAAATGATACCAGCGATACGGTTGGTGGTGGCGAAGATGTTGCCAACCCGAATTCCGATGCAACACAAACGACGGACGACATGACTTCGGAACAGGATGGTGTGAATGGGGAGGACACGTCGGGTACTACGGAAGACAGCGGCGGTGTCGACGACGTCGGTGGAGGTGGCGACCAGGATGTTTCCACTGTCGAAGGACCCGGTTTGATTCCAAAAGGAACCTGGTTGCTGAAGGCGGACTACAGTACGTGTGAAGATGCAGGAGTGCCGAGTTCTCTTTTTGGGCTCAATCGAAATGGCGTGTTGACGGTGGCTGGTAATGGCACGGCGACATTGCAGTTTTATGACCAATCGTTTCAACAGTTTGTCGAGATGTCATTTAACAACGTGGACAAATCTACGGAAGGCGTCTATCTGGTCAAATCAGCGCCGGGGAGCATTGAAGAGAGTGTCAATTGTAAGATCAACACCAGTTATGGGTTGAATTTGAAAGAAGTACCCGGTGGGCTGGAGGGTACTTTTGACTATGCCGAGATCAAGAAGGGAGGGGGATGTTTTACGGACGGATGTGAGGGAGGATTGAGTGTGACTGCCACGAAGCTGGGTCAGCCCGCCAATCCCTTTGGCTACGCCGACCCGTTTGATTACTACTACGAAAACACCAAAGATGCCGTGACGGATGTCGCAACCATGGCGATTTATCCCGATGACAACGAAAACTATCCTTATTTCTGGACTCTCGACATTTATACACCCGGCGCGCTGTTACAGACTATTCGGGGGCGCAAATACATTGTGACGTCGGATGATGTGTTGCGGGGGCGTGCTTTTGAATACGTGTACGACGCAGAGGCGGGGTGTATCAATCACGATGTGTGGGATATTAAGTTAACGATGATCACGGGACAGAACTTCGGTGGCGAATTGGAACACACGTTAAATTACCATTATGATTGCCAGGATAAGGAAACGATCAAATCGATTGGTACCATGACCTGGGGTGGGCAATAAGACCGGTCCAAAATCCTTTTCTGCACGTTCTTCAATCGTTCCTTCCAACAAACAAAATTTCATGAAAAGTAAACAATCGTCGTTGTGGTTTCTCGTTTTTGTGCTGGCTGCGACCTACCCAGCTTGGTTATTTGCCAACCCGTCCAAGGGGTCTAAAGCGGCGGCGTTGTATTACGACCAGGGTGATCTCGCGGGTGCAAAGAAGGCGGCGCAACGAGAAGTGACCGATCCGGCGATGTCTGCCGTCGCCCATGAGGTTTTGTCGCAATTAGTCCGGCTTGATGGAGATACTGAAGCTTCGGTTGTGGAAGCCCTGTCGGCGATTTCGAAGCCCGATTATGACGCGGCGGTATTGGGTATACTCCGCGCGACATTAAGTCAGCCGCGGCGCTCGGTGTTGGAGCAGGTGCTTTCTACGTTGGAGGAAGTGGCCCGATCCAATCCCGATGCGGATATTGCTGCACGTGCGCGTTATGCTGCCATGGTAGTGGCATGGAAGCTCGGGTATGTCGAAAAGTCGACTAAATTAAGAGAAGGCTTGGCTCTTTTAACGCAGTTTCAAACCATCGCTGGATTTGAAAATGACCGGATGAAGGGGTTTGACGTGGAGTATGGCCCTGAGCAAGGGATTGATTTAACGGCGAAGTACGACGGGCAGTTGCGGCAAGTCGGATGGCGACTTGTTACAACCGCCGACGAGTTTGGGGCGATACCGCATATCCAACTACAGTCGCCGAATTCCTGGAATATCGCGTACATGGCGGTGTGGGTTAAGGTGGATTCCGAAAACGATGCGGAATTACGATTATCTACCAACGAGCCGATCAAAGCCTGGGTCAATGACGCATTGGTGGTCAATGAACGGTATATCTCCGGGGGGATCTTCGATGCCGTTGTGGCGCCAATTCGGTTGAACCAGGGATGGAATCAGGTGTTGGTTAAATCCTGCCAGGATGAAGGAACGTGGAGTACGTCGGTGCGGATCACGGCTCCAGCGGGGGCAATGTTGGTGGGGATGGAGACCAGCACGGATCCAAAACCCTATGTGCGGGAGGAACGCGCGCAGAAACCTTCGGCGGCGGTCGACTATTGGGTGAAACGATTGGCGCGGGTGATGCCGGACAAAAGGCGGGCGATTATCGAGGCGTCCACGCTGGGAATGTTGGGGTTTGCCAAAGCTTCCGGTGAAAGGTTTGATGCACTGGTCGATTCAGACGCTCGGTGTCCGGCGACGTGGGCAGGGGCTGCTGTGGCTGCCGCCGACAATCAGCAAAAAGAAAAGCAGGTGGATAGAATCAATACCGCAATCAAACGTTGGCCGACACTGGCGGCGTTTGTATATGCACGCGCGTTGTACTTCAGCAACAACAGCCGGGAAGATCGAGCGCTTGAAGATCTGGAACAACTTGCTGGGATTAAGAAAGATTATCCGCTCGCTGATAAGCTGAGAGCGAAAATTTATTACGGCAAAGGTTGGCAGGAAGAAGCCTGTCGGCAGTTTTCTGAATTGCTGCAGAAAATGCCCGACGACGGAACGTTGGTGGGGGAGCTTGCCCAATGTGCACAACGATTTCGACGGTATGCGGATGTCGAAAGGTATCATGAAAGCCGATTGAAACTATTTCCAACTGATGCGGGAGCGTTTGAAGAACTAGCCCGTCTGGCGGAACGGGAACGGCGGTATGACAAAGCACGTGAGTTCCATCAGGCATTGGTGAATCTGTATCCGTATCGTACGGACACGTTGGTCGCGTGGGCGCATACCGAACGGGCGGAGCGTCGGTATCCCGAGGCTGCGGCGTTGTTGACAAGGGTTACAGGCATGGATCCAGAGTATGCAACGCCTTATCAATTGCTCGGCGACATCGCTATGGAGCAAGGAGAGATTGCCAATGCCTTGTCTTATTGGGAAAAAGCATTGGAACTCAATCCGGAGGCCGATTCCCTGTGGGAACGCGTGGAGCGGTTGTCCCCAGAGGCAGATTCGGTATTGACCGAGTACATTCCGACCGATTCGGCAATTGAAGAAGCGATCAAGAAGGCGCCGCAAATCCCCGCATTGGCTGGGTCAAGTACCACCATGATTCTGGACCACGAGGCGACTCAGCTCAACGCCGATGGGTCGGTGCGCAGAGTCGTAACGATGGTGGTACGAGTGGATGACAAAGATGGGCGAGATGCCTATTCGACTACGCGGTTATCGGGCGGAGGACGGTTACGTTTGTTGCGGGCGTTTGTTCAGAAAGCCGATGGCGGCAAAGTTGAAGTGACCAGCATACGAAACCGGGAGTTAAGGTTTCCGGAGTTGGAACCTGGGGCGATTTTAGCGGTGCAGTATCGTCACGACGCTCCACAACAGGGGTTTCTAAACAACCACTGGACAGCGAGTTGGTCGTTTCAGCAGCGTACCGGGCAAGTTGAACATTCCGAGTGGGTTATTGCGGTGCCGAAGGATCGGCAACTGCAAGTCTATTTGCAGGGTGACATTCAGCAGTCGGTGAAGAATAAAGGAACTTATAAAATCCATCGGTATTTCGCTTCTCAGGTGGAGGCATTGCGGCCGGAACCGTATTCACCGGCGACCAAAGATTTGATTCGAAGCATGGTGGTGTCGACGGTGCCCAACTGGGAATTTTTTGCACGGTGGGAATGGAGCATGGTGGAGGACGCCACAGACCCCACGCCGGACATTGTTGCGTTGGCAAAAACGTTGCCGAGGCCCGGTGCGGACAAGATGACGACCGTACTGGATGTGGTTCGTTATGTTACTACAGCAGTACGTTATGAACAGGACTACGCGGAAATGATCGCTGGTGTACGCCCCCATCCTGCGACGGTCGTGTGTGAACGTAAGTATGGTGATTGTAAAGATAAGACCGTGACAACCATCGCATTGCTGAAAGCACTGGGGATAGAGGCTCGGTTTGCGATGTTGTCGACCCAGGGTGCCGGCAAGTTGGTCAAAGAAGTTCCGAGCCAGCAGTTTAATCACGCGATTGTCTATGTTCCGCCTCAGGATGGGATTGCCGACGGTCGGTTTTTCGATACGACGGCGGATTTGTTGGATATCCAAAACCTAAGGTGGGACGATCAAGGTCAAATCGCGCTGGTGTTGTGGGAAGACGGATGGGAATTTGTGCCGATTCCATTTGCGGATCCAAGTCGGGAGGGAGATAGTCTGCAACTCGATTTGCATCTTGGGGAAAATCCGGCTGCTCCGATTCGGGTAGATGTCAAAATGGTACCACTTGGACGGATGGCGATGGGAATGCGGGCGGCTTTGCGTAACCAGGAAGAAGGACGCCGGTTGGTTGAAAACATCGGCGGCAGTTATTTGTTCGTGGGCGGCGAACTGCTGGAGTACAACGCGTCCGGTATTGACTCTATTGAGGAGCCGCTTCAAATCCAAGCCGCTTATCAGGTACCGAATTTGGTGACCGTAGAAGGTTCGGAAATGCGTGTAGAAATTCGGGAATACACCAATCAAGCTGCCCGCTTTGCCCGATGGAAAGAACGGAAGTTCCCACTGGATTTGTCTACTCCGGATACCCGGCGGGTAACGGTAAGAGTACATCCGCCCAAGGGGTATCGAATTGATCGATTGTTGCCACCCGTTTCCGCTGACAGCAAGTGCTTAAGTTACTCGATCACGTCGGAAACAACACAAGAAGGAACCGGCGTAGTGAGCTACGAGACAAAAAACGTCTGTTCGGTGATTGAACCAAAAGATTATCCAGAATTTCGCCATGGACTACTTGAACTTGCGCGGCAATTTACCAATAAGGTGGTTCTTGTCCGTGATCCGACGGCGGGGAACTAGGTGTGTTTGTCCTGGCCGCCTTTGGCCGCCTCGCCCGCAAAAATCCCTGCACCATATTCCCGATATGACTGGGTTTTTTTTCGGGCATTGGGACCAAAATCCTCGCGTCCAAGTCCCTCCCCATATTTTTTCCCAAACACTCTTAGGATTTTTCCGGACGATTCGGCGCCAATTCGGCGGGGTCGTGGTTTCACAGAATGGCGTCGATGGCACTTCGGTCATCTGACTGAATCATTGACAAAATGCCACGGGTCGCTGGCATGATGGAATAAACAAAAAACCGAGCCAGGTATCCTTTGTTGGTATAAAACGCGACATCGGGATGGGAATCGACAGTATGGCTGGGATTTTCGGCCAACAATGATTCGAGTTTTTGGTTGGCGACAATGGCTTGTTCCAACAGAAGCCACCCCATTACGACGTGTCCGAACAAAGTCAGATAGGGCTTGCAGACCATCACTGTATAGTCGACATCTCCGCCGAAACTCTTCTGCCCAAGATGTATGGTTGCGGCGATCAGATTTCCTTGTGCTTTTTGAAGCAACTCGATCTCTTTGCCGAATTTTGTGTGGGCCAGGTTTTGAGTGATGAAGCCGCTGATTTCTCCCATAAATGCTTGAAAATCTCGGCCATTACCGCGAGCGACTTTTCGCGCAAGAAGGTCAAGGGCTTGAATGCTGTTGGTTCCTTCGTAAATGCTGGCAATTTTGACATCACGCATGATTTGTTCGACGCCGTATTCGCGGATGTATCCATAACCTCCATGTACTTGAATTGCCACATCCGCTGCGCGCAGCCCGGCTTCCGAGCCGTAGGCTTTACAAATCGGTGTGAGCAACTCCAGAAAACGGTGATATTTTTCGCGAACAGTAGGGTCCGGCGCATTTTCGGCCAGATCGGCGTAAAATGCCGCGCGATACATCATGGCGCGACATCCTTCTCCCCAGACCCGAATTTCCATAAGCATCTGCCGGACGTTGGCGTGCTCAATGATCGGAACGCGTGGGGCGTCCGGTGACTTGGCAAACTTCGCGGCGGTACCTTGAATCCGTTCGTGGGCGTAGGACTTTGCCAGTTGGAAGGCGGCATTGGCGGCTGACGAACCTTGAACCCCCACGATGAGTCGCGCTTCGTTCATCATCTGAAACATGTGGCGCATTCCTTCGCCTTCGTTGCCGATGATGTAACCGAGGCAATTGTTGTTGTCGCCGAAGCTCAGCGAACATGTCGACGATGCGTGGATGCCCATTTTTTCTTCGACGCCGGTACACCGGACATCGTTTTCAACGCCCAGCGTCCCGTCTGAATTGACACGAACATAAGGAACCACGAACAAACTTAAGCCCGCGGTACCGGGTGGGGCGTTGGGGGTGCGGGCGAGCACGAGGTGGATGATATTTTCGGTAAGATCGTGCATCCCGGAACTGATAAAAATCTTGTTGCCAACAATCTTATACGTACCGTCGCCGACAGGGGTAGCAGTAGTACGCGCATCGCCGACGGCGCTGCCGGCTTGCGGTTCGGTAAGGCACATGGTGCCCGCCCACTGGCCGCTGTTCATTTTCTGAACGTAGATATTGCGCAGGTGCTCCCCGCCGAGCTTCTGAATGACGTGGGATGCTGCGAAGGTCAGGCCGGGAGTAAAGATAAACGACGTGTTGGCACCCGTAAACATCTCCATCAGCGCTGTACCGACAATACCCGGCAAACCCATGCCACCCCATTCGGGGTCCGCCGTCAACGCAATCCAACCGCCTTCAGCGTATTTTGCGTAGGCATCCTTAAATCCCGTGGGGAGATGGACGTTGCCATTGTCAAACACAACCCCCTGGCGGTCTCCTACCGCATTGAGCGGTGCCAGGACGTTTACGGCCAATTTTTCGGCCTCCTGAAGCACAATGTCATAGGATTGTCGTGTCCAATCCTGGAACCTCGGATAAGCGGAAAGCGCCGCGGTGTCGTTTTGTTCAAACAACACAAAACGCATGTCACGTAGGTCGATTTTGTACTCAGCCATGAAATCCTCCGCCGATCTTGTCGCATCGGCTGCATTACTGGGTCCACACTGCATGGATTGAGCAGTTGTGGCGGGGTCACTTTACCCGATTTAGAAAAAGGCTCAACATGAAAATGAATCGCGGCTCAATTTCCGGCGAGGTGAGTGAGGCCAAGGTTCGATGATGTCATTTGCCAACCGTGAATGCCTCTTGCGCGCCTGCGGGACTTCAATTACAAGGGCGCGATGTTTTGGATATTACGCAATGCAAATCTGTTTTGTCCCGACCCCGTGGGGTTCGTGGATATTGTGGTGTGTGGTCGTTCGGTTGTGACTATCGGAAACACGTTGCCGTCGCTGCCTGATGGTCTGGGACCACAATGCGAGATTGACCTTCAAGGAAAACGGGTTGTCCCGGGTATTATCGACTGCCACGCCCATGTGACCGGTGGTGGTGGTGAGGCCGGACCGGCGACTCGAGTGCCACCATTGTCCATCACTACCATCGTCGAAGCAGGTGTCACGACGGTCGTAGGTGTTTTGGGGACCGACGGCACGACGCGGACAGTTCGTGACCTTGTTGCCACCACCAATGGGCTCAACGATCAGGGTATTACCGCTTGGTGCTACACCGGTAGTTATGAGGTGCCGCCGATTACGTTAACGGGCCGCGTAAGAGATGACGTGGTATTTTTGGCGCCTGTAGTGGGCGTGGGCGAAGTTGCCCTAAGTGACCATCGTTCATCGCAACCAACGGTGGCTGAGATCGCTAAAATAGCTGCAGATTGCCATGTTGCCGGGTTGTTAACCGGTAAAGCGGGGATTTTGCATTTGCACTTGGGTGACGGAAAACGGGGTCTCGAAATCGTTAGGTCTTTGTTGGATACCGCCGAGATTCCGGCGCGGGTGTTTCATCCGACTCACTGTAATCGAAATCCGTGGCTATGGGCCGACGCCATGGAACTTGCTATGCGCGGGGTCACAATTGATGTCACCGCGTATGAAGGGGATTGTCCCGGTGAGCTGACAGCCGCGCAAGCACTGTTGCAATACTGGGATTCTGGGGCGCCACGGGAGCGGATTACCGTCAGTTCGGATGGGGGAGGGTGCATTCCCACCTTTGATTCGGACGGAAGAATGGTGCAGATGGACGTTGGGCGCCCGCATTCGTTGATGGCGACGGTCCTCAGCTTGGTGAATTCAGGAGTGCCGCTTGAGCAAGTGTTGCCGCCATTTACTTCCAATGTGGCGAAGTTGTTTCGCTGGCCCCAAAAAGGGCGAATTGCGCCGGGCACCGACGCGGATTTGTTGGTGCTGGATGAGGCTGGGCACATTTCCGATGTGATGGCATTGGGACGATGGGTGGTGAGAAAAACAGTAGTGGAGTGCTTCTAAACTTGGTGGTAATCGAGCGTTCGGGAGAATGTAATATAATTGTGATGGTCACTTACTTAAATTTAGTGCCGAGAGTGTGCAGCGAGGTGGAAAACAAATCATGAGTCCACCAAAAATCCGTGAAGGGAATGTCCGCGGGTACATTGTGCCCGTGGGCGGTGCAGAACAGAAACAGCGGGACGGGCGCATTCTGGAAAGATTTGTAGCGTTGTGCGGGGGAAAGAATGCGATGGTGGCGGTGTTGCCGACTGCCAGCCGCCTTCGTGATACCGGTGAACGATATGTAAAGCTGTTCGAAGAAATTGGTGTCAAAAGTGCGGTGTCGTTGGATTTTGACGAGCGTGCGGACGCATTTGATGCCGGTAAGTTAGCGGAACTGGAGCAAGCGACCGGAATTTTTATGACCGGGGGAAACCAGTTGAGACTGAGCACTATCCTGGGTGGAACGGATGTCGCCCGAGTGATACGGCGACGAAACGCCGAGGGGGTTCACGTTGCTGGTACTTCCGCTGGGGCGGGATTTATTTCGGAGCACATGATTGCGTTTGGGCAGGTAGGGGCAACACCGCTCGCGGGCATGGTCACGTTGGCGCCGGGATTGGGGCTCACGAATCGAATCGTTGTCGATCAACATTTCCGGCAACGGGATCGGCTTGGGAGGCTATTGGCGGCGGTATCTTACAACCCGTTTGTGGTTGGATTGGGGCTGGATGAAGACACAGCGGCGTTTATGGCGCCGGACCAAGTGATCGAGGTGGTTGGATCGGGTGCGATTACCGTTGTGGATGGAGCTGGGCTCGAATATTCGTCGATCAGCTTTGTTCGGCCTGGTGAACCGGTATGTATTACCGGAATCAAGCTGCATGTGCTTGTAGAAGGCGCAAAATTTGATTTGCACGCCAGGAAAGCGATACCCATAGCAGATGCCAAAGATAGTGGAGATGATGCATGAAGGTTTTAGAGACGCGTGTTTATCAGGGACCGAATCAGTGGGCACATTTTCCAGTGATTTTGCAGGTGTTGGATTTGGGAGCGCTTGAACACCATCCGACGGTGATGTTGCCCCATTTTGTGGAAAAACTCACGGCCGCGATTCCAAGTTTGGTCGAACATGGTTGTTCTTACGGAACAGCCGGGGGATTTTTGCGCCGAATGCAGGAAAACGAGGGCACATGGATGGGGCATGTGTTGGAGCATGTCGCGATTGAAATCCAAAACCTGGCGGGGGCGCGGGTCTCGTTTGGGAAAACAAGAGGTAACGGTGCGCCGGGTCAATACAATGTCGTTTTTGAATATGAAGAAGCGCAAGTAGGGGAACAGGCGGCCGCATTGGCGCGTAAATTACTGCTGAGTATTCTACCGGATGAAGTTAAGTTACTTGTTCCGGAGGTTCGAGAGGCGCGGAACTTCGATTTTCAAGAACAATTGGAAGACTTTATCAGGTGGACGCAGAAGCGGGCGTTGGGACCATCTACCGCGTCATTGGTTCGGGCTGCAAAAGCACGAGGAATTCCCTGGATTCGGCTCAACGAGTATAGTTTGATACAGTTTGGGCATGGAAAATATCAAAAACGAATTCAGGCGACAGTAACAAGCGAAACCAGGCACATTGCGGTTCAGATCGCCTCCGATAAGGAAGAAACCAACAAAATTTTGGGGGATCTAGGGTTGCCTGTTCCGCGACAACGGTTGGTTCGGGACGCCGAAAACGCCGTGAGGGCGGCGGAAAGATTGGGGTATCCAGTCGTGGTAAAACCGTTGGACGCAAACCACGGCCGCGGGGTGTCGATTGGACTAACCGATGCGGCTCAAGTACGTGTTGGATTTGATGTTGCCCGGGAGCACGCTCGGTCGGTAATTGTGGAAACCTTTATCGAGGGATTGGATCATCGGATGTTGGTTATCAACAATCAACTGGTCGCTGTGGCAAAGCGGGTGCCGGGGCATGTTGTTGGTGACGGAATAAAAACAATCGCTCAGCTTGTGGACATTGTCAATCAGGATCCGAACCGAGGGATTGGGCATGAGAAGATATTGACCCGCCTTGAGTTGGATCATCAGGCGAACGAACAATTGTCGAAAGTGGGATTGACCACGGAATCGATTCCCGACGCCGGGAAAGTTGTTTATTTGAGAGCGACGGGAAATCTGTCTACGGGCGGTACGGCTGTTGATGTGACCGATATCGTCCATCCCGACAATCGCGAAATGGCGGTACGTGCAGTCCAGGCCATTGGACTGGACGTGGGGGGTGTGGACTTTTTGTCGCCCGATATTTCGCGATCCTACAAAGAAGTCGGGGGTGCAATTTGTGAAATCAATGCGGCGCCGGGGTTCCGGATGCACGTGGCGCCTACCGAAGGCACACCACGGGATGTTGCCGGAGCAGTTATGGACATGCTGTTTCCGCCAGGGACACCGACGAGAATTCCGATTGCCGCGGTTACCGGGACTAACGGGAAAACGACAACCGCGCGTATGTTGGCGCATATTCACAAAATGCGGGGCAAAATCGTGGGGTTGGCCTCGACCGACGGAGTGTATATCGACGGGTGGCGGAAAGTGGAAGGGGATATGACCGGTCCGGTAGCCGCGCAGATGGTTCTACGGGACCCAACGGTGGACACGGCGGTGCTGGAGACGGCGCGAGGGGGATTATTGCGCGCGGGTATGGGATATCGTTATTGTAATGTTGGCGCGGTGCTCAACGTTGCTGAGGACCACCTAGGGCTGAAAGGTATTGATACCCTCGAACAATTGGCTCAAATCAAACGTATTGTGGTCGAAGTTGCCCGGGATGCTGCCGTACTCAACGCCGACGATGCCCATTGTTTGCGGATGGCAGACCACACCGATGCAAAAAACATCTGGTATGTGACTATGAATCAGGCACATTCGTTGGTGCGAGAGCATATTCGTGCTGGAGGTTCGGCAGTGGTGTTGGAAGGAGGGATCAACGGTCACATGATTACCCTTTATCATCAAGGGGCGCAGATGCCGCTGTTATGGACACACCTGATCCCCGCGACGTTGGAAGGTCGGGCGATGCACAACGTCCAAAACGCGATGTTTGCCGCGGCTATGGCGTACGCAATGGATGTGCGGCTCGATGATATTCGCACGGGTCTTCGTACCTTTGATTCGACTTTTTTTCAGGCACCTGGGCGTATGAACGTATTTGCCGAGTTGCCGTTTCGGGTCATTGTCGATTATGGCCACAACGCGGCCGCGGTAAAGGCAATGGTTCAAACAGTGCTCGCGATGGAGCCAACTGGCAAAAAAAGGGTGGTTGTCGCGGTTCCCGGCGACAGACGGGACGCAGACGTGACCGCGATTGCGCGGGAGTTGGCCGGGCGGTTTGATCAATACATCTGCCGCCGGGATGATAATCCTCGAGGACGAGGAGACACAGAAATTCCTGAAATGTTGAAGAATTGCCTTGTGGCAGAGGGTGTACCGGAGGATACGATCCATGTGGTTGTAAAAGAAGCCGATGCTGTTGACTTTGCACTTCGCGAAGGACAGCCAGGTGACCTTATCTTAGTGTTTGCAGATCAGGTGACGCGAACCTGGAAGCAGGTCATCCGTTTTCGTCCAGAAAAAGCTTCTGCCGCAACGGATGAAGATCCGGGGACACTGCGGCTGACTCCGGAACTCGAACTGATGGAATTACCGGAAGGAAGTCAGTGGGTGAGAGATGATCGGGGCGTCCGTTTGGCACGTGGGGATGAGGACTGATGCAAATCGTAGAATCACGGCGGTTGACGGGACCTAGCCTGTTAAGTGACAGGGTTGGCGCGGCGCTGGAGGCGTTTTTTACGCCATCGGAAGCGAAATCTGCGGTCGTTGATTTATGGCGTATTTACGTACGGGAAGCGATGTCTGGGCTTGGTTTGCCGGATCCCGACCTATTTATACGTGATTATGGACGGGCCGTGACTTTAGGATTTTCGGCTCCGGTCGATGTCTTGTATTCGGCAACGAACATCAATGAATGGGCTCTCCGCAAAGCGGCGGCGGTGGTATCGGGGTTGGACGCAGCATCCGCGGAATCGGACTGGAGCTTGCTTGAACCGGGCTTACGTGCAGAAACAAATCTCGCAATACGTGTCTTGGCAGAGGAAGCCGCGGTTCGTGGTGTTCCGATGCTGTGTGATGATGTCAGTGTGTCGCTTGGATACGGTGTCAATTCAGTTACTTATAAAAAAGATGAATTGCCGGAGATGAAAGAAATTCCCTGGGATAGGGTGGGTTTGATCCCGGTTGCAATTGTGACCGGAACCAACGGAAAGACGACAACGACCCGGCTTGCCGCACACATCTTGATGGTCTCGGGACATCAGGTTGGTGCAAGCACATCGGATGGTATTCAAGTCAATGGAGTGATTGAGCAAGAAGGTGACTGGACCGGGCCAGGAGCCGCTCGGGCGGTATTGCGGAATCGTCGGATTACCGCTGCGGTACTTGAAACAGCACGCGGAGGGTATTTGAGGCGTGGGCTGGGAGTTCTGGGCTGCGATGTGGCCGTTGTAACCAACGTCGCAAAAGATCATCTAGGGGATTATGGAATCGACGAAGTGGATGCGATGGCATCTGTGAAAATGGGTATTGCCCAACGGGTTGGTAAATCTGGAACAGTGGTCCTCAATGCCGATGATCGGCACATCGTTTCGCGGGCTGCCACCGTTTTGGCGAAAGTGGTTTGGTTTGGTATGAATCCGAAGCACCCGATTTTTGCCAATGTGTTCGCTACAGGTGGGCGTGCTGTTGGCGTTGATGGCGGTGACATTGTGCTGTTCGACGGCAACCATTCCCAACGGCTCGTGCGGGTTAAAGAGATTCCTGTGACATTCGGCGGTACCGCCGGTCATAACCTGGCGAATGCACTTGCTGCAACGGCGTTGGTGTGGTCGTTGGGTGTTACTCCGGAGGCGATTGCGCGAGGCCTTTTGACGTTTTTGCCCAATCCGCAACAGAATCCCGGACGAGCGAATTGTTATCGGGTAGGCGATGTGTCGCTGATACTCGATTTCGCCCACAATCCTCATGGTGTGGCTGCGGTGTTGGATTTTGTCCAACGGGCTCACCCACTTGGTCGAAAAATCGCTATTGTCGGACAAGCGGGGGATCGAGATGAAGAAGCGTTAACCGAACTCGCCAAGTCGTTGGTCGATGGCGGGATCCATTCCGTTATTTTAAGGCCCGTTCATGGTTATTTACGTGGGCGTGGCGAATACGAAATACCTGAGTTTCTTGCAAATTGTCTAAAACAGCTTGGTATGCCACAATCAAGAATTGCGATTGCGCCGTCGGAGACCGCTGGTCTGGATTTGGCATTCTCTCAGGCACAGAAAGACGACGTTGTGCTGCTGCTCGCCCATGTCGAACGAAAGCAGGTTGCGGCTCATCTGGCGCAGATCCATGCTGTGCCGGACAGTATCGTTTCGGGTCCGGAACTGCATTCAACTTGTTGAGCTAACGGCAATAGGCGTCGTTGTTCCGTAAAATTGCTTTGCACGAATCAGTCGAACAATATGCGTCGTTTTTGCGGATAAAGGCGCGACAGTCATCGGTGCGACAATAGGCGTCGTTGTTGCGGATGACCGCTCGGCAATCATCTGTTCGACAATAGGCATCATTGTTGCGCAGGATTGCTTTGCAGTCGTCGCTTGTGCAATAGGCGTCGTTGTTGCGGATAAGTGCCTTGCAGTCATCGGTTGTGCAATAAGCATCGTTGTTGCGGATAAGTGCGCGGCAATCGTTTCCGCCCCAGGATTGATAACCGACGCGGGGCAGACCAGGCGTGGCCGCCAATGCGAGCAAAATTGAAATCCAAATCCACATAAATCCACGTCTCAATTCTGATTTTCATCAGGATCCGTAGCGAGAACGGTAAATTTCCGGCGAATTCCGGGTGCTGGATTGACTACATATCCCTAACGGACGAACGAATCTGCGAGGCTAAGGTAATCTAACGTGGTCCGAAACGGAGGACTACGGCGGACCGAAACGTTATTGACGACTTCGTTCGGCGATGCCAACCATAATTTCATATCGGCGTAGCGCCTTCACTTTTGCTTCCGCCTCCGCAGGAGCTGCGTTGATAGACGAACGCATTTCTTCGTCTGCGACTGCACGTTTGTTTCGTAAATCGTCTACATCAAGCGTGTCAACAGGAACCGCGGTTTCGGTAATTACGTTGACACGATCGTGGGCTATTTCCAGAAAGCCGCCGTCAACCACATAACGATTGACCGTGTGGCCTTTTTTAACGGTGAATTCACCTACATCCAGCGCAGTGATGATCGGGATATGACCTGGAAACAACCCGAGTTCTCCCAACACGCCAGGTACAGTAATTTCATCAGCTTCTGTTTTGAGCACCGCACCTTTTGGAGTGACGATTTCAATGTGCATGGTGTCCTCTAGCCTACCAGAGCACGCGCGCGCTCGACGGCTTCTTCTATGGTGCCAACCATGTAGAATGCTTGCTCCGGAATGCTGTCGTGTTTACCCGCCAAAATCTCGGCAAAACCTCGAATAGTATCTTTGATTTTGACGTACTTGCCGGGAGCACCCGTAAATTGTTCAGCAACATGGAACGGTTGGCTCAAGAAACGTTGAATTTTTCGAGCGCGGGCGACGGTTCGTTTTTGATCCTCGCTGAGTTCGTCCATGCCCAAGATCGCGATAATGTCCTGCAAGTCTTTGTATTCTTGCAAGATCTTCTGTGTGGCGCGGGCGACTCGATAGTGCTCTTCGCCGACGACCTGCGGATCGAGAATGCGGCTTGTTGAGTCCAGCGGGTCCACCGCAGGGTAAATTCCCAACTCGGCAATCTGGCGTGAAAGAACCGTGGTCGCATCCAAGTGGCTGAACGCAGTTGCTGGAGCGGGGTCCGTCAAGTCGTCAGCGGGAACATAAATTGCCTGTACTGACGTAATGGAGCCCCGGTTAGTCGACGTGATCCGCTCTTGCAGCTCGCCCATTTCGGTAGCGAGGGTCGGTTGATATCCCACGGCGCTGGGAATACGACCCAAAAGGGCGGACACTTCAGAACCCGCCTGCGTAAAACGGAATATGTTGTCGATAAATAACAACACATCCTGATTTCGTTCGTCACGGAAAAACTCAGCGACCGTCAGAGCCGATAGCGCAACTCGGGCACGCGCTCCGGGCGGTTCGTTCATCTGCCCGTACACCAAACACGTTTTTGCAATCACTCCCGATTCGCGCATTTCATGCCAAAGATCGTTTCCTTCGCGGGTTCGTTCACCTACCCCGCCGAATACGGACACACCACCATGCTGTTTGGCGATGTTGTTGATGAGTTCCATAATGAGAACGGTTTTGCCTACGCCGGCGCCGCCAAACAATCCGATTTTTCCACCGCGCGCGTATGGGGCAAGGAGGTCTACGACCTTGATACCGGTTTCAAACGCAGCAACCGTCACGTCCTGATCAACAAACCGGGGTGGTTCGCGGTGAATCGGCCAGAATGCTTTCGCGCCAACCGGGCCGGCTTCATCGACCGGATCGCCGATAACGTTCAGAATACGGCCCAACGTTTCTTCGCCAACGGGCATCGAGATTGCCGATCCGGTATTTTTGACCGTCATTCCTCGGATGAGACCGTCGGTTGTATCCATGGCAATCGTTCGTACAGTTGATTCGCCGGTATGTTGAGCGACTTCAAGTACAAGGTTCCATTCGGAACTATTGATTGCCGGATTGGTGACACGAAGGGCGGTGTATACCTCGGGTAGCGCACCCGCAGGAAATTCAACGTCGACGACCGGTCCAATCACCTGAGTGACGCGGCCCGTGGCATTGCTGGCTTTGCTCGCAGTGGGTTCAACCATGGGATCTATTCCTTTATAATTCTTCGCGTCAAAGACGCCCTTATCCTTTGAGCGACTCCGCGCCCGCGACGATTTCCATCAACTCTTTCGTGATGGCTGCTTGGCGGACGCGGTTGTAAGTTAGCGTGAGTTTTCGGATGAGTTCGCCGGCGTTCTTTGTTGCCGAGTCCATGGCGGTCATCCTTGCGCCCATTTCGCTGGCTACACTTTCCAGCATGGCGCGGTAGATCTGAATGTTCACATAAAGAGGTAATACCGCACTTAAGACTTCTTGTTTGCCCGGTTCATAAAGAAACTCAACTCCTTGTTCGCTGGTATCGGCGGTTTCTTCAGGGACTACCGGCAGCAGTCTTTCGACCTGAACCTTTTGGGATACGGCGTTTTTGAACTCATTGTAGACCATAAACACCGCGTCCAGACCTTCGTCCTGATACGCAGCGATGATCTCTTGGCCGATTTCATCCGCTTTGGCGACACTCACCGAACCGAGGACCTCGGTATGGATTTTTTCGATACGATAGGGACGTCGTTTGAAATAATCCCGACCTTTGCGCCCGATGACGGTGAGACCAATATCTTCATGGTCGTTTGTATGTTCGAGAATGTACTTTTCGGTTTCGCGATTGATCTGACTGTTGAAACCACCGCATAAACCACGGTCGGAGGTCAGGACGAGGAGCATCACCCGTTTTGGCGGGCGATTCGCCAGCAGCGGATGTGCATCAACGTCTGCTGACCTGCTAATCTCCCAGATGGTCTCCCGAAGGCGATATGCGTAAGGTCGCATCGCCTCAATACTTTCTTGAGCGCGACGAAGCCTTGCAGCCGCGACCATTTTCATCGCTCGGGTGATTTGACGCGTGCTTTTGACCGCGCGAATGCGCTTGCGGATGTCCTTTAGTGTGGCCATCGCGCCTTCCTATGATTTGGAGTTGAGGGCTGCGGTAAAACTTTTGGTGAAGTCGCTAATTGCGTCACCCAGTTGTTTGCGCAAAGTGTCCGTCAGTACCCTCTTTTCTCGGATTTCTTTGAGAATTTCGCCATGACGCGTCTCCATAAAAGCATGAAGCTCGGCCTCGTACTTTCGGAGTTCAGAGATTGGCAGATCCGCTACGTATCCCTGTGTGCCGGCAAAAACGGTGACGATTTGTTTTTCTACCGGCAAAGGAGCGTATTGGCCCTGTTTGAGCAACTCGGTTAGCCGCGCTCCTTTTGCGAGCAGCCGCTGTGTGGCCACGTCCAGGTCGGACCCAAACTGTGCAAACGCTTCCATTTCGCGATACTGCGCCAAGTCCAACCGCAAAGTGCCGGCGATCGATTTCATTGCTTTGGTTTGCGCTGAACCGCCGACACGGCTTACAGACAAGCCGACATTAATTGCGGGACGAATACCACGGTAAAACAAGTCGGCTTCCAGGAAGATTTGCCCGTCGGTGATCGAAATAACGTTGGTTGGAATATAGGCCGACACGTCTCCGGCCTGAGTTTCAATAATGGGAAGCGCGGTAAGTGAACCAGCTCCGTCCTCGTCTCTTAATTTAGCGGCACGTTCAAGCAGACGAGAGTGCAAATAAAATACGTCGCCAGGATACGCTTCACGGCCTGGAGGGCGACGCAACAGCAGGGATAGCTGTCGGTACGCTACGGCGTGCTTCGAAAGGTCATCATAGATAATCAATGCATGCATGCCGTTATCTCGAAAGTATTCACCCATCGTTACGCCGGTATACGGTGCGATAAACTGCATCGGCGCAAATGTGCTCGCAGTCGCTGACACTACAGTTGTGTAGTCCATTGCACCAAAACGAGTGAGTTTTTCCACCACTTGGGCAACCGTTGATTGTTTCTGCCCAATTGCCACGTAAATGCAGTGAACGTCGGTGTTTTTCTGATTGATAATGGCATCCACCGCCACCGCAGTCTTCCCCGTCTGACGGTCGCCAATGATCAACTCGCGTTGGCCGCGGCCAATCGGTACCAGTGCATCAATTGCTTTCAGTCCGGTTTGCAGGGGTTCGTGCACCGATTTACGCGAAACAATACCCGGTGCTTTCACTTCCACACGACTTCGTTGGGACGTGTCTAAAGGGCCTTTGCCGTCGATTGGATTACCCAGTGCGTCCACGACACGGCCGAGCAGACCTTTCCCAACGGGAACCTCAATGATACGCCGGGTACGTTTGACAATGTCGCCCTCTTTAACCTTGTTGGCCTCTCCAAACAGAGCGACGCCCACGTTTTGCTCCTCAAGGTTGAGAACCAACCCGACTACGTCGTGGGGAAATTCCAACAGCTCGCCGGCCATGGCTTGATCTAACCCGTACACGCGAGCGATACCGTCGCCGACCGTGAGAACCGTGCCGGTTTCCTGAACCTCAACTTTTTTATCGTAGTCCCGGATCTGTTGTCGAATAACTCCAGATACCTCTTCGACGCTGATTTCCATTCGAATCCTCTACGCCTGCCGTTTGTGTGCGCCGTCGTCGCTCCGCTTGGTTGTGCCATTAGGACGCGACATCGTTTCGCGCTCTTGTCCGAGTACAGCGGACAAAAGCGGTTAGTTGTGAATGAGCACGCGTGATAGAAGAAGTAAGATAGCGGTATCTTGTTGTCGTTCGTATTCGGTCGTAGCGCTACCTTACTTTGTTCCTAACGTGCCGCCGTTAGATGCTCGCGGATCGCCGCAAGCCTGTTCTTTACGCTGCCATCAAAGATGGTATTTCCCACCTTCGTAATCACGCCGCCCAGCAATGATGGGTCGACTGTTGTTTCAATCGTTACGTTTGTAACTCCGGGTTTCTTTGCAAGTGCCCGCCTGATTCGTTCCACTTCGTCTGGGCCGAGAGCGACTGCGCTGGTAACATAAGCACGGATGCGCCCGGCGCGGGTGTCAAGGCTTTGCTGAAACTGCACCAAGATGATTTCGAGGTGTTCAAGTCTACCTCGATCCAACAATACGTTTACGAAATTTCGAGAAATACGACCAAAGCCAATTTTCTGACAAATTTGTTCGATCAAGCCGCGTTTCGCTGCAATTGGTACACTGGGATTTCTCAGCGAGTTCTGCAGTTCGTGTGACGCGCTATATATCTTTAGAAATGCCGACAAATCCTGGTTTACTTTGTCGTGGCTTTTGTCTTCGTCGCACAACTCCAGCAGCGCTTTTGCGTATCTTTTACTTATCTTACCTGGGATCACGTTGCCTCCCGTGTCAACACAAATTGCGCCGTAGCTAGCTGCTGTTGCTGAAACACCACGTTTCACAACGAATTAACGGGTACTATTTATTTACGCTCGCCCCAAAGTCTCCTGGCCTGTGGTGGATTCCAGCGCTTCTATGGAATCCGCGACCAGCCGCCGGTGGGTTTGCGGCGTCATTCGTTCACGTACAACCGCTTCGGCTGACGCGATTGCCGATGCGATTAGTTTTGACCGCAATTCGTCCTCTACTTTACGTCGTTCCTGGTGAATCCGTTTTTCTGCTTCCTGAAACAGCTTTTTGGCGGCCACTTCCGATTCAGCCAGTATTCTCTCGCGTTCTCTTTCCGCGTCTGCACGGGATTCTGCCAAAATACGCTCTTTTTCCCGGTCGAGTTCTCCGATGAGCTTTTGATATTGTGCTAGACTGGCTGCTGCCTGCTTTTTGAGCTGCTCTGCGTCTTCAATCGCCTTTAACAACGTGTTTCGACGATTCACCAAGTAATCAGACAGGGGTTTCTTTAGTGCCCACCCAAGAATGGCGACAAAAACGACGAAATTGATGATGTAAAACCCGTGGACGTTGAACGTAAATCCGTCGGCGGCCAACGCAGGAGACGTCATCAGCAAGACAGCAGTTAAAATCAGAGAACAACGCCGGATATCCATGGTCAACCTTTTGCGATTAAGCCGCACCGACGATCTTGTCGGCGATTTCTTTGGCAAGTGCAGCGCTCTGACGCGCCCTATCAGAGGCCGCGGCCGCATCGGCTAGTTCCAGACGTTTCAGGGCTTCGTTATATCGCTTGTCGCTCTCGGTCCGCGATGCGTCGACTCGGCTTTGTCCCTCAGCAGTTGCGGCTTCTCGTGTCTTTTGAGAATTTTCCAATCCACTGCGCCGTGCATCGGCGATCTGCTGTTCATAGTCGGCGATTGCTTTTTTTGAATCACGGTCCATCTTGTCGGCGTCGCGGTAGACCTTCTCGGTTTTTTGATCTCGTAACTCCTCAATCTTCATCAATGGTTTGAAGATGATTTGATTGAGGAGAAGCGCCACGACAATAAACAACCCAAGTTGAAACAAAAACGAGGCATCAAGATCTACGAGTGCGGCTCGCGAAATTTCAATGGTTGTGTTTAGGTCTATCGGCTGCATGGTTCTATTACTCCCGGCACCAGACGCTAGCTTAACTAAGCCGGTCGAATGGGCTTTGTCGCCTCCCGAAAAGGCGGCCAACCGCTAGCATATGGCGCACGCTGATGTCAAGCCGAACGGTCTCCGCATGTACTGAGAACCATGGTTCGATAAGTAACATAAATTATTGGTGCTTTGAGCGCGGTTTGCCTTTGCGCTGCGAGGTCGAAATTCGCAACGATAGTCCTCGGGGGTGGTCCACACGGAGTAGTCGGGGCGATTCTCCTCGCTCTTCGCCGCTTTCGGCGATAACCATGAGCTTTTCCGCTTTCGGCGACAAAATCGCCCAAACCGGCCACTTTGGGTTTTTATGGCGGTCTTTTAAAACGCATGTTGTTTCTTTGGATGACCAGTTGACATTGTAGATTTGCCGGGCACTTATGTGCAGATCGGCCGCGGATAGGGTTGGCTGTTCGACACCATGAATGGCAACAAACTCGGTGCTATACGCCGGTATCGTTTTTTCGTTGCAGGTCAGATCCAGTGCAAATGTACTTTCTACTGTTAACTTAGCGGACAGGTCGTCGACTTCGTTTTTTTGGAGTTTGCCGTCGTCGTTCGTGTCAGCTTCTTCACGGCACTGTCGGGCTTCTCGACCTGGTTGTAAAGCATAAGTGATGTCGATAGTCAGTCCCGCGGGAGTGACTGCGATGTAAAGCGTTTTGGGTATCGCGACCGAATGTGCATAAGCGAACTGAGAAGTCCAGACCCCGTGTGTAATGAGCATCGCACACAAGCACACCAAAATCCACAATACCATTTGGCGCACCAAGTGGGCAGGTCCGAGGCCTACGTTGGCACGAAAACATGTCGGAATACGGTCCGTGTATTCCTGTACGGCAACGCAATTTCTGAGTGTGTCACTTTCGTGACGACTAACCATAAGGATTGACTCTGCATTATATTGCTGTTTTGTTTTGCCTGATCCGGCCACGGCGCACACTGCGAATCGCGGTGTGAGGCCGCCGTTAGGTAAAATACTTTATCGCAGAATGTTCTGGTCTCATCAACGTGCCGGGTGACTTGTGCCAAAGTTGAATTTTTGTCGCCAAAAAGAGCATTGCAGTGAAGAAGTCGAGCACAGATGACGGTAACATATTGATTCTGCTTGGTAAAACTCTCCACTTGCGGAGCGAGGCGCACATTTCTCGATCACCGGATTGGATATTGGCCAATCCAAAAGCAATTGATCGCATGCTGAGGCGGATTCTGGCAAAACCGTCGGGTGGATGGCGCGTTGTTTGCGCAGTAGCGGAAATTCACCACGTTCCGCGTCGGTTCCGGGTTGAAGGACTGGATATTGTTGTGTGGAGGGCGGACGATAAGTTAATGGTTGCCCCGGATGCCTGTCCCCATATGGGAGCGAGCTTGTCCACAGGGCACGTTCGTTGCGGTCGACTTGTGTGTCCGTGGCACGGACTCGAATTGGACCGTGGTGGGCACGGAAGATGGAAAGTACTTCCAGCTTTTGATGACGGGGTCTTGCTTTGGGTTCGTATGGCCACAGAAGAACCGACAACGTCTGCGCCGGTCATTCCCGCACGTCCTACTCAGTTTGTTGACGCGGTTGTACAGATGGAGGCACGTTGTGAGCCACGCGATGTGATAGCAAATCGGTTAGATCCCTGGCATGGTGTCCACTTTCACGGACACTCCTTCGCCCGCTTAGTCGTGCTGGATGTTGCTGAAGAGTCCATCACGCTAAGGGTGGCCTATCGCGTTGTGGGACCCTTTGTTGTTGAAGTTGACGCGACATTTACGTGCCCTGATCCCAACACGATTGTCATGACCATCGTCGATGGTGAGGGGGTGGGGTCGGTGGTTGAGACACACGCTACTGCGATAGATCGAGGTCGAACGATGGTTACCGAAGCGACGTTGGCCACATCGGATCGCCCTGGGTTCTTTGTTGTACGTCGATTGAACTCGTTGATACGCCCATGGATGCGCTGGGCAGCAGAACGACTGTGGCGCGACGACCGTGAGTATGCGGAGCGTACATACGAACTTCGGCAGGTGCAGTCGCCGGCGGTCCCCAAAGGTGCTCAACGGCGCAAAATGGCGGTTTCCCAGACGGATGAGGATTGATGCGAGACGTGTTTTTCATGCCATTAAACTGGTGTTATATTATTGAAATGGATCGCAATCTTACCTTTTGCCCCGCAGATCTCTCGTATCATTTGTGGAGTACATGTCCGCACTAGTTCGGCGCGCAGTGGAGCACCCTGCATCCACGCGCAGAACCGCATACCTACCCATATCCATTGTGCTGCCTCAGTGACGTTAGGTTACGGTGCACTGCCCGTTTTGGCCCGAAAGTTGCGACACGAACAATTGTTGCGTGGCGTAATTAAGGAGTCAGTGACGTGGCCCAAAAAAACAAAATTCAATCAAAAAACGGCTCTGGCCTTGCAAAAGTGGTTGAACGTGGACCAGACACGTGGGCTTGGCGACGGATTGAACTCGAAAAAGCTAGGTCATTTCAGGAGTATACCTCAAGGTTTTTCAGATCCAAGGCGGACAATAATCGCCGATATCCGTGTGCGCAGCTATTTTTTCGCAAACTCCCCGCGATTGTGGCTTCCGAACCACTAACCCGCATTTCTCACGAGCGCGAGGCTACGAGTGCCGATCCACCTTCGTTTTTGGGTCGTGTTCGCGCATCCGTGCTCGACGGACCACGAGCCCACGCCCACGCGGCTTTAGGTCGTGCGCCCAAAAGTCACGGGTGTTTCGGTTCTTTCGCTGCAAAGCATCGTGTGAAATCGGGGCCATGTTTGAAACAGTTCGGGAGAATTCGATGGTTCGCGTTGAGCGTCCTCGTATTTGTTCTGATGGCGTCTCACTCGGTGTCGGCCAATGAAAAGGGAACCTGGTTTATTGGGGAGATGCACCACGGCGTCGGTTTTCCTGCCGGATTTATGCAGGATGGCATCGGGTATTCGGCACGGGGAGTGTTCGGAGTGGGGGGGAGGATTTCCGGAACCTTTCTGCTGTGCCATGCGCTGTTCTCGTTGGGTTATGGTGGGTTCTTGGAGACAACCGCGACTCCGATTGATTCGGGGCAACTTGAAAGGTCGATCATCGACGTTGGAGGCGGTTTCCGGTTGTCCATTCCGATCGTCGGCAGAGTACGCGTCTACACCGATATCTTAGCGGGTTATGGACATATCCTAACCGATTTATCACTCGGACCCTACGAAAGATATGACATGTCCTACGGGGGATTCGCATTGACGGTAGGGGGGGGGCTTCAGTACCGCTTGGCGCGATTCATGTCGATAGGCGTTCGCGGAGAGTGGACTGGTGTTCTGCGAAATGAACTTGTTGACTTTGCCACAGCAGTATTGGCACGCCCTCAGTCGGACAGTGCATTCCATGGGCGTCATGCCTACTTTGTTTCGGCGACTTTTCACTTTTAGAGATGAGGAGAGACAATGTATTTTCACTCATTATTCCCAAAGTTACTCGCCGATTGTTTACCCGGTTTCCGCCGCGCACTTTGGGTGGTCGCAGTCTTGGAAACAATTTGTGTGTCGACTGCCACGGCCAACACGGAGCGATTGGGGGACGCGCGATGTTACATTGAGGAAACCAACGAACCGATCAACCGACTCCAGGGGGATTTCGGGAGTTACGAATTCGGAACAGCGGCAATCAGTGCATTGGCGTCAAGTTATGCTGATGGCGCTCTCGTTCGGATTGTATTCGAGGGGGAGACTGGAGCGACGCGCGTGTTGGTGCTGGACATTCCGCTATCCGGTGGTGAAGAGAGTTTTGTTTTCGAGATGGGGTGGGATGGGGAGTGGCTTTACTACGAGGACATTGCCGGTAAAGCCGATTTTTTTGGTAACGAATTGTCGGGCGTGTTGGTAACTCAATCAGGGTTCATCGACGGACAAATCGTGTTGGAGGGAGCCGCGTTTGATGCGTTCGTGACCGATTACGGGTCGGATCAAGCAAAAGACGGTGGGGATGACCGGTTTCGTATTTTGTCCGAAGGGATCGTCTGGATGGATTCGAGTTACGACCACACCGCAATCTCTGATTTACCGACAGGTGCGGGTGGGAGCGTCGCGATTTGGGTAGAACCTTCCGATCCATGGGAGGATTCGTTCAATTCCGATCCCGCTTACGGATGCGGCGCCGGCGAAGACGACGATTACGACGAAGGCGGTTGTGGTGGTGACGGAAACGACGATTACGATGATGGCGAGACTTCTCAAGGATGTGAAGGAGACCCCGGATATGAAGACGACTCATCTGGAGGATGCCAAGGCGACGATGAGGACTCAGGCAATGATGACGACGATTCTGATGGATGTGTAAAAGACGCGGAAGCTTCCTCCCACCACGGTATGAAGTTTCGCAAACCTCGTTGGCAACGCCGTGTGGAGGCTGTCTTACCGTTCGTTTTGCTTTTCTTGACGATTCGTGCATTACGCCGGCGGGCTGTGTGACGACATGGATGTTTGTTTTGGGAATCAGGGGCCATTGACACGAGTCCCGGCGCTTCCGTACAGTCTTTGATGCGTGGCGGGATGGCTGGTCCGTCTCGATTACGACAAACCACGTGAGCACCGTTATTTTGGTATTGATGTGCACAAAAACGGCTGACGGTGGATTGCGTGTTATCTTACTGAGAAACCAAACCGGTAATTCGGGCATCAGGCATGTGAGGCGCAGGTGAAACAGCTTCGTTATGTTAGCGCAAAAGTCGTTCCAGGTTTGCTCCTGGGGGTATTGATGTTCACTTTGGGAGCATGTGGTGACGAATCCGACAGCGGAAAAGACACGACTTCAAACGGTGAGGACGGTGTCGGTGACAACGACATCGCGGATGCGAGCACCGCGGGAGATGGTAGTACGTTGGATAGCGCCGAGCAGGATACAACGGCGCAGGTCTGCATCCCAAACGAACTTCCGGCAGATGATTTCTGGGTGGTCTATGGTCTCAAAGGTCGGGTTCCCGGAGACAACTTTGATGAGTTTGACTTGTTTGTCCGTGGGCCGGATGGCGGAAATCCCCTCTCGCCTGGTGATCCAGAGCCGTTGTCGATTACGTCTTTCAGTCTGACCGGTCAGGAGTTTCAGTGGTGTCAGGATACCGAAGTGGTTCCGCTCAGTTGTGTAAAAGGTTGTACGGTAGACGACTCCCTTACGTGGATCGCCGTGGGATTGCCAGTCCCCAATCCCGAGTGGCTTGACGAAAACAATGCCAATTATGATCCCGCATACGATTGTTTGAAGTCCGCGAAAGAGGTCCCCAATGCCGCCAAAGGGTTTACCGTTCAACTTGGCAAACTGGATGTGAACCTAAAGGCACAGATGATAAAAGGTGCCATTTTTGCCAATCTAGCCCATTTTGAGTTCGCAAACGAGCGTATGTACTATTCAAAGCAGGTGGCTTGTCCTGGCGCAAGCTGTATCTACGATATTTACTATCGTGACCTCAGCGCGCAGGGGAACGTCAACGAAGAGTTCAAAATTCTGACGTTTCCTCCGGAGGACGACATTAATGACAGCATTTATAAAGGGTATTTCCATGTCAGTCGGGACGGCAAGGCGTTGACCTTACTCAACCCGACCATTCGCAGCCAAAGTTACTATATGTGGGAAAACGGCAATCTGATTTTCCTTAAAGAGCTGTGTCAACAAAAACAAAACGAACAGTGTATCGGAACCGGTTCGCAGTATACCGACAGGGATCCTGTTGCTTTGTCGCCGGACAACAAATCGTTGGTGACGTTTACGATTGCTGAAAGTGTTCAACGGGTATGGAAATATGTCAGCAACGTCGCTGTAGAACCGTTGTGGAGCAATGTTGTTGCCGTTCCCCAAGGCAGTGATTACAACAGCAATGCCTGTATGCATATGACCGAGGATTGGCAGTTCAAGCAGGTTGTCGGCCTTCAATACCACCCCGAAGGGCAACATGTTCTTTACCTGGGGCATAGCGAATGCGGTGCATTTGGCACAAAGGCCAATACCGACATTATGGAGATGCCCATCAGTCTCATCGGATCAGGTCAGAAAATAAAAACGGGAGATATTAGAAGCATTACGCAGAATCCACGGGTGAACGGGGTGGCAAATATTGTAATTTCTACATTTGATGTCAGCCCAAGTGGAAAAACATTGGTTTTTGCCGGTACGCCATCGGTTGATCCCAAAACGAGGCAGCCGTTAGGCAATAACAATCAGTCCACTTTTACCGACAAAGAGCTGTATTATATCGGGTGGAACGGTTGTGGAAAAAAGCAGATCACCAAAGACGTCAAGTGGGAAGTGACCACAGTGAAAGCGATACCGCCGCGGGAAATGAACTAGGTGGCTGGTGTTTTTTAGGGGAATGTTTGGCCAGCGGAATTTGAGCCGGATCGTCCGAAAAAATCCTGGGTCATAGGGGGCGAGACCGCCAAAGCGTGAAATTCATCTAAACACACCAGAATTCGCGGCGAGACCGTCAAACTGCTCGCGAATTCGGGGTGCGCGGACCTTCTCCGCGGGGAAGTGGGCTCCCGGCCCGTCAAGCACGGCAAAGGGAGTAGGACCGGAAGGGGCGCGCCGTTTGGTGGTCGTAGCCGAAGAGCGGTGAGAAATCTGGGCTAGCTGCGGGCACGTTTGATGGCGTCCGCTAATTCGGGAACTACCTTGAATGCGTCTCCTACCAGGCCGTAGTCGGCGATCTGGAATATGGGCGCTTCTTTGTCCTTGTTGATGGCGACAATGGTCTTTGAGTTCTTCATGCCCGCCAAGTGTTGAATTGCGCCGCTGATGGCTACTGCAACATAGAGCTGTGGGGCAACGACTTTGCCGGTTTGACCCACTTGCAGATCGTTCGGGCAAAATCCGGCGTCTACGGCAGCTCGGCTGGCGCCAATTGCTGCGTTAAGTGAATCAGCTAACGGTTCCATAATTTTGAAGAAGTTTGGTCCATCTTTGAGGCCACGACCTCCGGCGACTACAACGGCAGCTTCGGTCAAATCCGGACGCTCGCTTGCGGTTTGCTCAAATGAAATAAATCGTTGCTGGACTCTCGTGTTGGCGCCGCCCCCGGTGAAGGGAACCACTTCGCTGCGATTTGCTAACTTAACAGCCTTGTCGAAGTCCGTACCGCGGACGGAGACGACTACGACGTCTGTATTCACAACAACATGGCCAACGATGTTGCCCGCCCACATTGGGCGTTTGAAAACCAATCGCCCGTTTCGGGTCCCCACGATTTCTGTTACTTCACTGGCCATTCCTGCGCCCAGTCGTACTGCAACCCGTGGCAGCAGGTCTTTCCCAAAAGTCGTCGCAGTACCGGCCACATACGACGAGCCAAGCTGTTTGGCCGCCGCCGCGACGCTGGCCGCAAAGCCGGGTGCGAGGTAATGTGCGAACACTGGATTATCCTCAACAAGGACTTTTTTCGCTCCATAGTACGACAATTCCTCGGCGATAGAGCCGATATTGCTTCCAGCCACAAATATGTCGAAAGCAGCACCGGTTTGTTGGCCAACCTGCTGGGCGAATTGAACGGCGGACAGAGTACCGGAGAAAAGTTTTCCGTCGCGAACTTCCGCGACAACTAAAATGCCACCCATGATGTGTCTCCTAAAGTCGTCTTGAAATTCGGAGGCTGTGCCTATGCCAACCGCCATCCTTACAAAGACGGAATTCTATGGTTTGGTTGCAGGCTTAAAACGGTGTCTTAAATCGCTTTGGCTTCCGATTTTAACTTACCAACAAGCTCGTCTACGCCGCCAACAAAAGTTACGCCTCCGCCTCGTGTTTTGGGTTCCTCGTATGCAACAGTCTCAACCTTTAAGTGAGTGTCGATTCCGAGGCTTCGAATATCAATCTCGTCGATTGATTTTTTCCTCGCTTTTACGATTCCGGGTAGGGATGCGTAGCGTGGCTCATTTAAGCGCAAATCGGCAGTAATGACCGCTGGCATGCCGACAGCGATTTTTTCCAAACCACCATCGACCTCGCGCGTAACAATCGCCTCGGAACCGTGGATTTCGACCTTTGACGCGAAACAAGCCTGGCCAATTTCCAGATATTCGGCCAAAAGTTGACCGACCTGGTTGGAATCGCCATCGATTGCTTGTTTTCCCAACAGAAACAAGTCTGGCCGTTCACGTTTGTACAACTCAGCAAAAACGCGCGCGACGAGATCGCTATCCATCTGATGGTCGTCCAAGCCAGTGACCAAGATTCCGCGATGAGCGCCCATAGCTAGTGCGGTGCGGATCGTTGCTTGAACATCGGAGGGGCCGATGCTCACCACAACCACTTCGCCTCCGTGTGTTTCGTTTAGGCGCAGGGCCTCTTCGATTGCATTTTCGCAAAACGGATTGGGTTTGTATTCCAATCCGTCGGTTTGGATGCCGCTCTTGTCGGATTTTAACTTGATTTTGGCATTAGGATCGGTAACTCGTTTCGCGGTGACAAGAATTTTCACGGTGGCCTCCTGTTTTTGGGTAGGAATCCCTCAAGTGCGCTGTGATTTTATCTGTTAATTCGATTGGTTAGCGCGATTGCACGTTGTGTTGCTGAATCTCCGCTCTGGGGTACAGCCGTGCCATTCATAAACGTTTCGTAAAGTAAGCGGGCCGTAATACGCAGGTCCATCCGGCCCCCCAGCACAAACATAAGAGACAATTCATCCAACATGCCGAACAGCGCACGAGCTGCCAGCGCGGGGTCGATATCGCCGCGCAGCACGCCTTCGCCCTGTCCGTTTGCGATGATGTCAGACAGCAGTCGCAGGTAGTCGTTGAACTTGGTGTTTTTATATTCGACCATAAATTTGGGCGACGTTCGCAATTCCACGGTGATCACTTTTGCAAGTTGTTTGTCGTTTCCGACCATTTGCAAATGGTGCTGAATGAATCGCTCGACTTTCTCCGCAGTGCTTTCTGTTTCAGCCAGCAGCCGCGCAAGACTCTCCAAAATGCGATCCATGCTTGCTTCGTATGCTTTGATAAGCAGATCGTCTTTGTTTTCGAAGTACAAATAGATGGTTCCGTCGGCAACGCCCGCAACTTTGGCAATTTCCGACACCTTTGTCTGCGCAAACCCTTTTTCGGCAAAAACCGCGATTGCCGCTTCCAGAATGCGTTCCCGCTTATCCGGTGTTCGGCTGGTTGCGGAAGGCTTTCCTGGCTCTTGCTCTGCCATTTTCTGCACCCACTCGAAGCTGGCCATACCAAAATGAATGACCATTCATTGCGGCAAACTACCAAGGTGGATACGCGTTGTCAACGTCATTGCCGGTTTTTCGTCAGCGTAAGCGGGGCCCTGTTCACCAAATGCCAAACGCAAATACCAGCCCGATGGTTTTACGGTGTGTCTCACGCGGCATTTCAGCGTATACTGGCACGGCGATCGTGGGAATTACCACGGCGCGGCTGTGAATCAAGCCAACGCGAATTGGTTGTGTGGCTTCCGTGGCCGCTCGGCTACGCGGTTTTGTTGCTGAAGGAGCGTCATGTCCCCCGGCCAGACCAATGCATCGACACACATCATCCGCAAAGCCTTGCTTGTTGAGGCTGATCGTGTGAGCCAAGCGGTGCTGTCGGCTCACTTAAGAGCGGAAGGGTTTGAGGTGACTACCGCTCATGCTACCGTTGAAGCAATACAGAAGGCGGAAGACGAACCATTTGACCTTGCGGTGTTTGATCTGGACATACCTGGCCTAGATGGTCTGGAGTTGCGAAAACGGCTGGAGCGGGGAGCGGGAAAGGACGTGCCCGTGATCTGCATGACGGGGCGGCCCGACCGACCCCGAGAGCGATTTGCCGTTCGGGATTCACCGCTGTTGTTGAAACCCATCCCTCGAGCGCATCTCCGGAGCGCGATTGAGTATATCCAGTCTCGTGTGGCGCGCCGCTTGCGCCGAGACGATTCTGCGCTACGGGGGCAATTGGAAGACTACAGTCTTGCCGATTTGTGTCGATTTATGGAGCAGTTTTCTTTGAGCGGCCGTGCGGAAATCCGCACCGAAGGAAACATGGGAACGGTTACATTTAGTGCTGGTCAGCCCGCCGACGCGGCGGTTGGCAGCCAGCGAGGAACCAAAGCCTTTCATCGGATGCTGGGATGGACCGATGGTCAGTTCCGAGTAGATTTGTCCGATTCGCGGGTGGAAAAGACGATAAATCGGCCAGCGGCCGACCTGATTGTGAGCGGAGTGTCCCGTATGGGGGAATGGCAGCGTTTAAGAGATCGATTGCCCGAAGCGGAAAACGAGATTCGGCTTGCTCGTGGTGACGCCATGATGTGCTGTCCTGATGATGCGGCCCGGCAGATATTTTTGGCACGTATCGAAGACGCTCGTCCAACGTTGGCAGCAGTTCTGAGCAGTGGCGCATTCGATTCCGTCGAAGCGATGGCAAGACTCGTTCGAGACTACGAAAATGGTCGAATTGAGTTCACCAGGGTTGTTTCAACCGCGCGTAGTCCAAGCGGAATTGCCGAAGACGACGCTCCGGTGGCCGGCCGCACACCTCCAAGCATCACATCGATGAAGGTGTCAGGAGGGAAGGTCGGTGACGAAAATGCGCATAACGTGCCGGCAATGGCGGGAGGTGCCGCGACAATGCCGGGAGCTGATACACCAACACCAAACGAAACCCGAATGCGCGTGGCGGGTGTAAAAACGACAGAGACAGGAGCGGAGTCGGTTTCCGCGGACGGCGACCAAGTTAACGAGCTTACGACCAGCTCTATCAGCTTGGTGTGGGAGCCTCCCATTGCGGATCTGGATTCCGACACCGACGTGGACGATGCACTTCCGGTGGGTCCCCCGAGAATTTCTGAAGGTGCAGCTCTCTTTTCGGAAGCCAGTTGGGTGGTGGATTCTCATGCTGTCGAGGATCTGGGTGCGTGGTTTGATGACTCGCAAAAAGCCGCAGCGCTGGATGCTGCACGCCGTCGTCGGTCCTGGTTTATCGCCGGATTTGTATCGTTGGCTTTAGGGGTAACAGTGGGATTGTGGCTGTGGAAGACCCAGCCTCAGGCGTTGTCTGGTTTGATTGGAAAGGGAGAAAAACAAGCCGAACAAAGCGTAGATTCGCGAGAAAATACGGTAGATGATTTACTGCAGCCAGAACGGCCGTATGTCGAGTACAAGTCTCCGAGTTTGGACGGAATGTCGGTAGATGAGCTGGAATTGCGAGGGTTGGCGCTTGTCCAGTTAGGGGACCTAGTCAGCGCCGAACATACAATGCGGACACTGATCGCGCGGTCTCCCGACCATGCGCGCGCGCGACAGTCCCTAGGGGCGATTCTGGCCGATTTGGGAAAAAATGAAGAGGCATTACGCACTCTGGAGTTGTTGGACGTCCAGAGTCAGGCGCCACATGATGTAGTCCTCATGTTGGGTTTGCTGGCCCACAAAAAAGGCGACCTTGTTCGTGCTCAAACTCTGTACGAACGATTTTTGGAGCACGCCCCGGGTGAACACACGTCACGCCATGCAGTGACAACTGTTTTGGACTTTTTACGACGTTTGTCGATATCACCGTGAAATTTGAATCAAATTATGGACAATTCTAAGAGGGTGTTTGGGAAAAAATAACGGCGAGCGAGACAGTGGCCGTAGCGAGGCGGGCCTGCCGACCGAGGCCCACCGGAGGCGTACCCGAAGGTACGCT
>JABWCM010000022.1 GCA_013360285.1 Myxococcales bacterium
AGGAATATCGGGAATATTCCGCAAGGACGGGACTGGACAAGGCAGCCTAAATTAGCCGAACAGGGTTCACTTATCTATTTCCGCTGACCCTCTCAGAGGATTCGCAGCGGAAATGCGGAAACGAGAGCGGATTTTTAGTACGTGCAGTTGTACTTGTAATACGTCGAACACACCCGCAGGAGCCCGGCGACAATTCGCCGGCGTTTCGGTGATTGTACCCCCAAAAATTGTAAAAATGGCGGGATAGAAATCGGTACTCCGTAATTTTCGCCTGTACTTGTTGACGATGCCAAAAACAGGACTCTCGTTGCAAAAAATTCGCCTCCTACAACTTTGGATCTTTTACGGAATCTTCGTAGTGATCGCTATTGTCATTGACGCTGTGCGCCCAAGTCCGACTTATCTTGTATTCGTTACTCCGTCGACTGCAATGTACGACTTAACGTTAGGATTGGTAGTCGGTGGGGTAGCCATCCTCGTCACCGAAGCGCTTGAACGTCTCTCGTCTTCAGCGCGCGCGTTAGGTCGTACGCTGGCACAATTACTTGGAGCCCTTGGACCGCAGCAAGTGTTCTGGTATGCGTTCTGCAGCAGCGTCGGCGAAGAGATGTTGTTCCGTGGTGCCTTACAACCGTCTTTGGGATTGGTGGCCACTTCCGTGCTGTTTGGGGCGATTCATGGGTTTTTCAGCCGTCAATTGTGGTTTTGGTCACTCCTTGCCACCCTCATGGGGTTTGTTTTTGGATGGTTGATGGAACATACCGGTTCCTTATGTGCACCCATCGTCGCACACTTTACCATTAACTTAGTGAACCTCACCATAATTGTTCGGCGATACGTTCCGAAAGAGAGAGTATGAGCCAAGGAAATCCGTACCTCTACGCGGGATGGTTTGTAGTCGACGTCCGGTTGCTGAGTTTTGTGCTGGGCGTAAGCCTGCTGTTGACCGTCGGGACCGTAGCCATGTTTTTTCGTGGGAAGACGTGGAGAGATTATCTTGCCGTCGGTTTGGTCATTTATTTTCTTGCCGTGACGGTGCTCATTGTGTTGCTGAATGGGTTGGCCAATTACCCGGTATTTCGAATCGAATCGATGTTTAATTTTCCGTAGGTATTCGGCTTTTTGTTGGCCCGTCGGCATCGGAATGATCGGTAGGAGAAACTTCGGGTGTCTCGGACAACACTCCGAAGCACCCCGCGGTCTTTTGACCAATCTGCCAATAAAACGTAAGAATGATGGTCAATCCAACGGCATACAACATCAGATTAAACCAAGTAAACGGACCGGCACCGGTGGGAGTCGCTTGACCGCGACGTCGTTTTCGTACCACCGCTTACTGCCACTGAACTTTGTAACCACGAAACGGCATCACAATGACGTCGTCTTCGTCGCTGGGAAAGGCGCCCCCGACTTTTTGGTTGACCACCAGCAGCAGCCATTTGCCGTCGGTCGTCCATACCACCTGCTTTAGCAATGCTTTCGCTGGTTTCTCGCTACTTTCTTCTTTTCTCAGGTCCAAATCACGTACTTTTCCAAGATGGCTGCCCGCTTGTGCCATCACTTCAAATTTATCGCCTTTGGCCGCCCCAAGAATGGTGTACTCACCCTTGGGAGACTGTTGTCCAGCATGGCCTTCGTCGGTAAGTTTATACTTCTTTCGTAGTGACTTAAGAACCGTGTCTTCGTTATCAAGCTGATACGGAACTTCTTTTACAACCGAACTGTCTTCGAGTTTTCGAACAGAAAAATAACTTCCTCGATTTGCATCGACCACTCGAATCGCATACAGCTCTTGTTCCATTGAAAACGCAATGAACTCACGGGACACAACGATGTCCCCCGACGCCATCACAAACGCCGGAACCAGCAATACGAATGCAGTCGTCAAAACGGACGCCAGACGGCAAAAGTGGCCCTTCATCATGTGGATTCTCCTTTCTTTCCCCAAGCGGTAAATAACCGATGGGATTTGCGCATCGAGTAAGTTAAGGGTTTAACATCAACACGCGACTAAATTGATATGGCTTTTTTTGCTCGGGAAATTTCCAGCGAACAATCACGTCGTGGATACATTGACTCGCTTCCCGAGGAATCGGCCCACCGGGAGACGTTACTTGGATGTTTTCGATTACGCCATTTGTAGCAACACGAAACGAGATCACCATCTTTCCCACGACCTTCCCTTTTTCCGCGCAGCGGATCATTTCTCGCGAACGTTTGTTGAACATCTCACCGATGAGACGATCATCCACAACAACGGCGAGTTCCGCATTTTTGTTCGAATCACGTGCGGTGCCACCGGAAACCACCACCTCCGCCCGGTCATGGGTCAACGCTGCGAGTTGGGCCGCGTCCAGCTTGGATGGGTCGGCGGCAACGGGATGCTGCGGCGCTACTTGACCTTTCTGTCCCGTACCAACATTACGTTTTGGGCTCTTTTGGGCGCTTGTCGGATCACCGTCTTCCGGTTGTTCATCGGGTTCGATCGGTTCGAGTTCCATTACCGCCTCCGGCGGAGGAGATTCGGGCACCTGTACAACCTCAGCCTCGCGGGTTTGTTCTTCTTTCTTGGGAATTTCATAAACCGGCCGAACGATGGGCGCAATTTGCGCACCGGTGGACCCTTCCGGTGCACCAGACGCCGGCTTTTCCGAGGACGATTGCGCCGCAAGCCAAAGAACAATCGCTCCCAGAACGAGTAATAAAACCGCCACGATGACCGCAATCTTTCGCTTTTTGGCCGATTCCATCCGAAAAACGGTGCTGTCTTCATGTGCGTGAAGCCGTGGCCCTTCCGTCAGAGGTTGTTCGGCTTTGATCTCCGCCGCGAGCGTCTTTAGCATCTGCTTACTTTCACGAATTTCAGCAGCCTGCGGCTCCGCTTGGGGATTTGCCGGTTCTACTTCATCTTTGATTTCTGCAAAAAAAGCATGCTCCTCGTCCGATGAAACAAGCGCTTTCGTATCTCCAAGCGGAAGGTCATGCGTCAACGTTTCCATATCGGGTACCGAATCGGTGAGCTCCCGATGGTGCTGTCGTTTCCCATCCGCTTCGCGGGCGAGGGTCACCACAAAATCATCTTCATCCCGTTCTTTTGCGAAAACGGCATCAAACTCCCGAACTGCAGTGGTATCCAAAATATCGGGAATTTCGTCTCGGGACCGAGCAACGAGTTTTGGCGGCAGATTGGGTTGCAACGTTTGGATGGGCTCGGAGTCCGAAACAACCGGCTTGGATGGGGACGCGATTAAGTTGTTTTCTGTGGGCGCAATCCCCGACTGTGCTTCATCGTCAGAATTTGCCGCACGAATCCCCTTTTGAACTTCATCGGATTCCAGCCAATCGACGTTGAGCTTCGTATCCATAACGGTGAAATCATCCGCCGTGGAATCGGTGGCCGCCCAAATACCCTCGGGGTTGCTCAGTGGTCGAATTGGGTCTTGCTGTGCATCCTTCTCATGTTGCGACCCACCCACCGGCTCCACAGACAGGTCCACCGGCTCCAACGATGATTCAGATCCGCCTTCTTTCGGCGAAAAATCTTCCGGCTCATGATCCAAAATATTTCCGGATTCTAAACCGGACTCATGCGATTGGACCGATTTCTCGCCAGAAATATCCTTTTCACCCTCAAACGCGGAGATTTGTGGTGAGTGTTCTCCTAAAAATGACAATTCCGACGTTTTCTGATCCGTGATCACCGGTTGCTCGACGGCACTCCATTCCGCTGAGTCTCCGCTTGTGAAGTCCACACCCGGATCCGAACCAACCTCCCGTTCGGCAAAAGCCGCCGGATCCATTACGAGTTCTTCTTCCCGATCGGTAACCTGCACACCGTGCGGCTCTTCCGGCTCGTCGCCCACGGGGTCGGGCCCGGCCAGGTCACGATTGTCCTCACTTACAGAAGAATTGCTTAAATGAGTTAACTTAGGGTCGGTGAACGGATCGGATTCACTCCAGTCCGGTGATTCTGGTAAGTCCGGCACATGAAGACTGACCGGATCTAGCGGAACACCAAATGATTCGTCATCCCCCCACAGATCGCCCAAATCGATCTCGTCGGAGTCATCCGAGCCACGCTGTCCCGGCTCGGGATGGCGAGCGACAACCTCTTGCGCAACAATGAATTGTGGCTTCTGAGCCCGTGATGGAGGCTCAACCGATTGGTTGGCAGTGACACCATCCAACCCGGTGAGAACTCCCGCGGCACCGGCGCTGGGAACTTCCGGCGACCATCCGTCGCTGGGAAGGTCGGCTTCCTGCAACAATTGCCGGTGAAGTTCGCGATCAACGATTTCCGTGGGTTCACTGGGCAAAGCGAAATCGATGTCATCGTCGTCATCGGCCCCGGCGCCAACTCCGGGAGGAAGCGAACTGGATTGGTCCGTCGCAGGTCCAATTTCGGCACGAATCAATCTGTCGCTACGAATGACGGCATTTCGGACCGGAGCTGCCGCTTGCATCGTCGGATTCGTCCGGAATTTCCCGACTCTGGAAGGAGGTAGTCCAACCGCCGCGGCGGGCGCCGCCGGTTCCGGGGCGGACACGGCTGTCGACCGAAGTGATGCCCGCTCCAAGTCGACCCGCAAAGATTCCACATCAGACGCATGTACCCACGTTTCAAATGCCGGGCACCATAGCCACGCACGTTTTCCAACTTTGCCAACGGCGATTTCTTCGCGGAGTTGATCGAGTGGAAGCGGCCCATGGCGGCGCCCATCCTGGGCATAGTACCAATGTTGATGAATCTGTGCGGCGGTTGCTGCCGCAAGCGCCTGGGGGTCCGCGGCCCCTCCAAGTCCAATGCCTACGTACGCTGCGGTACGATCTACTGCTTTGAGTTGCGGATCACGTACAGCCAATACGTTCTGACAAACTTTGCACCGCACTTTCAAAATGCGGTTCGCCAAACGTTCACGGCTAACCTTGTAGTGGGTCTGACAATGGGGACAGGAAAATTGCATAGACCTCTCACGAATCGCGAGCCTAAATCAGCGAGTCGTAACCAAACAGCGCCAACAAACGGTGACTGCAAGGTGTATCGGAAAACGCACAATCGCGACATCAGTTGCTTAAACGCAGCCCCTGCGCGTCACGCTGTTTTTGCGGAAATCAACGGGTAGTTTGCAGCAAATACACCACACCACAGACCACCCAACCGGAATGTACCGTCTTTTACACGATTTAGGAACAAAACAATCATCCGCGCCAACTCCCCCCACAGACCGCCATCCATGGACATGACTACGTGGCCGCCGCCGCGCCGAAAAACACAAATCTCACGCTGATGCCGATTGTTTCCATTGTAACCCATGAAACAACCTCCCCAGCCCCATGATGAACACAACGATCGCGCCGCCGCCATTTATTGCCCCCTCTCTTCGCTTGAATTTCTACAGCAATTGCCCTTCGTGTGGTAATTTTACGGGCCGTCAGACCCAACCAAACAATACGTTAAGTCATGCTTAACAAACCAACCCGATCCATTGCGCAAGATAGGTCGCACCAAATTTACAAATCACGGCTACAAATGCAAAAGCAAACAGAACGCCAGTAATATTGCGCGTCAACCTCAAACCTGCCATGGGCTACATCCCGTCATTTGACGTAGGTCACACATCTGTAACTTGTAGCATGAGCAAACGCCTAGTATGTAGCTCAAAGCACGACTTTGAGATGCGGCGGTATACTTCCGACAAGTGTGCCGGCGTATCGATAATAAAAGCCAACCACATGGGTTGTTTGCGAACTGTTTTCGGAGGAAAAAGATGCGTGTTCTTAAAAAAGGTCGAAGAAAATCGCTTCAGACGGCGGCTGCGTTGGGAACAACGATGCTGCTGTCTTCGGCAACTGCGCTTGCCGCACCGCCGATTTTCACGGGCAATGTGCCCGTGGACTTCACGGCGGCAAACGGCGCGCTCATTATCAACGATGTCAACGGTAACCCGGCGGAACCATTAGGAAGCGGCTGGGATATGCAGGATTTGCGCCTGTATTATGACGTTGCCACCGACACCATGTATGTCGGTATCTCCATGCGCGATGTGGGCGGCGGTACCACGATTGCCGGCGACCCGGAAAATGACGGTATCGACGGATTTCCACCGGAAACCGACATTGCTGAGTTTGGCGGAACTGAAACCTTTGGTATTCGATTCGATTTTAACAAAGACAGCACGTATGACATGGTTTGCGGCGTTCCCTCGGCCAAAGAAGAGGGTCAAAACCTGACGAATTCGTATTTCTGCGCAACCGACATCTTTTCTTTCGTACCACTGCCCCCGGTGTTTGGAACTCCGCTGCCGGATCAAAGTGGTCCATCTCCGACCAGTCCATCAGCCCAATGGCCGGACATCGAACTCAAAATCCCCAATTTCTCCAAATCACCCATGAACACCGGCAATCCGGAATGCCTGAAAACCCTTCGAGTACAGGTGTTTATGGGTTCGCTCCAAGACGGCCCCGGCGAAGACTGGTTGCCGGGTCAAAGCGCGTCCAATATCGCGTGTCTGGCCAATTGCTCTTGCAGCGACGGCAATGCGTGTAACGGTAGCGAAATCTGCAACGGCATAGCCGGCTGCGCTCCCGGCACAGCGCCGAATTGCAACGACGGCAACGCTTGTACAACCGATTCTTGCGATCCGCTCATCGGCTGTGTGAATACGCCGGTTAATTGCAACGACAACAACGCATGTACGACCGAAATCTGCGATCCCGCTTCTGGTTGCAAATACACTCCGGTAACTTGTAACGACCAGAATGCCTGCACCGCCGATTCCTGTGTTCCGGCAACGGGTTGTGTATTTACCGAAATCAATTGCAACGACAACAATGCTTGCACCAACGATTCCTGTAATCCGCAGACCGGATGCACTTATACATCGGTTGTCTGCAACGACGGCAATGCCTGCACCACCGACTCGTGTGATCCGGCCACCGGATGCAAAACCGCACCGGTTATCTGCAATGACCAGAATGCCTGCACCACCGATTCATGCGACCCAGCTACCGGTTGCAAAACCACGCCGGTTATTTGTAATGACGGCAATGCATGCACCAATGACTCATGCGACCCAGCAACCGGATGCAAAACCACACCGGTCAATTGCAATGATCAGAATGCATGCACCATTGATTCATGTAATCCGCAGACGGGTTGCGTTTATGAAAACGTCAACTGTGATGACGAAAACGCCTGCACCAATGATTCGTGTCTCCCCGCAAGCGGATGTAAATACACCGAAGTCAACTGCGACGACGAAGATGCTTGCACGAACGACTCTTGCGATCCGGCGACTGGATGTAAATATTCCGAAGTCAACTGCAACGACCAAAACGCCTGCACAAACGATTCGTGCGATCCAGCCAGCGGATGCAAATACACCGAAGTCAACTGCAACGACGAAAACGCTTGCACCAATGACTCCTGTGATCCCGCAAGTGGATGTAAATACACCGAAGTCAACTGCAACGACGGTGATGCGTGCACCATCGATAGTTGTAAAGCACAAACCGGCTGTACTTATGAAGATGTCATCTGTAATGACAACAATGCATGCACTGCTGACTCCTGTGACCCGGAAGAAGGTTGTATTTTCGCCCCCATCAATTGCGACGACCAAAACGCTTGCACCAATGATTCTTGCGATCCGGCAAGCGGATGCAAATACTCCGAAGTCAATTGCGATGACGAAAATGCGTGCACCAATGATTCCTGCAATCCAGCAAGCGGATGCAAATACTCCGAAGTCAACTGCGACGACGAAGACGCTTGCACCAATGATTCTTGCGATCCGGCAAGCGGATGCAAATACTCCGATGTGAACTGCGACGACCAAAACGCTTGCACCAGCGACTCATGCAACCCGGCCAGCGGATGCAAATACACCGAAGTCAACTGCGACGACCAAAACGCTTGCACCAACGACTCTTGCGATCCGGCAAGTGGCTGTAAATACACCGAAGTCAACTGCGACGACGAAAACGCTTGCACCAATGACTCGTGCGATCCAGCCAGCGGATGTAAGTACACCGAAGTCAACTGTGACGACGAAAACGCCTGCACCAGCGATTCCTGCGACCCCGCAAGTGGATGCAAGTATTCCGAAGTCAACTGCGACGACGAAAACGCTTGCACCAATGACTCGTGCGATCCGGCAAGTGGATGCAAATACACCGAAGTCAACTGCGACGACGAAAATGCTTGCACCAACGACTCGTGCGATCCGGCAAGTGGATGCAAATACACCGAAGTCAACTGCGACGACGAAGACGCTTGCACCAATGACTCGTGCGATCCAGCAAGCGGATGCAAATACACCGATGTGAACTGCGACGACCAAAACGCTTGCACCAGCGACTCATGCAACCCGGCCAGCGGATGCAAATATAGCGAAGTCAACTGCGACGACGAAGATGCTTGCACCAACGACTCTTGCGACCCCGCAAGCGGATGCAAATACTCCGATGTGAACTGCGACGACCAAAACGCTTGCACCAGCGACTCATGCAACCCGGCCAGCGGATGCAAATACAGCGAAGTCAACTGCGACGACGAAAACGCTTGCACCAGCGATTCCTGCGACCCCGCAAGTGGATGCAAGTATTCCGAAGTCAACTGCGACGACGAAAACGCTTGCACCAATGACTCGTGTGATCCGGCAAGTGGCTGCAAATACACCGAAGTCAACTGCGACGACGAAAACGCCTGCACCAATGACTCCTGCGATCCAGCCAGCGGTTGTAAATACACCGAAGTCAACTGCAACGACGAAAACGCTTGCACCAATGACTCCTGCGATCCAGCCAGCGGATGCAAATATACCGAAGTCAACTGCAACGATGAAAACGCCTGCACCAATGACTCGTGCGACCCAGCCAGCGGTTGCAAATACACCGAAGTCAACTGCAACGATGAAAACGCCTGCACCAACGATTCATGCGATCCGGCAAGCGGCTGTAAGTATACCCCCGTCAATTGCAATGACCAAAACGCTTGTACATCGGATAGTTGCGATCCAGCCAGCGGATGCAAATACACCGAAGTCAACTGCAATGATCAAAACGCTTGCACCGCCGATTCCTGCAATCCCCAGACCGGCTGTGTAAACGCCCCGATCAGTTGTGACGATCAGAATGCCTGCACCGCCGATTCCTGTGACCCAGCTACGGGTTGCAAATACGCTCCGATCAATTGTAATGACGGCAACGCATGCACCAATGATTCGTGTGACCCGGCCACAGGCTGCAAAACCACTCCGGTGACCTGCAACGACAACAACAAGTGCACAACCGATACCTGCAAACCCGCAACTGGTTGCTCGTTTACGCCGATCACCTGTGCGGATACCAGCAAGTGCACCACGGATACCTGCAATCCGGATATCGGCTGCGTGTTCACACCGGTGAACTGCAACGACAACAACGCTTGCACAAACGATTCCTGCAACCCGACCACCGGCTGCCGTTATTCACCGGTTACGTGCCATGACAGTGATCTGTGCACTACCGAATCGTGTAACCCGGCCACGGGCTGTGTCTTTTCGCCGGTTCCTTGCAACGACAACAATGCTTGTACCGCAGATGCTTGCGTTCCAAACGTCGGATGTAAGAGCACACCCATTGTTTGTAACGACAACAACGCCTGTACAGCCGACTCCTGCGATCCAGCAACCGGTTGCAAAACGACCCCGATCAACTGCAACGACAACAACGCCTGTACAGCCGATTCCTGCGACCCAGCAACGGGCTGTAAACAAACACCGATCAATTGCAATGACGGCAACGCCTGCACCAATGACTCCTGTGATCCCCAGCAAGGATGTAAATACACCGAAGTCAATTGTAACGACGAAAACGCCTGCACCGCTGATTCCTGTAATCCGGAATCCGGCTGCACATATGCACCGATCAACTGCAATGACGAAAACGCTTGCACCGACGACGCCTGCGACCCGGCCACCGGTTGTACGACCACGCCGACCAATTGCAACGACGAAAATGCTTGCACAATCGATAGTTGCGACCCCGAATCCGGTTGCACCACATCTCCGGTTATCTGCAACGACGGCAATGCCTGCACCGACGATGCGTGTGATCCCGAATCCGGTTGCACCACGTCACCGACCAATTGTAATGACCAAAACGCTTGCACAACCGACAGTTGCGATCCGGAATCCGGTTGCGGACACACCCCGATCATGTGCGACGACGGCGAAATCTGCACCAAAGACACGTGCAACCCGCAACAAGGCTGTGTTTACTCGCCGGTACCCAATGGTTCGGCCTGTGACGACAACAACGAATGTACGTGGTGGGAAGGCTGTTACCAGGGCAAATGCAAAGGCAAAATCGCCGACTGCGACGACGGCAACGCCTGCACCGAAGACTCCTGCGATCCGGAATCCGGATGCGTTTACGTTCCGCTTGGTGAAGAAACCCCATGTAATGACGGCAACGCCTGCACCGAAAACGATCGATGCGGCGCGGGACAATGCAAAGGCAAAACCATGAGCTGCGGCTCGGAACAAGCCTGCTTTATTCCGTATTGCCATCCATTAAAAGGTTGCCAACAGTGGAATAAACCGACCGGAACCACCTGCGACGACGGCAGTGTTTGCACAAGCGGCGACGCCTGCGACAAAGGTCAATGCGCAGGTATCGTCACGATGTTCTGTGACGATGACAACGAATGCACCATGGACATGTGTCACCCCATCGAAGGATGCCAGCACGCGTCAATGGAAGACGGCACCGAGTGTGATGATGGGGATCCCTGCACGCCAACAGGCGCCTGTGAAGATGGTTCCTGCGTTGCTGAAGACAACGGATGCAACGACGGCAATCCCTGCACCGTCGACTACTGCATTCCGACCATCGGTTGTTACAATGAAGCCGTTCCCAATGGTTTCTTCTGCTCCGACGGCGACAAATGCACCGTTGAAGATGCTTGCCAAGAAGGCGAATGTATTCCCGGCGCCCCCGACACTTGCGACGACGGTCACGATTGTACCGAAGATGCATGTGATTCGGAAAAAGGTTGCTGCAACATGTGGGTTGAACTGCCCGCATACTGCATCGACGGGGACATCTGCACAATCGATATCTGTGACCTGACCATGGGTTGTATGAACATGCCGGTAGAATGCACCGACGGCAACGCTTGCACCGCCAACTTCTGTAGCGGCGAAGTCGGTTGTACCAGCACCCCGGTCAACTGCAACGACGGCAATGCCTGTACGATGGATATCTGCGACCCCGCCACGGGGTGCAAACACCTCCCGCCGGACTGCACCAATGGTGGTCCTTGCTGCGAACCGGGTCCCTGTGTGCCGCAATGCGCTCCCGGCCAGTGCTCCGACAACGGTTGTGGTGTTCCATGCGGTGAATGTGGTCCCGGAGAAGTCTGCGGTGACAGCAACACTTGCGAACCCTGCCAACCCAACTGCACAGGCAAAGTCTGCGGCAGCGACGGTTGTAATGGTTCCTGCGGTATCTGCGATGCCGGAACCGAATGTTCACCCGAGGGCGACAAGTGTATCAGCCCATGCCCCGGTTGCGCCGATGGGTTGTGCCAGGTTCTCGACTTTGAAAATGGCCTGACCGGTTGGGACATCGACGGCGACGTCACCGTGATTCCGCAATTGGGAATTACACTTGCCCCCGAAGGCATGTCGATGTTGCGATTGTCTACCGGATTGTCCTATGCCGCCCCAAGTTACGCACAAAAATCGATCTGCCTCGAACAAACACCGCAAACCGTCACATTTATGTGGCGGTACTATTCCGAAGAGTTCCAGGAATATTGCGGCAGCCAGTTCCAGGATATTTTCAGCGTAACGTTCGTCGTCGATGGCGTCGAAACCGAACTGTATAATGTCAAGGTGGACGATCTTTGCTCCACAACGTCCGGCACCTGTGGTTCTCAGCCGGGCAAATGTGGCTCCAAGTTTGTTGGCTTGGAAAAATCGGACATCCACTTCGACCAAGGCGAAGCGTGGGCAACACCGTGGCAGACCACGACGTTGACTTTGCCGCCTGGTGCCGAAGCGGGTACGATCATCTTCGAAGTCACCGACGTTGGCGATAGTATTTACGATACCGTCGTCATTCTCGACAACGTCCAGTTCGAATAATCCCGCACGTTGGGGCGGCGTTGATGCCGCCCCTTCTTTCCCGCTCAACGATTTCTCCCCGCCCCATTTCACCAAACCAACGTGCCCATCCGTGACGGTTTGTACCGTTATGAAAAAGGCTTCCTTGACTCCGTGTTCCGGCGTTCCATAGGATGAGCAGGGCACAAGTCGGTTGTACGTGGTGTCGCTTGGTCCCCGCCATAACTTGATTAGGCTTCTCGATGGAAAAAAAGACTCAAACTTACCTCCTGCGGTATTTGTTGGTTGTTGTTGTTTGTATGTGTATCGGTTGCGGAGATGACTCCGACGACACCGACACAAATGACACAACGTTTGGTGACTCATCAGCCGATGACGTACCCACAGGACCCCCAGACCTTTCCACAGACATCGCCGAACTGGATGTGATCGTCGGCACCGACGCCTATGTTCCTTGCGCACCCGATTGTAGTCAGAAGGTCTGCGGTCCCGACGGGTGTGGCGGCATTTGTGGCGAGTGTTTCATCGGCGAAGAATGTTCCGCAGACTGGCGATGTGTGTCCCTGGAAGGCAAACAACCCTTCGGCGCCGCTTGTGGGCCCATGGAAGGCTGTGAAGCCTGGCTCACAACAGAATCCGGCCGAAAAACAAATCCCGATTATCCGGAATGTTTAAACACCCAATGTGCATCGGGGATCTGCGATTCGGTTGGCTGCACCAAAAACTGTGCATTCATCGAAGATTCCATCAACAACCATACACAATCCGAAATACCCGACGGCATCGAAGACCCCCAACACAACTCCTGTGCCGGCGCTGCCGCCGATGGTCCCTTTGGCGGTAAGTACCGTTGCGTCAACACCACAGCCGAAGGCCTACCACCGGTCACACAATGTATTCCCGGAGCGACGCTGGCCCCCTGCGACAGCGACAAACACTGCGACGAAGGAGAAACATGTACGGTGGTCACCATTCTTGGTGCATCGGAGACCCGCTGCACAGCCAAAGTGGTTAACGGCAAATCGGTGGGATCGCTGTGCGATTCGGGTAAAGCCGGATTACCCTTTGGATTATGCCAATCCTCCGCGTTGTGTGCGTTGGAAGGCTGCACCACGATTTGCACCACCGATTCCGAATGCCGAACAGCCAATGCAACGTGTTCCAATAACCATTGCCAAAACAATCCGGCAATGGAGTGTGAAGCCGACACCGACTGTTCGGCATGGAAATGTGACCCGGTCGATCCCAAAATCGCTCCCGACACCTTGATCAAAGGGTTGTGTATACCCAAATCCTGCGCCCGCGACTTAAGCTGCATCGATCCCCAGTTTTTCTGCCAAATGAATGTGGCGATCGACGACAGTGGATTGGCCGCATGGGCCCACGAATGCCGCGAAACCCCTACAGACACAAACGCGACCCTTGGCGATACCTGCACCAACAACCCCACAGACGCCATTGTCTGTGACAACCCGGATCTGTGTTACAAAGGCCAATGCAGCACGTTGTGTGAATCCGATAACGACTGCAATACATCGGCAGACCAGATATGTGCCATTGCAGAAATCGCCTACGACGTGGATGCAGATCAAACGGTCGACATCTTGCTTCCATTGTCCTTATGTGAAGGAATACCCCACCAAGGTGAGTTGACCGACTGTAAATCCAATAACGACTGCACTGTTCCCGGCGAGATATGCGCGCCTTTGGAAATCCCCGCAACCGTGGGCAATTTCCCTTATTTGTTGAAACGGACTTGTCGAACAACCCACCCCGATTTCGGCGGTTATGGTGATGACTGCGGAACGGCTCCCGGCGAAGGCGAATGCGCCATCGGATTTTGTACGGTCGACGACCAATTCACGGCAAAAACCATGTGCAGCCAAACCTGTAACGAAAAAGCAGACTGCCCCAACATCACGGTCGACGGCAAAGAACGCCCATCGATCTGCCGCAGCGTACGGCTCGGCGCAAATGGAAGTTTTGCACCGGAAGACGATCTATTTGTGCCGATTTGCTGGCCAGTTGGACCGGGAAGCAGCCGCGATGACTGCAAAGACGATTTTATTTGCAAAAATCCAAAAGAAACCTGCGTTCCCTGGGCCATTGCCACCGGCCCAGGCGAAGCCGGTAAAGTCGAATACAGTTGCATCAGTAGTTTGGGACCAGACGCGATAAAAGGAAAAGGGAAGGTGGGCGAAGAATGCAACACCCATGCCGACTGCGAGTCGTTGACTTGTATTGATGACCTGGCCGGCAAAAAAATCTGCACCGGCTTGTGTAAAAAGGACAGCGATTGCCTTGCGGGTGGCCCATATATGGTGTGCGACGATCACGTACTGATACCACGACCCAACAAGGCACAATCATTAACGGTACCCCAATGTCGTAAAGCCCAAACCTGTATCGGCTGTACAACGCATATGGACTGCGCCAAAGGGATGAAATGTATCCGTTCCAACTTCGCGTCATCGAAATATATTTGCGCCCATCCCTGCACAAACTCGGATGATTGCAAAAACACCGATGGGGGTTCGTTGTGCAAAACCTCGTTGGGTGCCAATGGCCCCGACGACATCTTTAAATCCTGTGCGCCGTCGTTGTGTCCATAACCGGTGGTTACGCAGCGTCTAATTGATCTTCGGTTATGACCACCATTTCGCCGGTCCTTCTGAACGTGTTCTCCTGGGCATGCTTAGTCGGCAAAAGCAGCGTCGGCGCATCCACAATCCGGCTGGCTTACCACGAATCGGATTAAAAAATTCGGATTCGGGATTGCCCCCGGTGACACACCAACTGCGAGTATCCCCAACATTTCGAAGGTGAAAATGGATATTACGCTCGTTTCCCTAGTCGCGCTCGTTGCGTCAGGCCTCACATTGTTTTCGGGATTTGGACTGGGCACTCTGTTGATGCCAATAGTGGCCCTGTTTTTCCCGGTTGAATTGGCGATTGCCATGACTGCAATGGTACATTTCGCAAACAACTTATTTAAGGTAGCCCTGGTGGGCCGCCACACGAATCGCCAGGTATTGTTGCGTTTCGGATTACCGGCCATAGCGGCGGCATTTCTGGGAGCATGGTTGTTGGGAACATTGGCCACAACCGCTCCCATCACCGAGGTGTGGCTTTGGGGTGCCAAACGGCAAATCAAGTTGTTGGAACTGATAGTGGGCGGATTGATTCTGGTTTTTGTGGTGCTGGAACTGACGCCATGGTGGTCAAAAAAATCCTTTGATCGCCGCTATTTGCCGCTTGGTGGAGCCATCAGCGGCTTTTTCGGAGGGCTTTCAGGCCACCAGGGAGCCTTCCGCAGCATGTTTTTGATCAAAGCAGGACTCTCCAAGGAACAATTCATCGGTACCGGTGTAATGTTGGCAGTGCTGGTCGATTTAGCCCGCCTCCTGGTATATGGAACAACCACTCTGATTGTCACCCAAGGCATCGACTGGGCACTCGTATCAGCAGCCACGTTATCGGCCTTCGCCGGAGCCTACGCAGGAACCCGTCTGGTCAAAAAGGTCACCCTGCGCTCGGTCCAATTCATCGTATCCGCCTTTCTGGCACTAATCGCAATGGCAATGATGGCCGGCATACTCTAGGAGGCTGTGAACTAGGACCTTATGAAAAAATAGCTGAACGAACCTGGACGGGTGCTCTTGTCCTCCATGCCCAGAAAAAAATCTGCGCCACTACCCGGATATGACTCGGTTTTTCTCCTGGCATGGGAAACAAAATCCCCGCGTCCAAGTCCGTCCCCATATTTTTTCACAGGCTTAGAGGAAATCGGGGTTTTCCGCAGTTTCCAGCAACTTCCTACCCGTGGTCAAGATGCCGAAGTCCCGCTGCGATCTCAATCGCTGGTAGCCTCGGCCACTCGTTGGCGTCTCATGGGCGGAAGTTCCCGTCGCGACCACGTTGCCATTGCGATCCGCCCAACGCCCAGCATCAACGGCTGTGCTTCGCGCCGTCCGCTGCATGCTGTTGTTAGGCGTCTGCTTTCCGGCGCAACGGCACATGCTGATCCCGATGCCCGCACTCTAGCGCCTCGCGAACCTGTAGTGCAGGGCTGTCCACAGCGACCACGCCAGTGGGTAGCGATTGGCCAAGCGCCAAGTCACCCCCTCGATGGGTAACAACTAGCACCATCAACGCTGCGCCTTTGGTACGGCCAGCGCTAGCTAGAATTCGCGCCGCCTCCAATACCGATTCATGACTCCGCTGAACCCGGACCGGCACAGGTCGCCCGTTGAAGTTCTGCGTCACAATTGCATCGATCCCGTTGTTGCGATGAACCGGAATACAATCTAGGCCCTCCAGCAGCGCAAGCGCGGCGTCGTCCGCTGTTCGGTACGACTCTCGGCCCGCTTCAAGTAGCGGTGAGTTCGTTTTCTCTGGGTTGGCGAGTCGTTGCCTTGCGAGCGCAACGGCATCCTCTGAACTGTCGATGCCGAAGGCTCTCCTTCCGGTGAGTTGGGCCGCCACCAGAGTCGTGCCGCTCCCACAAAACGGATCAACGACGAGGTCGCCAGGAGCCGTCACGAGGGTAATGATGCGCTCCAACAGCAGCACGGGTTTCTGCGTAGGGTACCCTGTTCTCTCCTTAGCTTTTGGATTGAGAAAGGGAATATCCCAGACATCGGAAAGTGGTACGCCCTTCTTGGCGCCACCAGTTACAACTGCCCCGGACTCGTCTCGGTCATAGATCGCCTTACCATGTTCGTCGCGCTTGCGTCGCTGGAGTATCTGATCAACGTTGGTCGACGGCGAGTACTCGCCGTATGATGGGTTGAACAAATACCCGGCAGACTTCGAGTAAAAGAAGATGGTCTGATGGGCAGGCAGGAGTGTTCGTTGCGAGTTTGACCATCTCCGATAGTGCCAGATGATTTCTGACCGAAGGTTGTCCTGGCCAAAGATGGTGTCGAGCAACGCGCGTGCAATATGCGATGCCCTACGGTCGCAATGGAAGAACAGCGAACCGTCATCCGCCACGATTCGATGGAATTCCCTGATACGCGGGTCGAGAAACCTCGCATAGTCCTCGTGCGAGGACCACAGATCATCGAAGGAGAACTCTCGCGTTCGGTCCCGCGTTCCGAGAGAGTGTGTCTTTTGGGTCAAGAATGGGGGATCGAGATAGACGAGCCTGGCCGATCCCGTCGGCAATTCACGTGCGACATCCAAGCAGTCGCCGTGGCGAACTTCAGCGTTCATTTCTGCTACCTCGTTCCTTCGCCAATTCTTCGAGGATCCCTTTCAGATCGACGCCAGTTCGTTCACGGACGTAGGCCCAAGCAGCATCGCCAAAATAGTACTTGCCAGCGACGCCTGCGTAGAGAGTCTCCAGGGCTTTCTGGATTTTCACTGCTTGATCTCTGTTCGGGTAGTAGAACATGACGCGAATGGGCGTGTAGCCGGCAGCACGGATCGCCTGAATCCGCGTGTGTTCTTTAGTGATATGGTCGCCATCAGTGGTCGCATCGCGCCACTTGATCTCCAGCGCATCGCTTCCAACCAGGCAATCGATTTCAAAGGTCTTGGGCCGACGGCCTTGCGTGTTCTCGATGCGAAGTGCTCCAGAGTCGGGAAACGCGGACCTGAAGCAGAGCTTCGCTGCGTTCTCCAGAAAGCCGCCCGCGTATCGGTATAGGAACCGACCCTGTTCTGGTACACGTCGATGAGGTGCCCTTCCTCGTCAGAAATGCCGAGCACCTGATAGATGAGAAAGTGAGACTTGTCGTCCGCGTCCATGTCGCCGACGCGCTCGTCGATCTTCTCCTTCATCTGACGTGCGTAGTCGTCGGCAAGGGCACGGATTTCGTCTCTTACGCTCATGCTTGTGGTTCTCCAGTGGCCATGGCCCGCAGACGCCTAACGCTCAGCATCAGCGGCGGCGCGCAGCGCCGTCCGTTGCATGCTGTTGTTCGACGGCAATGGACACTCTCCGGGGTACACTCTCACATTCGCAACAAGAAGACTGCCGCTGCCGCCCCTGACGCGCGCCCTCCTTCTGTAGTGGCGATCACCGTGCCGAAGCTGCCATCACCCTCACGCACCTTCTGGCCGTCGATTGTGGCGATCACTTTGCCGAAGCTGCCATCACCGACCCGGACCTTGTTCCCGTCCAGGGTGAGGATCACCGTACCGAAGCTGCCATCGCCCTGTCGAACTTTTATAGCCATGTTCTTACCTTTTTCTGTTCTGTCCTTCGGCTGTCATGCCCAGCCCATAGTTCCCGCCTGAGGCGTTCTAGCCGCTCGGGTTTGCCATACGGCGCGGGTTCTTCGCGCAGCTTGTCGGCGAAAAAAATACCGCTTGGCCGGCGGGTCGAAGTGCGGTGCCGACGTGCAAACCAGTTCATCGCCCTTTTCCTCCTCGCTGCCGCCCTCGCGCTTGCAGACTTTCCGGATGGTCGCACGGGTGCACGAGGGGGTCAAGGGCGAATCATCATCCCGACGTGTCAGCCGCGAATTGGGCGGAGCTGTCCTTGGGAGTCCTGTCCGGGTACTGCGCAAGGTCTCTTTGCGGGCGAGGCGCCCATGGTGGCTGGAGTGCGGGTACCACCGTTTGACGTCACACACAGGGAATTTGCCTGCGTTTCGGCGGCTTCGCTGGGAACTATCGGTAGAAATGCGGGTTATCGATACAGAATGTTCATGTTGTACTGCGCTGCTTTGGTGAGATCCCCGGCATAATATTCGTGGGCGGTGTCGTTGATGGATTTCAGGGTCAAATAGAACAACCGAGACCCTACACCCGTCCCTCCGCCCGGTCAGATCCCGAAAAAGACACCTGTAACTTAAACCAAATGATTGTAACCGATGATCGCGAAAACCCTATGATTCCGCTTGACTGTCAGCACCTGCGATCCGATGGGACGCGCCTGCGATCCATTGGGACGCACCTGCGATCCATTGGGACGCACCTGCGATCCATTGGGACGCGCCTGCGAGCCGGTGGGACGCGCCTGCGAGCCATTGGGACGCGCCTGCGAGCCATTGGGACGCGCCTGCGAGCCATTGGGACGCGCCTGCGATCCGATGGGACGCACCTGCGATCCGATGGGACGCGTCTGCGATCCGGTGGGACGCGCCTGCGATCCGGTGGGACGCGCCTGCGAGCCGGTGCGCCCCCCCGTGCCCGTCCCCGTCCCCATGCCAGGGCGACGGAGGGGCAGACTAGAAAGTCCGCCCCACACCGGGCAAGTTGGCGGTCATCGCGGCGGTTTTGCCAAAAAGCGGTGCCCATGCCTGTGGGCTCCATAGCCGGCTGGAAGCCGGCTCCACGTCCAGACGGCTCCACGCCCAGACGTGCGCGCCGTGGATTCGGAAGTGCCGCGTGCCCGTCCCCATCCCCATGCCAGTGTCCTACCGCGCGCCTCCTTGACACTTTAGACTGGGCGCCTCCTTGACACTTTCCCCTACTCCATTGTCACTGACCGGGTAGTCCAACAACACAATCGACATGACATTCCGCGCATCCCGACCGTTCCCGTTGCAGCCCCAGTCGGCCGCGCGCCGACTATTTTTTCACGCCCTCCCAAACAAGGAGAAGACGACATGGCAGTGCCCAATCCGTGTTACCTGTTCCGATACGAATCCAAACGCACGTACCTCTTGATTTCATGGCTCACCGCCGGCGCCCTTGGCGTCGGATGCGAAACCACGACCGAAGTGGAGACCCAAGTCGAAACCCCCCCCCCGTGGGGAGCGCCACCGTCGCCTCCGGCACCGGGGACGACATCCCCGCATCCTGCGGCGGCAAAGTGCCCGACGGTTTCAGCGCCGAACCGCGATTTGCGCTGGTTCTGGACGACGGCGGATGCCTGGTCGTCGCCCGGGAGCTGCTTTTGGTCCAACCCTATAGCCGCGAGGGTTTCGAAGCCCTGCTCGCCGACGAAGGGCACTGGCTGATCGAGGTCGAGCCGGTGGTCGGCGTCGACCCGTTGTCGGGGGAACACTTCGAATTGCCCGCTCCGGACGTGGTCCTGGATGAAAACGGCGTACCGGCGCTGGTCCACCATCGGTTTCTTGTCCGGTTCGACGCCAACGTCGCTGACCTTTGGCTCGACGAACACAACATTCTCGCCGATGACCTCGGGCCCATTCCGCTCGACGATCCCCCCGGAGACGCCATCCGCATCGCGCGCCTGGTCAAAGGACTGGTGGCCGTTCACGGCGCAAAAGTGCTGGATGCGACGCCCGTGGTTATCGGAGGGGCAAAACCGGCCGAAACCGATGGTGATCTCGCTGCAGCCGAACTCGGACTCAGTTCCAACACATACAACTGCTCCTGCCTGGACAAATCGACATCGCCGCCGACGTACGATGCGCTGGGTACGTCCAATACCGCCGATTGCGACGACCACCTCGCGACGTCGGGCGAGAACCTGCTCTTGCTGACCCAAGCTACCGTCTACGACACGCGCGAGGGGTGTTTCCTGGGGATTTGCAACGGACCTCCTGGAAACTTCCACGCCTTCGTCGTTCCGCCCGACAAACTGAACTTCAAATGCGGCGGCCAACTGGACAACTGCGCCCCACCGGGGTCCTCCGACACGTTCATCCGCGGCGATTACCAGGACAAATCCTTCTGCGAATGGGGAGGATTCGACCTGCCGACCACCCTCCAATACGAACGCCACGGGATTTACCATTGGAAAACCGACAGCCCCGACGAGAAGGCTTACGTTTATCTGTGGGAAGGCGATGAGTGCTGGGGATGGTGGATCTTCAAAAAGTGCAATCAGGACGACAAAATCGCCATCATCGAGGTCCGGCGGGGTGATACGCTCGGCAAACCCAAAATTTACAAAGATGTCGACTACAACAACTTCGGATACGGCAAACCCACGATTACGCTCGAACTCATGACCCGGTCGCCGTGCGGAATCGACGAAGAAATCTGCGACGGCCAAGACAACGATTGTGATGGGGAGGTCGACGAGGGGTTCGAGGCGTTGGGTCTGTCCTGTATGAGTGGCCAGAGACCATGCACTGCCTTCGAACACAACGTTTGCGGGTCGTCCGGCCTGACCGTGCTCGCTCATCCAAATATGAGTGGTATGACGATATCCCCTGGAGAGCCGGCATCCACCACTCCCGCACGCTTCCGGTACTTCTGCGAACCGCCATGGCATTCTCTGGCTCCCTGGCGGAATGGGAAATGCGGGCACATCAAATGACGGGTGTCACCTTGAACGATGCAGGAAACATGGTGATCATACCCCCAAATCAGTCAGCATCTGTTCCTATCGAAGCCTATTCCACGCCGATTGCCGTGTTTCCACGGCGCACCAACCGCCGCACTCTCATACAACGAAGTATGTTCATGTTATTCGGAGGTAAATTGGTCCAGGCAAAGAACACTCCGTTCCGATATACAAAAAAGCAAGATGGTACGTACCCGTCCTTACCAGAGCCAACGTTCGCCTTCGCAACCGATCTCCCTAAAGACGATGCTATAGCACCGAAGCGTTACCTCAAAATCAAAGTGCCTAAAGATGCGAAGAGGGATATTTTACAAGAATTGTTCTGGCTAGGCATTGACGCTGAGACATTATTTCCCGAACTCGAATATCAGGTAGCATCGCTACGTTCCCGTTTCACGGAACGGGACCCCGAGCGAGCAAACCGATATTCGCGGCCCAGCCCGATTGTCTAAACGCAGAGAAGCTGTGAAAAAATAGCTGCGCGGCCTCTGGGCGGTGGCTTTGGGTCGGCTTGGTTCCGAAAAACCCTGCACCATATTCCCGATATGACTCGGGTTTTCCAAAACCAATTCGGCGCAAAATCCACGCCCAAAACCTGCGCCCATATTTTTTCACAAACTCAAAATGATCTCGCCCAATACGAAACCGCCCGGGTAGCGGAGCGGGCCGCCGACTTCGCCTGGATGATTGGAAAATCCGAAGTCCGCGAAGCAAAAAAAGAGTTGTCCCGGATTTTTGACAAAGTTTATGGTTAGTTGATCGACCGATATGGCAAAAGTGACGCCGAAGATTTTTTCCGGCGCATCATTACTACCAAGCCTGTGGTCGAAACCGACGAACAAGAGATTGTCTAGTTCCCCCAGAAGTACAACCATTTCCATCATCCTTTTCCTCTGACCGCCAAAAACCATGCGCCCCCGATGATCACCTCGCGGAAGTTTCCGCAAGGTGATCAATCCCCCGATGATCGCCTTGCGGGCATTTCCGCAACCCGATCAATCCCCCGATGATCACCTTGCGGAGATCCGCGTGAACCTTTTTCCAGGGGTTGCAGCACTTCATGTACTCGTTTTTCACAACAATCACTGTTGACAAAATATCCCGACAAGGGACTTTCGTTTTCTGACGCTCCAAAATGGTCCATCAACATCGCCGCAAACCCGTTGTCAGGTCCGGTCGCCGGGAGTACAGTCGCGGTTGAACCCTCTTTCAGCCCTGCGGGTGCGTAGTTGTTCCTATGAAAACGAAGTGCGGGTAAACCATGAAACAAACCATGAAGCAGGATTCAGGTCGACTCAATGACCCACGATTTGCCGCTGCCGTTGAAAAAGTATTGGAATCATATGAGGCGCTTGGCGGAATCAACCATATCGAGGGATATAACCTGCCGTCGCGAGAACGGATTGTGTTGATTATCAACGACTTTGAGGAGCTTATCTTTCCAGGTTATTATGACAAAGAACAACTCACGCGGCGGAATGTGCGGTATGTTGTCGGGCAACGGCTCGCCCGGGTACATACGACTTTGGTAACTGAAGTGGCCCAATCTTTGTTACATACCTCGCGATGTGACACGGCCGGAAAAGCGATGTCGCGCGACGAAGCATTGAACCGCGCCGATGAGATGGTGTTGGCGCTTATCGAAAACCTGCCACAAATCAGGGAGGTACTACGAGAAGATGCGCTCGCCGCGGTCGAAGGCGATCCTGCCGCGACTTCTTTTGTCGACGTCGTGTTAAGTTACCCGGCGATACGCGCGATCGCGGCTTATCGAATCGCCCATTATCTTCACGTTCAAGGGGTTCCATTGATTCCGCGATTGATTACCGAACATTTACATAGCAAAACCGGAATCGATATTCATCCCGGTGCGGCTATCGGAAAAGGGTTTTTTATCGATCATGGAACCGGCGTCGTGATTGGTGAAACCTCGGTGATTGGCAACCATGTTAAGTTATATCAGGGTGTTACGTTGGGAGCCTTGAGTGTGGATCGAGCCAAGTTGGATCCCCAGCGGAAACGGCATCCGACGCTCGAGGACAACGTCACGATTTATGCCGGCGCCACCATTTTGGGTGGGGAAACGACGATTGGAACCGGGTCGATTGTGGGGGGAAATGTATGGCTGACACGATCGGTGCCTCCGGATACCAAGGTGATGGTGGATCCACCCTACCTGGTCTATCGGAATCGGCGGACCGGGGATACCGAACACATGCCGATGGATTTTTCGATTTAATTTAGCGGTGATTTAGCCGTTATTTAGCGGTCATTTGGCGGTCATTTAACGATCACCTACGACCAACATCAACAACAGCAATAACGCAATGACGTTCGCGGCGATAATGGCACCGATGACCCACAACGGCATTCGGCCATCGGTCCGGGAAAATGACGCCGCATTCAACTCCCCCTCCACATCCGGATTTTCGGCGCGGTAAACATCATATGATTTTTTAAGTTGTTTCTGTCCCATCACAATCACCGTCGTCATCCACACACCCAGGGCCAAAAACAACAGGATCATCGTCCACAACAACCACCTTCGGATTTTTGCCGTCCGTTCCTGCAACAACTGTTTGTCCAATTGTAAGGTGTCCAGCAACAATGTCGGAACAACTACCGGAATTTTGAGGGTCGAAAAAAACCACGACAACAACCGGTCCCGCTCAGCAGCCGAAAATGAGGTATCCGGCGGCAAAGACCGCAGATAGTCCACTTCCACGCCGGCTTCGTCAAAAATCATGCGGGCCGGCCCCGTATCACCCGCTGCACCCCGAAGCACAATGCCGCGCGCAGGAATGGTGCCGGGATCGGATACGTGGTAATAACATTGTAAAGAGAAACGATTACTTAAGACCGCAGGAGCGAGTTGAAGATTTACCTGTCCATCCGACAATGGCAACGACCACGAGTGTCTTAAGACCTGCCCTTCCCAGGCATCGCAAAATACCGTGCCGGACTCATTAAATGACCTGATTTGAATCGTCGAAGATGTGTTTGGGGAATCCACTATGGCACCGGCGGGAACAAGGCGGGTTTTGGAATAGGTAATGGGGATGAGCCGCTCGTGTTGGGATGTTTTGCCATCCTTTGTCTTGATGGCAAGATGAACGGACAACGCTCCGGGACCAGGGGGGATCTCAAGACTCCATAACCCGGCACCATCGGTGACTCCGACGATGGTTTCTTTTCTATTTCCCGGCTGCAATGAGACCTGGGCTCCGGCTACGGCACGACCTTCGGTATCGCGAACACGAACGAGCAGCGTATTTTCAACACTGGAAACCAAGACACCACCCACCGGAACCACGTCGACACGAAACTCTCCCTCCAACACACTCGAACGTTCTTCATCGGGCATGACGTCCCATCGAAGATCCTCCGAAGTGCCCCACTGAAGTGGTACGTGCAAGGTCCGTACCCCCGCTTTGCCGGCAACATACAACGCCATGACAGCGGAATCGTTCTGTTGAGGCAAATCGACAACGATGTCCACCGGACCGCGACCACCGGTAGCCACGATATCGAGCGGAAGTTCACCCTGGGAGGTTTGCAAAACCGCACCGGTGATTTCGAGCGGAATCTCTTTTGTTTCTCGGTCAACAAATCCGACCACCCGGAATGCGGCTCGGCCGGGTAACTGAACCCGACTTCCCACAACACGGTAACTGCGATCAATGGATTCTTGACCCGTTCGAAGATAAATGGCGGCGGTCAGGAAAATAAACAATCCAACCAGCACAAGAAATAGGCGCCCGGTCAACCAGGAACGAATGCCGGCTGGAGGATTATCACGAAATGGACCCATCAGGATTTACCGCAATTTTTAGAAACGTGGATTACCGTAGGCCTGACCGAAACCACACGGCATCCGAATAGGCCCAATCATTGTTCTTATTAACTGATTTTTGTGCGTAATTCGATTGGATCCAAAAACGAGGCGAATACAACGAGGAAAGATAATGGGTAATGGTTAGGATCGTTTTTCTTCGATGTCTTGAACCGGAATACTTTGTAGTTGCTCAAGCCGTTGGCCGACTTCACCCATAAACCGCTCGATCAGCTCCGGCGGAATAGGATTATCCATCGCAAACTTAATTTTTTGCGGGTTAACAAACCGGTCATTGTGTTTGAGGGCAAAATGAAGGTGTGGACCGGTGGCGCGTCCTGTTTGACCTACATATCCAATGACGGTTTTTTGGTCGACCAGGTCGCCAACTTCCAGTCCCTTTTCAAATTTCGATAGGTGAGCGTAATACGACGTATACCCATTGGCGTGCTGAATCGCGACAAGATTACCGTTTGGTCCTTTTGCACCCACAAATGTTACCGTACCGCTGGCTACCGCCCAAACCGGCGCACCGATCGGAGCGGCATAATCGACACCCAAATGTTTCTGATATTTGTGTAATACCGGGTGGTAACGGTTGTGGGAATAGTCGGAAGAGATTCGGGTGTATTTGAGCGGGGTTTTGAGAAATTCTTTTTTTAGCGCTTGGCCTTCGTCGGTAAAATAACCACGCACATCCGACGATTCATCTTCATACCAAAACGCCCGGGCTGTACCCGCTTTTCCGACGTATTCTACAGCGAGCAAATTGCCATACGCCAAGAACTGCCCGTCGACGTGTTTTTTCTCCACCATCAACCGAACTTCGTCTCCGCGTTGTACATCCTGAAAAAAATCAATATCCCACGCAAACAAATCTACGAGCCGCGCCGCCAACGCCGGATCTTCACCACAACGTTTGATGCTGTCATAAAGCGAAGTTCGTACTGTACACCCGACTTGTGCGATTTCGATGTCGACTGGAACTGCGATTTTTCGAGCAATCCACCCATCTTCATCGCGGCGAACCTGATATTTATCGGTAGGCGAGGTCGTTAAATCGAGGCCTGCTATCTTACCTCGGCCATCAATTATCAACGCGAACTGATCACCAACGCGTGCGGTGCGAAAATCGAATACCTTTTCCATTTCGCGAACTACCGCTTTGACGGCGTCGCCTTCGGCACCCAACTTCCGGAGTGCCTCGATCACGGTTTCGCCTTTACGCAACTTGCCGGCCAATACGGCGCCGCTGGGATCGTCATCCATCGGCGGAACCGGCACAGGCACAGGCTGGCGCACCGGCGCATTGGCCGGAGTCGGAGCGGAGGGCTGCTCGGTGGTTTTGTTGATCTTATGTTCAATAGAAGGCGTTGACTTTGAAGCGTCGTCACGCAGAAAAACGAAGTAATTTACGACAACCAGCAAGCCGATGAACAATACAGTTCCCACATGCGACAACGCATTGGTGCGCGTCGGACGTCGTTCCCCTCGGAGGTAGATTGGATTCTGCCTCAGGTTCATCTTTTATTCCCTGAAACACGTCGTGCAGGCCAAATTCGACACTTCAAACCGAAACAAAAATCGTTAGCGGCTAACCACCCCAGTGCCTGATCCCACCCCGCAACAACATGCTCCGTCAATACTCAAAACCGACAATCAGAACAGACAGGAAAAATCGGTTTTGAGAAATTCCAAAAGTCACAACCCAATCACAACACCAACAATGGAATCCCTGCCGGTGTCTTGGATGGAAGATGAAACGCCGGAAACAAGATACTCACCATCATGAGCAAGCGGAAGAAACCTTGAGTTTGTCAAAAAATAGCTGAACGAATTTGGACGAATGCTTTTGGCCCCACTCCCCAGAAAAAAACCTGCGCCATATTCCCGATATGACTCGGTTTTTTTCCGGGCATCGGGACCAAAATCCCCGCGTCCAAGTCCGTCCCCATATTTTTTTACAAACTCTTTGAGATAGCAGCGCATTTGGGTTCATTTCGTGTAGGGACGATGTCCAGCTTTCTACTGCGCTACCAAACACCAGCAGCGGGGATAGCATGCAGAACAAAAACCTGTCAACCGAAACCTGACCCAGTGGTGGTTACGGAGAATAAATTTCTGGAGAATCGGCACTGGGTTGCCATATATGGCAGACACTGTCAAGTTTTTTTTGGAAGAAGTCGTTGCAGGAACTTGCCGGATGGATTTTCTAGGCAGCGAAACAGTATTATTCGGTATATTTACAACTTGTTACGATGTTGAATCACAAAATGAAACAACAAAATTAAATGAAGTTAAGAGGATTGATAACGTGTTTTGCGAACCAGATCACACGCAACATCCATGGCGGCGATCATACTTTCCGGACGGGCGATCCCTTTGTCGGCGATGTCGTACGCCGATCCATGGTCAGGAGACGTACGAATAAAGGGCAATCCAAGGGTAATATTCACTCCTTCGTGAAAATGAAGCAATTTGAGCGGAATCAGTCCCTGATCGTGATACATACAAATAACAGCGTCTGCTCCACCATCAACAGCAAAATGAAACAAACTGTCGGCAGCAAAAGGGCCGACCACATCCATTCCCTGTTCCTGTAGGTGACGAATCGCCGGAATGATGATCCGTTGCTCCTCATCACCAAATCGTCCACCTTCTCCGGCATGAGGATTGAGTCCGCACATCATTAACTTAGGTCGTTGTATGCCGAAACGGTGTCGTAAGGCAGTCCAGACAACCGTTGTTGTCTGCACGATCCCGTCGGTGGTGACACGGGCGGGTACTGCACCAAGTGCAATGTGCGTGGTCACAGGAACAACCCGCAACCGGGGACCGGCCAACATCATGGCGACCGGGACATCGCCGGCGCGACAAGCCAACATCTCGGTTTGGCCCGGAAAACCGTCGGGACCCAGGGACAACACCCGCTTGTTGATCGGAGCGGTCACAATGGCATCGGCGACGCCACTGAGTACATCCGCAATAGCGGCCTCTAAGGACATAAGAGCGACATGCCCCCATTCGTCCACCCAGACACCCGGCAATGGCGCCTCATGTGGTCCTGATAACATCGCGATAGACAACCCGGGGACATCCGGCAGCGGTTCGCCGGGGGTATGGATGTCTACCGCCGGCACACCCAAAGACGAAGCCCAGTGTGCAGACAACGCGGAACGCCAATGGGAAGGGGCAACGTATAATAAAAATCGATCAAACCGGGAAAACTGTCGGAGACACAGCGCTTTCAGCGTAACTTCAAGACCAACGCCCGCCGGATCTCCACAAGAAATTACGATTTTTGTCATCATTGGCGATCTCACATCATTCCCACTGCGTCCCGAAACCGACCCAACGTGGACTGGACAAAAAACCGTGACCGACTAAACGCCGTACGCCGGACAAGTCGACCCGCACAATAGGTCTCGACCACCCGAATGTCTCGTAATCGTTCTGGAAGTACATCCAAAGGGTTTTCACTTAACACAACCATGTCGGCCCGCCGTCCCATAGACAACGTCCCCTTTTCTGTTTCGTCCATCGACAACCACGCCGCATCCGAGGTGAACGCGACGAGCGCCTGATATGGCGTCAACCGCTCCTCCGCAATGGGATGATTACAGGCGAGATGAATCGTTTCGAGCGGCGTGACATCTGTCGCCGGATAGCCACTTCCAAATCCCAGCAAAACCCGATTCTCCACCAACGTTCGCATTGGCAGCAACGTCAATTCGGGCTGGGATCGGCATTGATGGACCAGCCGATCGAGCTTTGGGGATGGCTTCAGCGCTCCCGCAAATACCGTAACCCCCAACCCCAGATCGACAATCCGCCGAATTTGCTCCCGCGTAGGTAGACACAACAACTCAACACGATGCCGAAGGTCATGAGACGCCGATTCCTGGGCAAATTCAAACGCATCCAAAGCAAGATTAATGGAATCCGGACCAGGTGCCACCAATGCCACCTGAAGACCACGCCGGTGAGCCGACCGAACGTATGACCGCAAGGTGTCCCGTTGGTCAAAACATGCGACTGTTCGCGGAATACCGTCCATGATCGGTTCGTCTCCGGCGCCCAGAATCCGGGCACCTACGTGACGATGATTGGCAACAGCGGCTAATTTTGCACTGGTGGTTTGGTAATATAGAGAAAGGCCAACACGAAGAACCCGTTTGACGGCGGCAAGCAACATCCAGTCCCGGGCGTCCGGACAATCGGCGGAATCCATCGCGTGGACGGTCGTGATACCCAATTCTTGTAAATCGTAAAACACATTGGTAATCGACCGCCTCAACTCCCTCAGTGCGGCGCCGCCGATCCCGGTGGCAACAATACGGCATATGTCCTCGGTTCCAACCACTCCATCATCCGGAATCTGAATCGGGTGGGTCTTGCGGCTAGCCAAACGTTGGGCCAGAGCGCTGTTGACTACCGCACAGTCTCCCGACGCCGCCACCACGATCCACGGACCATGCGGTTCAAGTTCATCAAGAAGGCGACGCGATAGCGGGGTTTTTGGATTCCACTCGAGGCCAAACGACACCAACATTCGGTGTTTCGGTCGCTCCTGACGTTTCGCTCGCAGGCGAAAAGCCAATTCATCGATATGGGTGATGCCATGAACATCCACTGCGACCCGTCGTAAAGCCGCCGCAAGTGGATAAGCATGACAATCGGTGAAACCCGGAACGACACACTGCCCTTCTAAATCAATGTGATGCTTCGCGGTTGCCAGAATATCTTGCGGCACAGACGTGCCGATATACACAATACGTCCACCCTCAACCGCCAAAACCCGCATACGTGCTTCGCGTTCGGTCATTGGTAAGATAACACCATTGTGAAACAGGATATCGATTGCCATAACGTTCAGTTAACTATTGATGCATAAACCAAAGAATCCTTATCCGCCTTGATGCCAACGAAGCAACCGGACCGCAACCGTCCACCCTGCGGCCCGAGCCATTCGTTCCACTACTTTGGCAATTGCGGTGCGTGGTGCCCCCAGAAACAACGCTCCCTCCAATGCGCGTAAGGCACACCGGACACGATTGGCGACCGCCCTTTCGGCTCCTACGATACGCCATTGTTCCGAATCCAGCCCACACCGAGCCAGCCGGAGCGCCAAGGGATCGATTCCTATGGTTTCACCACACGACAGCACGTGGGATTGAGCGATACGAATCTGCTCAAAAGACCGTGCAGTATAGAGCGGCCGCTCAAAAACCTGAGCCCACCGCGCGGCAAGCCCATAGGATTCGCCTGGCTCAGACAGCACATGTTCGGCATAAACGGCAAAGGAAGTAGGATGATCGGAAATAGAGTTGGCCAAAACAGCCGGCCCATTGATCCAAACTTCCATAGATGGCGCAATAGACTCAAAAAACAGATTATTCCACTGAAGGTGTAATACCGGAAGGACGCCCCGTTCCAATCCAATAGCGCACAGATCCAAGACAATCAACCCATCACGATTTTCGCCGACCGGCAACACCGACAACGGCAATGCCTGGGAAAAACGACTGGCTGCCTGTCGGGCAGATTGAGGATCGCCAAAAAGGCGGCCGAGGGAGTCGTCGAACTTGGACAACGACGCCAGGGCAGACGCTGCGGCATCTTTGTCCGGAAAGTGCTCCAAAATCTCAGAAATCCACTTCATAATATCCGTTGTGACAGCAAAAACAGTGGTTTGCCAACTTAATTAGTTTATCGGAAAGTGGTTCCGGAAACGACGGTTCATTTTGAACAAAAACCCCGAAACCATTACCACTATGTACCGTTTCGATTGACATTCGTTCGAGTTTTGGCCAAAAACCCCAACGCGCCTTAGAGGGTGCTTACGCATGAAGTAGAACGAATGCAGAAATTCCGAGAACAAAACCGTGCCATACTGGCCGAAGAAACGGGAACCATCCACAAAACCGCGGATTTCCGCATGGCCTTATGTTACCCGAGCCCATACTCGGTGGCGATGTCATCGCTTGGGTATCAGGTCATTTACCGAATCGTCAACGAACACAAAGATTTTGTCTGCGAAAGAGCCATGTTGCCGGAACGACCCCAACTGTGGCGTAGGTCGCGGACACCACTGTTCACCATGGAGTCCGAAACAGCGGTATCCAATTCCGACATCATCGCTTTCAGCGTTGCGTTTGAACTGGAACTGCACGGGATTTTTGACGTTTTGGAACTGGCCGGACTGTCACCGTTTTCGAATCAGCGGCCTGAAAAAACACCTCCGGTGCTGATGGGGGGGCCGATTACACTCAGCAATCCTCTGCCTTTGGGGCCCTTTGCCGACATCGTTATTCTCGGGGACGCGGAAGTGGCGATTCAGCAATTTCTGCAAACCTATCTGGATGCTCCTTCCAAAACCGAACTCCTCAATCGGTGCGCCGTTTTACCGGGATTTTGGGTACCGGCACTCCACGGGGAACGTACATCCGATACCTTGAAGGTGACGAAAGACCATGTTCCCGCATACGCTCAAATTGTGACACCCCGTGCGGAATTGGCAAATATGTATCTTATTGAAGCATCCCGAGGCTGCCCAAGGATGTGCAGCTTTTGTGTGGTGCGAGCTGAGGTGTCGCCAATGCGGGGCTCGGAACCCAAACGGGTCTTGGACCTTATTCCGGACTGGGCACCCCGGGTTGGATTCGTAGGCGCGGCAGTGAGCGATTATGAACATATCCGCGAGATCATCGCCGGCGTCGTCGCGATGGGCAAAGGGGTTGGAGTGTCCAGCCTACGTGCCGACAGACTGGATGAAGACCTGGTCGGATTGCTGAAACAGGGCGGATATCGAACGTTGACCGTGGCCGCGGACGCACCCAGCGAACGAATGCGATCCAAAATCATGAAAGGCATTCGGGAACGGCATCTTGTGCGCGCCGCCGAATTGGCCCGCTGGGCCGGATTTCACACGCTCAAGATGTACATGATCATCGGATTACCCGGAGAAACCCAGGATGACATCGATGAATTGCTTCGGCTGTGTCGCTATCTTAGTAAAATAGCCCCGCTTGCACTCACTTTAAGCCCATTCGTACCCAAACTTCATACCCCGCTTTGTGATGCACCATTTGCCGGCATCAAGATGGTGGAAAACCAAATTGGTTCCATACGCCAAGCTCTATCCGGGCAGGTCGATGTTCGCGCTGCATCGGCGCGATGGGCATGGGTTGAATATCGGTTGAGCCAGGGTGGGATAGACACCGGATCCGCAGCTTATGAGGCATACCGAAATGGCGGGTCATTCGGAGCCTGGAAACAAGCGTTGGATCGGTGTGGTCACGAACGTTCCGCCCTCGATGCCGCCCAACGTTACGCTCTATGGTCACCGGACGGTTTGTCGAGAGATTCACGTCCCCGACCACCCAAACCCCCTAAACGATTGCCATGGACCGGCTTCGGCATCCACAATCCTGCGGTCGACATGGTCGACAATGCGTGATGTCAACGGTACTCAACTCACGACGCCAATAACCGCAACTCTGTGCCGATTCGATCCGCCATTTCAATCGTTTTGTTCAAATCCGGATGACGCACTACCAAAAACCCATCGGAAATAAGAGTCTGTAACCAGTCCCTACGGTGCGCGCCAACCGGAAGCAGGTTTTCCCATACCAACCAATTGCCAAAGTCCTCTTTGAGCTTATCCAAGCCGAGGATTTGGCGGATTCGACCCTGTCCTTGAGCGCGCTTAAACACGGTTGCCACGTTGTATTTGCGTACGATTTGAGCGTTCATTCTTTTTCTGCATACAATATTGGCCCATTCATAAAATGAATCGAAATCGCAGGCATAGTTCATCTGGTCAACCTGACGCGCACCAGGTGGTCGCCCGCCTATCTCCCCAAACACGACCTCACCCGAAGATTTGCGATACCATTCCATATGCGTAAAGCCGCTCTCGAATCCCAATGCACGAATCACGTCGTAACCCATCTTGATGCCGTCTTTGAAAAAGGGCTGTTTTACGTTGCGCAGAGCGATAACCTGGGGGCTGACCCATTCGTTGGAACGCGCCACCAGCGGTCGCGGACGGTACCAGGCAATGTTGTAATATAGGATTTCGCCATCGCAAGTTAGCGTATCAAAGGTAAATTCCTCTCCATCAATAAACTCCTCAACACTGACCTCCGGAACATTTGCTGTCTGACGCAGTGCATGTTCAAATTCCGTTGTATCGTTACATCGGTACGTCTTTGCGGAACCGGCGCCGGCAATCGGTTTGACAATCACCGGAAATCCAATACGTTCGGCGGCCTCCCAACATTGGCTCACCGTTGCGCAACGGTAATGGTGAGGTGTTCGGATACCATGTGCATCCAAAACCTGCTTCATGGCCTCTTTGTCCCGAAAGGTCAGAGCCTTATTGACGCTCATCCCACCTGTTCCCAACACCTCCCGGATACGAGCTGCAAGCACGACCCAGTATTCGCCGAGCGCCTCCACCCGATCGATAGAGATACCCCGAACCCAGTGGGCCACTCGCCGCACAACATCCGATTCATCCATCAGATTGGGTACATGAAGATATGCGCTTAGATAACGGCGGGCGTCTATGGGTACGGATCCAAGCGGCTGGTCACCCACCCCCAAAACCCGGGCCCCCACTTCGGCCAAACCGCGAACAAACAATGGCATTTCCGCCGGATAACCTGGCGACAAAAAGATTACGTTCACTTCATTCCTCTTTTCGTTTTTTCAAAAGGCACTCAGCACCTACGCGAAGGTCATCCCTTCTTGGGTAATCTGGTAACATAAGTTAAAGAACGTTCTATCCACGCCCGCAAACTTTCCTCTGTTTCGGTGCCGGCAGGCAATACGGTTATCCACCCCTTCATCTTTTTGCCGGTGAAGTCCATCGGACGTGCGTGCGGAATAGCACAATATTCTTCAAATTTGTCCGGTTGCACCCGAACAATCATCTCATCTTTCACCACACCGACCGACATGTTGCCACAGTATAAAAATGCAAGTCCGCCAAACATCCGTTTCTCAAACACATTGGGATCGTCATCAAACGATTCCCGAATGCGTTGCGCCAATCCTTCATCAAATGCCATCTCGGCCTCCGCGTTCTGAACAGAAATACCCAATGCTATAAATTGTACGGGAATCACCCCCCATTCGAATAAAAACCACACATCCCAACCTATTGTCGAACACCGTGGTCGGCTGTATTGTTTGCATCATGTCAACTGGTATTCCCGTCAGCATCGCTGAACTTTTACAAGCATTCCTCAATACAACTTTGTTTGATACGGCCTATCTCCACCTTGGGACCGGAGAGGTGATGTTCCACAATCCGCGACGCCATTCCGAAGCTCAAAATGAAGAAATCGAAACGACGATATTTTCTGACGAAGATTGGCTGGAAATTCCATACTTAGATAGCGACGAAGAACATGCGGAAATGGCGGCATTTGCGCACTCAATATCCGACGAAATAGCCAAATCAAAACTGATATCAGCCCTATCGGCGGACAAACCTTTTCGGCAATTTCGAGCGGTGTTGACTGCAAACCCCAAAATTGCCCAACGTTGGCACATAAAACGGTTGGAAATCGCGATAAAACGTGCTGTGGAATTCTGCGAAGCGGTGGATATCGCACCGGAAGATCCATCGTGGGCAGCACTTGCGGAGTCCGTGCACCAAAATCGAACACAATCCACCGCACGGCAATGGCTCGCCAAACTTCCAGCTTCGACTGCGAAAAAAAAATCCGGTCGCCGGCCCGCCGGAACCAAACATAAGAAACAGATTTAATAATTTAACAAGGATCAAATACCGGCTGGATAGCTACAATCTACGGCACAACATTACCAACGCCGTCTATTCTTCTTTCGCACCCGCACCCATGCCAAACAACTTTCTGCGTAATGCTTCCCTTCGGGCAGCGGCTTCATCTTCAATGGATAACCCTCCCGCCGGTTTTTCGCCCTCGGCAACGGCGGGTGGCGAAGGAGGCATTTCTACCGTGGGCGACGGTAACGATTCGGGCGGAGCTGGAGGCGGGATTTCTACTACGGGTGTGGGTGGGAGTTCCACTACTGCGGGCTCGGGTTCAGCCACGATAGCCGGCTGTTCTACCACCGGCTCTTCCGGTGTCATCGGTGCGGCAATAACCTCGACCACATCAACCGCTGCCGATACATTCTCCACCTCCAGCGAGGCCGGCGTAGGCTCCGGCAAGGTGATATCTGGGGTTGGTAATCCCTCGGGTGGTACAGCATTCGTAGTTGGTTCGATTTCCGCATCCGCAGTACTTTTGGGCGAATCCACTACTGCTTCAGTGGATTCTGTGGGCTTGGGCGGTCGTTTGCCGTCACCACCCGACGCACGTTTGTCTCCTTTCGTTCCTTGAGCGACCTTTGCCAACTTGGCTTTGGCAGCCCGCGCCATTTCTTTGGCTTCGGCTGTCTCTGCGGCGACCTGGGCTCTTTGTTCCTCTGCTTCCAACTGCGCTTCCGCTTCCTGTCGCCACTGCTCCAATTGTGCCGGTGCCACTTCCGACAACTCTCCATGCTCTGTGATGTTGACCGGCAACTCGGCAGCAACCATCGCGGCTTTACGATGTGGTCGGCGATGTTTTCCGGTTTCAAGAAAACAGATCCGATCATGAGCCATTTCGAGTTGTCCCTGCGTGGTCACAAATGCGAGTTCCGCGTCTCCGAAACGTTTCCGCAATCGGCGCAGTTCTACTTCCCGTTCTACAATGGCCCTTTTTAACTTCTCGATCCGCTCGGCTTGTCGTGCCACATCGGCTTCGACTTTACCCCGTGCTTCTTCTTGTGCTTCTTTGCGGGCAGAACGCCGAGCGTCGGCAACGGCACGCCGGACGTCGTCTTCCGTGATCGTGCTGCCGGATTCCACTGCCTTTTGTACAACAACTTCAACTACTTCAGGCTTTTTCGCCGCAACGTCCATCGCCTCTTGAAGGGCTTCTTTCAGTTGAATCGTCTGATCACGCAAATGTGAGAGTTCGCCCTCAAGCTCCTCGATCCGAGCGTTTGCGCGACGTAACGCAACCTTTTCGGCGGCTCGATCTACATTCTCGGGCTCTTTCTCTACTTTTTGCGCCTTCTTGGTTTGCTTTGCCTGTTCCTTTGCATCGTTAACTTGCTGCTTGAGTTCTTTTACTTGATTGTTAACCTTGGCAAGTTCCGCAGTGAGTTTGTCACTCCTTGCAGCGGCTTCCTCCGCCCGCTTGGACGCCGCACCAGCCTCTCGACGAGCGTCGTGTTCCGCGTTTTTATACCGATCTAATTCCTGGTTGCGTTCTGCTCCTCGAACCAACAACCACAGGGTGGCCGCCACCAACAGAGCTACGGAAATTCCAAGCGCTAACATACGAAATGTCTCCGGGTCGAATGTCTTCAGTATACCGGGCAATTTACCGGAAATAGCAGGGTTTGGAGTGTGTTCCGAACCACCACAACTGTGCCCTGCGGTTCAAAGCGACCCCGTTGGTATCAGATAACGGCCGCGCCGTAAACTGGTCTGCGTAGGAAATCGGCCCGACATCATGGCCGCAGTTGTCCGCACAAGGTGTAATCAGCGGAGTACCAACTGACGGCAGACCGCCGGCAGCATATGAAGCTGGTCACATTGTAATCCATCGATCGATTGTAAACACTGTTTTAACTCGTCTTCGTTTCGTATCTGACGTGCGTTTTCGCATTGAACCTCTGGATCGCTGGCAAGCGCCAGTTCGAGGCACTGTGCAACCGTACTTTCCGCGTTACAGGCAACAAATCGGGTGCAGTAGGCATCCAAAACACGCCGGCAACTTTCGGCAGCACCCCCGCCACGGCACGACACCGCGCTCAACACCACTCCCAAAAATACAAGTCTCGCGTACCAGCGACAAACCATCACAAGGCTCTTTGGAAAATGCAACTTGTTTACGAAATCCCCCAGTGCCATTATTTTACATACCACTTCAATAACTTAACAATAGCGACGCACAGTTTCGCCCACATTTCTCGCGAGCTTGCGGGCGAGCATGCCGAGGTATCAGCGGATTCGGGCATGGTGGGCGTTTTTGCCCGCAGGCAAGGCAGCGGCCTGTTGAGAACAAAAAGGGGACCCTGCCTAAGAGGGTGTTTGGGAAAAAAATAAGCTACACGAGCCATTGGCCTACTGCGTCGGTCCTGCCTCGGTCGGCAGGCCCGCCTCGCTACGGCCACTGTCTCGCTCGCCGTTATTTTTTTCCCAAACACCCTCTCCCAAACACCCTCTAAAGAGGCTCGCGGATCGGCGCTTGCAGCCTCAACCTCGCGAAAAATCCGGATTATTGGTGATTCGGACCACTCTTTGTTCTTCCCACGGCTTATTCAACAGGGACATCGGGTTTCGACGGGTTGATCGGCGTGATATGACCATTGTCGCGAATTTCCCGGCCATACAACGCCCACTGACGCCATTTGGCAGGATCACGGCCAAAGTCTTGGCGAGCGATGGTCGACAATGCCCACACTGCCATGTCGCGTACATCGGCGTTTTTATGCTCAAGCAGCCGTATCAACCCATCTGCCGCCGCCTCATCGCCAATACGCCCAACAGCATCCACCGCGGCCGACACCAAACCATCATTTGAACTGGCAAACAATCGAACAAGCGCTTCCGTCGCCGCGCTCGACCCGATGTGTCCCATTGCCCAAATCGCCTTACTTCGCGCGAAATCGGAAAAATCCGGATTCAATGCAGCGTGACTAAGTGGGGCTACCGAACGTTCATCGCGTAACTTTCCAAGTGCCAACGCCGCAACATCTGCGGTCTCGGCATTTTTCAATGCATCAAAGAGCCCAAATACGGCGTATTGTCTCGACAATTCACCCAGCGCCGCACACGCCTCCCGCCGAACCTCGGCTTCGGCGTGCCCGAGGTCGAGCAAGATCACCGGAACCGCATCCGCAACGTTGAGCCGCGCCAATGTTCGTACGATGTCCTTTCTGACTGTCCACGTTGTCCGGGGATCACCCAACATGTTCATCAACGTGACCGCGGCCTCTTGAGCGTTCAGGCGCCCGAGAGCAGAAACGGCGGCTTGTTTTACTTTCGGGTGGAAGTGTTCCAATGCCGCAGTAAGTGTGGGAACCGCCTGCGGAGACCCGAGTACACCCAATGCGGTGGCCGCAACGATTTTTTCTCCAACTTCTCCGGAATTCAACGCGTCGCGTAATACCGGAAATGCGGAAATTTGACCGGTTTTTCCCAATGCCGATAACAACCCATTCCGCAAATCCGGGACCGTTTCGTCACCGAGCAACTCAACGATGGCCTCAGCAGACTTGGGAAGGCGAATAAAACCCAAAACCTGTGCAATGATCGCTTTTCCGCCTGTATCCGTACCACGATAAGCCTCAGCCAATGGGGAAACCGCGACGTCGCCCAGCGACACCAGTTCGTCCAGAGCAACACAAACGTTGGGTTTGATCTCGGCGCACTCTTTGAGACCCATGACGGCCGCAGAAATCACCTCCGAACTATCCGGAACGTGTACAGAATCCATGTCGTTTGGGCTTTGGCCTAATGCCACCGCGGCAAACCACCAACACAAAAATCCACAAGCGGAAACACGCAGCAAAAAATCCAACTTTATCCATTTTCGCGGTATCATATTTCCCGTCCTGAACACAAAACGAAGTCTAATACATCCGCCGACCTTTTTTTCGTCAACGCCGTCCGCGTAAATGAAGCCGGTCGCTGTGGCGACAAACAGTGGAAATTCCCGACAGTCCACTTATAGTGCGTTCGCGGCACGGCGACGGGTTCTTTGGTGGAACAAACTCGGTACAGAAAGCACACCGTTACAGAAAACCCCAAAAACAAATCGTATATATGCCAAAATGGGAACAAAGAATCCCAATAGGTTCTAAAAACAACGGAGAAAAACAACATGGTATGGATACGCATCGTTCACGTTCTGGGAATCATTTTCTGGATGGGTGGACTACTCATTCTGTCACGTATGTTGGCTTACCACGTCAAGGAGGAACTTCCCATTCAAGACCGCCTTGGACGAATCGAAAAACGTTTGTACTGGGGAGTGGCGATACCCGGCCTACTGCTGGCACTCATCACCGGCATTTGGATGCTGATCGATCTGCAGATGGTTCCTCTCAAAAATCCCGCATTTCACATTAAGTTAACGGCCGTGACAGGTCTTATCGTTCTCCATTTCATCGTTCAAAAAATGCTGTATGCCTTGATCCATAAACCGGAAAAACAACCAGCGGGCAAATACAAACTCGTGCACACCGCCCTCGGCGCGCTTCTCGTAACCGTACTGATCTCCATTTATTTGGTCTATCGGGGTGGTTGAATAACGTACGAAATAACCGAGATAACAAGCGGAATTAAATAAGTTAAGCGGGATTTCTCACAAGTTTAACGTTACGAGTTCGTGAGAAATCCTTTCTCAACAGTCCCAGCCTCTTGCCTATGACGAAAAACGGCAAAAAACTGCGATATAATCGCGAAAAACACAGGGTTTATGAAAAAAGGAAGCAGGGTGAACTGCGCACGTTCTGTACCCGGTTATCCAGCAAAGCTGCGTCGTGCTTTCGGCACCCGTGATGAGGAGAATGTTCTGATGAGGAGAATTTCGAGCAATTATTCGGCGAATTTACAATAACCGGCCTGCCATGAGCCGTCTTCCGCTTTTTGCGGTGGGACCCATACCCGGCCAGGGTTACAGATGCCGTCTTTGCGCGGAACATATTCGCCGCCGCACCCGACGAAAGTTCCCACTGCCAAAAAGAAACCCACGGTTAACATCGTTGTTCGAACAGTTCGGTTAAACACCTTCATCGATTTTGCTCCTTTATTTGTTTCAGCGGATTGCCTGAGTGGCGTACGCGATGCAGCCAACTGATAATCTGAAGGTGAGTCCGTGTCAACTTGTGCGACGGGGATCCCCCAACGGAACATCGGTACCATTTACGATTCGGGAAACAAAAACGCTGTGGCAGCACCCCAGTTCGGCACCGCTATCTCCATTTCGCTGGAGCGCGGTTTTCGCACCACACCGTTTCGGGACGCCCCTCCTTCGGTTGCCTTCCACACCAGCGTCTCGTCCAGTCCTTCGATTTGCAGGATGTGTAATCCTAGATGAAACCCGCCGCCGGACGTCTGCGGAACCGGCGTCGACCAAGCGACACGCGTCAAGCAGGTCACCGACGTGGTCGCTGATAAAAACATCTCGACATCGAGCTTTACGCCCACGGAAAAGGCGCGGTCGGCCGTGACCACCAATCCGCCAGGGCCGATGCGATATGACGGCGGTTTTGCACGAAAAAAGCCGATTCGGCGAAAAACCGTTGGAACACAAACAGCGTGAAAAGTGAAATCATTGTCTTGCGCGGATGCCATCATAACTACCTCAAGTGAGTCACACTTCCGAGAGTGATTATGGAGCCATCCGTGTAACCATGCGAACCACAAAAAACAAATCAACTCATTTTCTTTGGTCCGTTTGTAACCGAAATGATCCAGCCCTACTCGAAAAAGAATCGTATCCATCTGTTTTATATCGATTTTGACATGGCAAGAGAGGCATTATGTTAGCAACGAGAAATACCACTTGCTATAACAGGATACCGGATTCAAAAACGAGATCGGGGAGGTCATCAATGATCGGATAGACAACGCGGCCATCTTGTCGAATCAATGCCCCCACCAACGTGCCCACCACCAAGTCACCGCCACGATTTTTCAACGTTTGGGCCAGTTGACGCGCACGAAGTGTTTCCAGCAAAGATTCGTCCACGAGACGCAGTATCTGTCGGGTTTCCGGACAAACAATGTAATTTAACAAAGTGGGATCAATCGAAAACGTTGTCATTACACATCAGATTGGGGTGATACCGCCAAAATCGGTTCACCAGAAACGGGCTGCCGTTTATAACTTCTGCGCCATTCCCAAACGAGAAGGTTAACCGCAACCACCAACATCCCCAGGTCCATGACGATACGATTTACAATGTTGGCGCGTTTGGCCGCAGCATCCAACGGACTCAGTTCCGCCGTAAAGCAACCGCAGTCGATACTCAGGCCCCTTAAATAAGCAGTTGAGAGCGCAACAATAAACATGACAAGCATCGCCGACACCAGCGCACTTGAGCCGCGGCGCCACAAACCTGCAATGAGGGCAATACCTACCACAAACTCCAAACCGACAAGTAAAGTCGCAAAATGCGGCAAAAAACCCAAAGGTACCATATCGTAATACTTGATACTCTGCGCAAACGCGGGCAAATCAACGATCTTTGGCCACGCTGCCACAATAAATATCCCGCCAAGAAACAGCCGACTTACCCACAACACCCAACGATGTCCCAATTTTCCTACCATAGTGTCCTCGACCCGGAATCCCATTTACGGATTGTTTCCGCGACTCGTCGGAGCGCCTTCCTGATGCCATTCGCTATACCCGCCTTCGTACACATATACATGGGAAAACCCACGAGCAAGCAAGATCCGAGCAACCCGAATCGATAAATCGCAATCGCCGCCGGAACAATAAACCAGCAATACTTGGTCTTTTGGGATCCCATTGAGAACTTCGCCGCCGAAGTTTGGATCTTGTGTCAATTCTTCCCCATCGAGATTGATTGCACCCTGAATATGCCCGTTTTCGTACGTTCCGGGATCGCGGGCATCGATCATCGTCACCCGAGGTTGACCAAACATTTTGGCCATAACGGTCATAAAATCGACTTTTTGCGGCTCAAGCATCGGCAAACTCTTCGTTTCGGCGCTCGCGCCGTCGGCAGTGGAGGTCGCCAGTATCGAGTCCAGGTCTTCGCCGGTAGCAGCTTTCGGTCCGTCGACAACCGGCCCAAAGTCAGCATCCTGAGCAACATTTGCGGCAAACCCAAACAATGCTCCCAACAAAACAAGAACCAATATCTGACCTAACAATCCCGAAGGTTTTACGTTTGCAGTCATGTCCATCCTTCAACCAACGACAAGATTCGCCACCCGGCATGTGGACTACTCAACGATACGAATGAAACACACTTTGTCGGCTGGGTTCCGACAACATCCGAAGAAACATGTGGTCATGCAACGATATTCCTCCCCAATTGCCACTACAGACACAGAATCCTCTGAAAATTTCTGGATTTATCGACCCACTCCGATTCTCTGAACAACCCGCATGTAGGTTATCCACCTTGTTCATCCCCCGCACCAAAGGTCCAACGCCACAAACCTCGGCGCCGCAGGCCCCGAAACGGATCGAGTAATTCTTTTGGGTTAGGAACACGCGCCCCAACATCCACAAAAAGGCTCTCGTCGAGCAACTCCTCTCCCTCGGCACCGGCCGGCCCTAAGCTGAACCTCTGCTCTTGAGCCTTTTCAATGGTTTTTTTCTGTTCTTTTTCGAGCTGTTTTCGCGTTTTGCTCTTTGCAAAAACCCGCACACGATTCGAGGACCTAAATGTGAGCCACATCAGAAAATGAATCGGATGAAAATGGTATAACGTTCCATCCCACTCAGTGACATCGAGACCGATATGTTTGGCCGTATCAGCAGTGAGCCAGATAAATGGTAAAATTTCCAAAATTGCGCTACTAAACACCCCTTTTCGGTATCTCTGGCTTTGATCTTGTAACAAGGCCTCAAAATCCTGGCATTTTGCCGCCCAATCCTGAGCGTCACTGAGCGCTTTGATCCAGTCCACCTGATCAGACCACTCACTCACATGCCGGATTATCGATTTTCGCAGATACCCACGTTCGACGTCGCGTGCGGGATCTTCAAAGAAACGCTGAATATCGTCTGGTCGCAACCTCGTTTCGTCAAATAAGAATTTCTTGGTACCGATTGAAATCTTTCTTTTTGCCCCAAAAATGCGCAAAACAGACGGACTTTCGACATGCAAAGTTCCGGGGGTGTCTTCTTCCATCACGCTGAAGCTGTCGCTATGCAGCGCCAAATCAATCGCTTCACGCCAGCTTTTATCGGAAAACAGTTCGACGTGAATGAGCGCTTCCCGTGTGCGAGCCGGCCCAAATTCACCGGAGTATCCAAGAAGGGATCCACTGGGAACCTTCAAATTTTCGGTCTCACTATCACTTTTCCAGGGAAAATAGGCCACTTTTCCGGTTCGTAGGGCCGAAAGACCCGGCCCAAACTCAAGATATGGCTTTCTTTCACTGCGATCGACAATTTCCTTGATATCTTGAGCAGCGTTTTCTTCTTCTGACGGAGCAATATCCTTCTGCTCCGGAACCTTATCTAAATCTTTCTTTTTCTTATCTTTGGCTTCCTTCTTCTGGTTATCAGACGATGCCGCACCTTTGTCTTTGGCCGCATCGGCATCATCAAGCATCCGAGAAATTCGATATAGGTCGTGCAGCCACTTCGGAACATCCTTACGCGTTGAGTCAGCCAGGGCAGCATCCGATAGGTCTTGCTCATTTAGGTGCATGTACAACGAATATAACGTCATCTTCCGCGTTGGGTCATTGGTCGTGGGCATTGGAAGAACATGCCGAACCAACACAAAGTTGTTGCTGCCAAGTGCCGTTTGCGAGCCAAGCCGGGCCGCTACAACGTGCCCGGTGAACATTGCGTTGACCGGTGTACCTACGGGTGTACGAATGTGCATCCCACCATGCCACGCCTGATTCACCCCAACACCGTAGTATCCCCCCGACCCACGTTCATTGTTTTCGAAATAGCGATTGGCAACGTCCACCATATCCTTTTCCGTCACCACAGAACCCCGTTTTCGATTGGCGTCCAGTTCGACGGGAAAGAAGTTATCTTCGCCTCGAAGCGAGTGATACATCCGATCCCAGTCGAAGCCGGGTCCGGGATCCCATTTGCCCGGCGTGATATGCCAATGCCCCAGCACACCTCGCCATCCCAACGCATCGCCATCCTGCAGCGCAGTGGTAATGACCTTTCCTTTTTCATCCATGGGATGCCGGGGAATCGGGTTTTCATCACCTTCGGTTGAAGGACTCAACAGCGGGAGTTCAGCCGATAGCGCACGCAACAGTGCGGTTAATGCCTGATATTGCTGATCCGTATATCCATAGCTGCGAATAACTGAGTTCTGTAGCTTCATAAACTCAAATTCGTTTGCTTCCGGCCTACGAAATGCAGGATCTTGAAACTGCTCGTCATGTCCCGCGCCCACCGCAGTGCGATAGGGTTTATCCGGATCGCCCGGGTGAAACGGCAACAACAAGTTGTTAAGATCGATACCGACGGACTGCATGTTGACGCCACCTGCATGCGCGGCACAGTGAATCAAATCCGTCGCCTGATAAATGGTCCCGTCCCAGTCGATCATAAAGTGAGTCGATAACCCACGATTGACCAGCACCATGTAACACTGTTTGGAATTGCGCGTGCAGTCCGTGTGCAATACTACCATGTGCACCACTTCTTTGAGTTCTTCCCGGGTCCGAATCACCTTGCCTTTCCGGACGCGGTCGTACCAAAGCTGCGACGAAATGGGGATATTGGTGGTTGTGCTGTAAAAACTGAATCCCCCAGGGTCCTTAAATGTGACGATCTTCAGAGCACCCGGCACGGGCACATCCTCACCAGCGATAATGATTCTGGGCAACCCAAATGAATCTGTGGTCACCTTTTACCTCCAACCGCCTGCTTCGCTGCGGCCTCCCCTGCCTTTTTGAGTTTGGCCACAATGCCCTTGATGATCTTGATTCCGAGAAACAGAAATAAAACGGCGGCGATGACCAAAAGTGCAATCAAAATAACCAGATACCACGTATATCCCACTTTTGATTGCAGCAAAACGGACCAATGACGCAGTTTGGGAAACACTCCAGCTTCTATTTGGGGCGCAGTTACTTCGAACGGATCGGATGTATGGTGGTGTTCTGATTCCAGAACAAGGTGTAATTGATATGCTGCTGTTTCTCCTGGCTCCAGCCCACTGTCCATTTCCACTACAATCTGATCGTTCAATTCCTTCGCCAAAGTCACGATTTGCTCAAACAGTTCTTCTGGGTGGTCTGCTTCCCGATAGGTTCCACCTGAACCAACGGTCAACACCCTCAATCTGTCCAACTCGTAATCGCGGTTCTGGTTGATGTCGGAAACAATTCCTACCGAATGGATGCGAATACCCAAAATCGATGCAAAACCCAGCCAAACTGCCGCCGATTCGGCAAAACGGGCCTGCTCTGCACTCACATAAGCTGCGACATAGTCATCTGCACACTTGTTTCTTAGCTCACGCACCTGCTGTTTTGCCTTTTCCAACTCTTTGCCCTTCAACACACCCGCATCCGGATCGGAATAAATTTTGGGGCACACATTCCGAATTGCTACGCCACGCGCATCAGCTTCGGCATACAGGTAACCATCCCGTCCATCGGTGAGCAGAACCACCGCAAGTTGGTCGACGGTTCCTGCCGCCCGAGCCGCCATTTTCAGTGCTTCGGACAACACGGGACCCGGTTCAATGGTTCGCGCTGTGGTGGGTTCGATCCGCTGATATTCCGGACGTACCCCCGTTGGTAACTGCCTTACTCCAAAAAGATTAGGGTAGTGACCAGTAAGTTTAGACCGTGCTTCGATAATTCCGGGCAACAAATCCAGACCGGATACCAATCCACACGCTTCACGACCCAGATCCCGCATCGTTTGCCCCGCCTTGGGTTCCGGAACACTGCCGGGTCGTAACCGAAATTCGGCTATGACTTTTTCGCAATCGGCATACCGATCTGCAAAATTGGTCAGCTCATTTAAGCTGGCTTCGGTAGGGATGTACGTGTAGGGGTCGTCTCCGTACCAAATAACGTTGGCTTTGTCGCCTGCGGGCAAACTCTTCAAAAACTTGGAAATACCCGATCGGAGCTGATTTTCCATCTCGATCAGGACCGATTCGTTTCCCACAATTGCACCAAGCGGTGACGCCAGGTACCCGGGAGCCAAGATCACCACACCCACGGTCCGCTTTGCTTTGCCACGCGGCAAGCTGGTCGCCTTGATGCCTTTAGGAGGTGCCCCGCGAGAAAAAGTGAGGAGATCCTCGGGCCGTCCCCCATCTTTCCGGATTTGCACCGTAGTTGTTTCGACCTGGGCCAGATTGATGGGAACGAGCCGCTCATCCAGATAACTCGCAAAAATACGCACCCGCGGATAATCGCCAATGTCGATGGAATCTATCTTAACCTGCGGAAAGTCCTCGGGTTTTGGCTGTTGGGCATACGCATGGTCGCCATAAAGAACAGCCAGAACGGCTCCCAGCACCCAGAACCCCTCGCCTACCCGTTGGCGGAAAGCGGCGGAAGCTCCCCGCTGCATCCCTTTTATATCACGGCGATTTGGGAGGAATCTTGCCATAATGCGCAGAAAGAATGCCGATGAGGTTTGTTAACAACCGAAACGGTATGGATACAAAGTGATAGCCAACTTCACCGCCGAATTACCGGCCGAATCGTCGTCCAGACACGCTTGGTAAGCGTAATCCCCCGGCACAATTTCTTGATATGGATATGCCAAATGAACCGCTTGGGACTCCCCCGGCCGCAAAACAAATCGGTCCAGCAACAACGATTCACGCGGAGTCGTCAGAACAACAGAAATTGATTTGAAATCGCGCAGTTGTCGCGACAACCGAAGGTTCACAGTCTGTTCAAATGCCGCGTAACGCACCGCCCAGGTAATCGGTGAACGGCGAGGGCCACTCTCAAGGGTTCGAACCACAATCGGCACCGATACGCTACCCAAGACGATGGCAGTCACGCGACCAATAAACCTCCGCCGCGACAATTTTGGGTCATTGTTACACTGCGACTCGGGAATCAACACCATGATAAACCTGGCTTTACTTCATGTCGTAACGCGATACGCGCCGGCGCGTCTGGGTGATTCACCATGCCAGCCTTTTTTTGCGCATGCAACGTTATGACAGAAATCCGGACTAAGGAAAATCGGACGCGCGGCGCCAAACGAAAGATTCCAGCCCCTGCTACCGTTGCGGTGTGTTTACCGGCGGATTGTGACCACGCCCGACCAGTACAGCGTACGCCTTGGTACGAGCGATGCGTTCGGTAATCTTTTCGTCTCGGACTGCCCACACTTCGGCAATAGGGTCGCCATAAAGCCGAACCCATCGCGCCGGCTTAGGGCGATCTATTGCAAATGCGGGCGGCCGGACCACAACCAAATCGACCCCAAACCGTTCATACGCCCTGTCCATCATTTGTTCCCGTGTCGACGGTTTGTCTTGCTTCAGCAATTCCGCAACTTCACTGCCGAACGCGATGCGCCCGTCGGTGAGCGTGGTGCTGGGGGGGTGTAATCGATACAGCAGGTATCCACCCCAAGACGAATTGGTATGAATTTTCCCGTCGATTTTGGCCCCGGAAAGATAATCCACAGCGCGCTCAGGAAAATGGCCGGGCTGAAGATCGGTGGCAACCCTTGAGAGTCCGGAAAATCGGGGCAAAACATAAGTGAATGAATCGAAAATCAAAAGACCCACTGCGACGACGAACATGAGATGTAACGCTCGCCTTGGTAGCGGAACTAAAACAAGAAAAAGAATAAGCGGAACAATAGAATACCACGCAAACCTAGCTAGAAGAACGGAGAAAATTCCCATTCCAAGAGAAACCAGGACGAATGCCCATCTTCCCGACAACAGTGATCGTTGCCGAATAAGCGCAAGCGCGGCACAAAACAGAATAACGCCAACTATCAGCGGAACTAACTTACCATGAAATACCGTTATCTGACTTGGATAATGCCAGAGTGGCCAGTGTTCAGGTACCAGTGTGGACTGAAGATTTGATTCCGTATGGACAAAAAATGACGACCGGATCCCGGCCAGAAATCCAGGCACCGAACACGAAGTCGCCAGGGAACCCAAAAAGAGAACGTAACCGGTTATTCGAGTCGGGGATGCAACGGCAACGGCCCCCAGTAGCGCCAGACCCCACAAAGACGCCGGCCCATGCACAAATGCCCACAGGCCTTGCAACGGCCACACCCACCATGTGGTACGAAGGGTAGCTTCGTCAGAGCGCCGGACTACGGCATGAAGCATGATGATTAGGAAGAGGAAGTGGAACACATGCGGCCGAACTCGGATACGATCCTCGTAGAGAATCAGCGCGATAGCAAGAACGATACCACAGGCGATAGCAGAAAGACCTAGACGGCGAGCCAGATGCCAGAGAAACCCGAAACCTGTTCCGATGGCGATCGCGTGGACCAAACGAATCAGAAACAATCCGCCAACCGAGTCCAGCCAAGCTACCAGTATTTCGTAACCGCCCTGAAACGTAACCCACGGGCGTGTGGGATCGGCCGCAGATAGAAAATCTGTCGTGGGGAAGCCATTTGCCAAAATAAAGCGACCTACAGCTATATGCCAGCCAAGATCGATGTCCCAAATAGGTCGAATTGACCAAAACGAGACCAGAGCGCCCCAAAATACGCTCAATAAAATAGTGAGACGGGTTTCCGAACTCAATTTCCCCCCGGACATGTGAGCCCTAGTCCTAACCCGGATTTCTCACACGCTTGCGGGCGACAGTGCCGAAACGCCGACAGATTCGGGGATGGTGAACCGTTTTTTCCCGAAAGAAGGGCAGTGCCATAGCGAGGACAAAAAAGGTCTCCTGTACCCGAAGATGCGCGCAGATCGGCAGTCGTAGCAGCATCCAGCTCGTGAAAATTCCGGGTTAACCGCCCAACAATACGTTCCGAAACCACACGTCCACCCTCCTCAGTTAGGTGAATGCCGTCCCGACGACGAGCAGGAACCCAACGTCCGTGTGAAGTAGGAACACGGGAAAGATACGCACCGGTTTCGTCCGACGACAAACTGAAAACATCGAGCCAGCGGACATCCTTCAAATTTCGCAGCACATCCCGTTGAACGTCCATGATCCGTCTCATCTTTTCCCTTGCTTTTGGGGGACGACGGTTGGTTGGGGACAGAAACCATACTTGACGTCCCGAACCTCGAAGAAGCTGCGCAAGTTGCACAATCCGTGCGCCGTATTCAGCACGCCATTGTTTTTCTCTATCCCACGGGATCCACCTTCCGGCGCTTAGATAAGGTGCTAGTCGCTGTCCATCGTTGCCGCCAAACATAATGATAACGATGTCCGGCCGGTATTTGTGAACAAGCTCAGGACCGGCCTGGGTCCAGTCAAAAAAATCGGGGCGGGCCATACCGCTTGTTGGTTTGCCAAATCGTATAACCTCGTACCCATGCAGTCGGATCGCATGTTCAACCTGTTTCCCCAACGTGCCGAAAATATTTGAATCACCGAGAAGCAATACCCGACGTAACGGGGAGACGGTACTGCCAGTGATGTTTCCGTAAGCTTGGCAAACCATCCCAAACCGAAACAAAACACACAAAAACATCACAAAAATGGACAACTTCAATGCCACATCCACGTTCCCGCACAAGGTGTTCTAAAAGATGCTGACCACACCACAGAAATGCAAGACGAATTATCTTATCCGGCTTCTTGCCCGGATTTCGTCGGTTTGGCGAAGCTCTAGAGCAAACCGTCCTGTTGAGTAACAATCCGCAACCGCACCGGACCGCGAAACACTGCTTGCAACTGGCGTCACATTGTTGCAACGTGGGATTATGCTGGAGCGACCCAAAGCAACAGAAGGAAACATAAGTTCAGCGCTGGCCCGCCTCATTGAGGCCAGCCATAACTTAATCATGGACCGAATTGACCTGCTCCGTGTGGATACTCAGGAGAGGGTTGAACAATTCGTTCAGATCATCGCCGTCTTTGTTGTAGCGGCATTGGTTGTTGTAGCGGGTTGGTTCGGCCTGTTGACATCTTTGGTGCTATTGCTGGACGACGTTGTGCCACGTTGGGCAACAATCGGCTTTTTCAGCATCGCACACCTCCTATTTGGCGCTTTTTTGGTCAAGAGGGGAGTCCACTTGTCCCGTACGGCACCTCCTGCGACAAAAACAACGAACGTTCCCACAGAACACGAAGGGGCGCAAAGTGGACAATAGAACTCCAAAGCGGACACGCGATGAGATCATGCAGTCTATGGCACAAAACTCCAGCGAAATCAGGTCCGCATTTGGTGAATTAAAAGAATCAGCTATGGAACAAATGAATATTCGGCGGCGGATTGTAGAAAATCCCTGGCCATGGCTGATCGGCGGACTTTTATTTGGCTGTTGGCTGGGATCACGCACCGGCCATCAAACCCATCGGTGAAAATGATGACTACAGAAACGTTTCATCAGGAAGAAGTTGAAGAAATAGACGAGTTGGAAACGCCACGTTTGTCTGAACTTCAACAGCGCCTTCAGGAAATGGATCAACGCACACGAGAGTTTGTGGTGGAGCACCCATTTATGGCGGTCGGAATCGCCGTCGGCGTGGGGTACATGATCGGTCGAATCGTATCACGGTGGTAGGAGACAGCATGGGCGAAACGTATGACACGGCAGCGGATTTGCGCGAACGCGCACGTCAGCTTCACGCGGAAGCAGATGCTCTGCGCGGCTCGGCGCAAAACATCATTGTCACGGTGCGGGATACCCTGCGCACCAACCTTGCTACCCGTCCTTATGTTACTTTGGCTGCCGTCGCCGGAGTTGGTTATTTGCTGGGTGGCGGGCTTACTCCGCGACTGGCGCGGTCCCTCGTTGTAACGGGCATGCGTATGGCTGCAGGCACCATCGCCAACGAAATGCTTGCAGCCGCAACCCGTCCCACACCACCACTAACAACGAGCCCTTCTGACGACGATTTGTAGCGCAATGCGCAAGGAGAACAAACATGAACTTGAAAGATCTTGGAAAAGACGACATTTTGGCCGCGTTCGGACTCGAAACACGAAAACAAGTCTATGACTACATGCTGCCTGCCCTAGGCATTTTTGGCGCGGGTTTGCTTGTAGGCGCGAGCTTGGGCCTACTATTGGCACCCAAACCAGGAAAAGAACTTCGTGCTGACATAAAAAGCAAAGTATTACGAAAAAAACAGCAGGATACAGCCGGAAGTCTCGAAGAACTGGAAACGGGGATGCCGCCTGCGTTGCGGAAAAGTTAACGCGCAAAGATCCGCAGGTCACTGACCGCAAGATCCACCAATTTCTTGCAGGTGGCATAGTCAGGATGGCGCACAAACAACCAACCATCAGAAATCAAGGTATTTCGCCAGTCCCTACGCGGGGAGCCGATAGGTAGTAAGTTTAGTCCCACGAGCCACGGCCCACACTGGCGGCGGATTTCGTCCAACCCCTCGATCGCACAAATTCTGCCCTGACCTATTGCCCGCTTGAAGACGGCGCCGCAATGGTAACGTCGTTTGTAATCTGCGTTGAAGGTCTGCCAACAAACCGAACGTGCCCATTCCCGGTACACGTCGAAATCATTGGCAAAGTTCATCTGATCCACAAGTTTACCACCCGGCGCACGCCCACCGATTTCCCCGAAAACGGCCTCCCCATTGGGCTTAAGATACCATTCCATATGGGTAAAGCCGGTTTGAACCCCCATGGCGACAAGCACATTTTTTCCAAGCGTCACCCCCGGTTCCAATTGGGGGATGTGCGGATCCCGCAACACGATCTGCGCTGGGCTAATCCACTCCTTACTGCGAGCTTCAATGGGCTTCGGGATATATTGCGCAACGCTGTCAAACGCCGGCACGCCATTTATGCACACAGTGTCATAGGTAAATTCCTCGCCGTCGATATATTCTTCGACACTCACTTCGGGAACATGTTTGACCAGATCAAGAACCGCTTGTAAGCCTTTAGGGTCCTCCACTCGATACGTATCCTTGGAACCAGCGCCGGCAATTGGCTTTATGATGAGGGGATAACCAATACGCTCCGCGGCTTCCCACACCATAGAGGCCGTCGAGGCCCGGGCAAAATGAGGAACACGCAACCCGGCAGCCACCAAACGTTCCTTCATGATCGCTTTATCCCGAAAAGCAACGGCATCGACATACCTCATTCCCGGCAAATCCAACTGTTCGCGTAATTTCGCTGCCAGTTCAATGCAGGGTTCCCACAAACACTCAACACGATCGAGCCCAAGATGGCGTACGGCAGGCGCGATGTCCGCAACAGCCCGGTCTTCAGCGAAGAGGCTCGCTGTTTGTATGTACCCACTAAGATAACGGCGAACATGGGAGGGAATTTGCTGAAGCGGCACATCACCGACACCATATACGCGCGCGCCGACTTCAGACAAACCACGGGTAAACTCTTGCATCTCCTCTGGATAATGGGGCGAAATGAAAAGCACCTTCATGGCGACACTCCCAGGTACAAACTAAGATAAGTAAAGAACAAGAGCGCTTCCGATTAACTGGTCCAGGATTCGACCACGACGACTAACCGGCTCTAACGCGCATATGGGTACCGACCCAGTCCAGCATCTCTCGCAGAACGTCGTAATCGGGATGACGAAGTCGAACCCACGCATTGGCCATATATCCTGCTTCGACCGGCTGCGTTGGCGTTCCTGGGGAGGGGAGATGTGCATCAATGATGTAGGGTCCAAAACGACGTTGCAGCTCATCAAACCCCTCGATACCACGAATACGACCGTCGCGATCCGGCCTCAACGCGATAATTCCAGCAGAAAATCGACGTGATGGACGATTCTGTACCTCTCCATGAGCTATGGCATAAGCCCACTCCTGGTAAAGATCCAGATCGTTCGCAGCACAGTAGAGATCCCATTGCCCCACTCCGGGAGGTCTTGCACCAATTTCGGAAAATTTAAGTCCCTTTGGTCCGAAAAACCACTCCATGTGCGTTGCGGCAGTATCTATATCCAACGCACGAATGACTCGTTCTCCAAACCGACGAAGCTCCTGGTAAGAACCGGCATCAATCCGATTGGTCACGACGATTTGGGGCGAAATCCAGCGTGTACGCATCGCTTCGAGCACATTAGGGTAGTAATGGGAAACAAAATCGTGCGCAATGTTGCCACGAACCGTCAGCGTGTCATAAAACCCTTCATGACCCTCAATGAATTCTTCTACCGCTACGCTGTTGCCGTCGCCAACCCCCAAATCCCGAAGGGCAGCGGCCAAAGTCGCGTCGTTGTCTACACGCCACGTCCCCGAGGCTCCCGCAGCCGCACGTGGTTTAAGAATGACCGGGTAACCGACTGCTTGAATAAACTGAACAACCTCGTCGACACTTGAAGCGGCAGTGGACATCGCCGAAGAAATACCTTTGGCGCGCAGAAATTCTTTCATCAGAGGTTTGTCTCGGCACAGCAACGCCGACTGCACGGAAAGCCCGGGAATCTTGGCTTCTGCTCGCACATGTGCCACGGGCAAAATATGCGCTTCAATGGTCGCTTCCAATCTGTCAACCCATTCCCGCGCTTGTACGCGGCGCACAGCGTTGAGCAAAGCGGCTTCATCGCACACGTTGGAAACCTGTTCATAACCGTGTAACCAGCTTTTTAACTCGGAATCCAAATGGTGTACTGACGATTCACCAATTCCCGTCACCCGGGCGCCTACAGATTTTAGACCACGTACAAACTGGCGTTGATACGCCGGAAAATGGGGAGCCACGAACAGAACATGCATCGATTTGTCTCCAAACTACTCAAATCCATGAGAACAAAATGACGTGATGTTGGGATCATAGACCACCGAAACAACGCAGCTTCGTCCCGGCGACAGCGACAGCCGTCAGTGGAATCTGTCCTTTTGTATCACAATGAGACCAGCAAACACACGCAAGAGTGTCGCTTGGAATAAACGTCAAATCAATTTGGGAAGCAACAACAGGTTGTCGCCGACCCACGTGTAGTGCACCATTGACGTTTGTGTCGACCTCAAACTTGGCACTGGTATGGTCCCCGATGAAAACGAGTCACATAAGATGCTTCGCTACAACGTAAAACGCCAGGACATGAACCGAGTTGGAACACGTACGGCCAATTCAAACTTGCGGCTTGAGAAAGAGGAACAGCAATGGCGGTAGGCATTCTTCTCGGTCCACAACGCCTTGCGCCTACTGTTGGAGATGAACTGGAAAACCTCGGTGTGAGTGGCCCAGTTGCGACAATCACGGCCGGTTGGCAAGAACGTGAAGCGGAAGATCAGGAACTGGAGCAGGCTCTCAAAGTAAAGACGCACAATTTAAATCTATACGCTCGATGTGAGGAGGTTTTCCGAGAAGACCGGTCTCTTTTTCGCGAACACCGCCAAAAACAGGATCGCCTTCGCCACCTCCAGGATCTATATCGTGTACGCCTGGAGTACACGTTGGGGGCGGCGCGTAAACTACAAGAGGTGCGCCTGCCTACTGATCTCGTAAATTTACATTTCGACTCCGCTATTTTAGCGATTCGAGCCCTCGACGAGGAGCACATTAGGCTGACAACCGAGGTGCGCAACGAGTTCGAAGACCGAGTCCAACCGTGGACACGACCTCATCTTGCAAAGCAAATACGTGAAGTCTTGGACATTCTGAACAATTGCAACGCCATAGCGATATCCGGAGGCAATGTGGTCACGCTGCTAAACCGACTGCGATTGTTTCATATCGCCGCCGAACTTCGCCAGAAACCAATTCTTGCCTGGTCAGCAGGCTCCATGGCGTTGTCGGATCGGATCGTGTTGTTTCACGACCATCCGCCTCAAGGCCCTGGAAATGCAGAAGTTCTCGATCGCGGACTCGGCTTTTTTCACAACGTCGTGCTCCTGCCTCACGCAAAACGGCGACTCAATTTGGACGATAAACGGCGAGTACTGCTGTTTTCCCGCCGCTTTGCGCCAGCCGCGTGTGTTGCCATGAACGAAAGATGTCGAATTGCGTTTGATGGTCGTCGCGCAACCGCTGGGGCTGACACCCTTCAGTTGCAGCAGGACGGAACGCTTGGACCTTTGGAGCCTTCATGTCTCTGAAAATTCACAAGCTAATTCATGAAATTGCGACGAAAACATCTACAGTCGACGCGTTTCTCAACGAAAACACCTTTCCGATCATTGAAGGAAGCCATACGACTTTTGTTTATGTCGGCGAAGCAACCGAAGTGCGGCTGCGCCACTGGGTATACGGGCTGCCATCAGCCCAACCGTTCATTCGGGTTCAAGGAACCGACCTTTGGTACCACATCATCGAGCTTCCACAAGGGTCACGCGTAGAATACAAGATCGAGACAGAAATTGATGGAAAAGTGGAGTGGATACGCGATCCACTAAATCCTTTGCTTGCACATGACCCATTTGGGGCAAATTCCGTGTGCCAGGCTCATGGGTACACCGCTCCGGATTGGACGGAAAACGATCCTGAAGCGCGTGAAGGAACGGTTGAACACATTGTCATACCCCGGACCCCGTTTGGAACCGGACGTCGAGTAACGGTATACCTACCGGCACGTTTTCGAAAAACCCGCAGATATCCTCTCCTAGTTGTTCACGATGGGGGTGACTACCTTCGTTATGCACGATTAAAAACGATTTTGGACAATCTGATTCACCGATTAGAGGTTACACCACTGATTGCTGCGCTTACTCACCCAGCCGACCGTTTGATCGAGTATCCCAATAACTCCCAGCACGCGCAGTTCATCGTTGATTACGTGATTCCGACAATGGAGCGTCGTTACCCGGTCTATAACAGTCCCAAATGGCGCTGCCTGATGGGCGCAAGCTTCGGCGCCGTTGCCTCGCTTTCCACAGCGTGGCGTAATCCGGAGGTCTTTGGAGGCCTGCTTTTGCAGTCGGGATCGTTTGCATTTACCGATATTGGTGAAAGCCGACGTGGACCCAACTTCGCTAAAGTGGTCGAGTTTGTGAACGCGTTTCGTCAAAACCCGGGTCGACCTGCCGAAAAGGTGTATCTGAGCTGTGGTATCTACGAATCACTCATTTATGAAAACCGCTCAATTGTGCCGCTTTTGCAAGAAGCGGGAATGACAGTGCGATACGAGGAAGCACGAGATGGCCATAACTGGGAAAACTGGCGTGATCGAATGCGTACCGGCTTGTCCTGGCTTTTTCCAGGCCCTCTCTGGATGGTATATGAGTAAACTGCCATCCAAAATTTACTACGCTCAATATCTCTCACACACTTGAAAACGCTGCGCCCCGCCGCCTTTCGTTTCAAATTGGTTTGTTTCTCTTGCAGTTTAACGCAACTGGCCCTAAGAAGTGCCGCCAACCATAGTGAGGTGTAGTGATGGCAAAATTAGAGCGCAATATCGGATTATCGTTGGGTGCGGATATTTGTTGGCCCGCTGCATATGAAGAGTTGATGCAGCGCCTGAATCTTTCTCTGAAAGTAGGCAAGGATCATGTGCGGTTTAACGTCGAGCGTGTCACTGTTGAGCCGTTTGACCTGCAACAGCCATGTCGTTACGACGTCGTACTCGACCGACTGACACATTGGTTTCATACGTCCCGGGAATGGATCAAAAAAGCGGTCATCATGGATGGGTTGTATGTGCTGAACAACCCATGGTCCCTACAATCGATGGAAAAACACTCTACCTATTGTGCGATGATGCACCTAGGGTTACCCATCCCGAAAACCTGGCTTGTCCCCCCTAAAGAACATGTTCCACACGCCGACGTACAGCCTACTTTGAGCCGTTATGCACGTCTTTTTGACCTCGGTTCGGTTGGCGAAGAAGTCGGTTACCCCTTGTACATGAAACCATACGATGGCGGTGCATGGGTAGGTGTCTCCCGGGTCGACGATACCGCGGCTCTTTACCGCGCCTACGAAGAAAGCGGGACGCGAGTCATGCATCTACAACACGCGATTGAACCATTTGATTTGTTTGTTCGGGTGATCGGTATCGGGCCACAGATGAAAATCGTCCGCTATGACCCAACCGCACCGCTTCACGCACGCTACACCGTTTCCTTTTTCTTTTGCGACGCGGATGAATGGCAACTGCTAAGCGACATGACATTGACCATCAATGCGTTTTTCGGGTGGGAATTCAACTCCTGTGAGGCGATGCGTAAAGACGGTCAGTTCCATCCGATCGACTTTGCGAACGCGTGCCCGGACTTTCAGGTAACGTCACTGCACTACCATTTCCCCGACATGGTAAAAAACATGATCAGATGGTCGGTTTTCTGTGCCGCAACCAAAAGACCGATGCGATGGAACCTTGACTGGGCGCCATTTTACGAAATCCAGAAAAAAGACCTCCCATTCCGAGAACGACTCAGCGCTTACGCCGATATCGCACGAAAACGTTTTGAACGCGACCGATTTCTGGAGTTCTGCGACAAACACCTTTCTCATCTTGACGAGGTCGCTTGGGAGTTTTTTGGCACCGAGCGAGCAAAGGAAATCGTGCGCGCCAAGGTGGAAGCTCTC
>JABWCM010000273.1 GCA_013360285.1 Myxococcales bacterium
ACAGGGCGAATCCTGCATCGACGGCATTTGTACCGGGGCGACTACCGTGATGTGCGACGACGAAAATCCTTGCACAAACGACACTTGTGACACAGAAACCGGCTGTACTCACGAACCAACCGCCCTGCCATGTTCTGACGGGAGTTTCTGCACAACGGGCGATACGTGTACCGCCGGCGTCTGCAAAGGCTCCGGCACGCTCAATTGCGATGATGGCAATCTGTGCACGACGGATGCATGCAAACATGACACGGGGTGCGTCTACACCAACACGACCGCACCTTGCAGCGATGGCTCCGCTTGTACATCAGGAGATACATGTACAGGCGGGGAGTGCGCCGGCACACCGGTAAACTGCGAGGACAACAATCCTTGCACAAACGAATTTTGCGACCCAACAAAAGGATGCGTGTATTCCAACAACACAACTCCCTGTTCCGACGGCAGTTTCTGTACACAAGGCGATTTTTGCAAAGACGGCAAATGTACCCCGGGCTCCACTACGAATTGCAACGACAACAATCCGTGTACCGATGACGGCTGTAAACACGACACAGGATGCACCCACACCAACAACACCGGTCCGTGCGACGATGGAAACGCCTGCTCCGAAGGCGACCAGTGTAGCGGCGGCATCTGCAAACCCAAATCCAATAGTTGCGACGACAACAACCCGTGCACAACCGACAGTTGTAACCCCGGCCAGGGTTGTATTTACACCAACAATGCCCTGCCCTGCTCCGACGGCAGCTTCTGTACAACCAACGATGTGTGCACAAACGGCATATGTAAGGGCGGACCGGTCCAGAATTGTAACGACAACAACCCGTGTACCGACGACACGTGTAAACATGACACAGGATGTATCAACACCAACACGACATTGCCCTGCGACGATGGATCGGCGTGTACCACGGGGGATGTTTGCTCCAATGGTAAATGTGCCGGAATCTCCGTTAACTGCGATGACGCAAACCAATGCACCATCGACACTTGTAATATTTCCCTCGGATGTATTCACACACCCACAACATCACCTTGTAATGACGGCAGTTTTTGTACCGAGGCGGATACCTGCGCCAACGGCGTATGCAAAGGCCAACTGAAAACCTGCAACGACAACAATCCGTGTACCGACGACGGCTGTAAACACGATACCGGATGTACGTTTACGCCCAACACAGATTTCTGCAACGACAACAATTCCTGCACATCCGATGATCAATGCTCCGTGGGCACCTGTAAAGGCACTCCGAAGCCATGCGACGACACCAACCCGTGTACCGATGACAGTTGTGACATCACGCTGGGTTGCGTATATAAAAACAACACCAAGCCTTGTAGCGATGGAAGTTTTTGTACTACCAACGACAGTTGTACGGCCGGCCAATGCAAAGGCGGCACCACGTTGGTGTGTAACGACAACAATCCGTGTACCGACGACGGCTGTAAACACGACACCGGCTGCAACTACAGCCCCAGCGCAGCAGCATGCAACGATGGAAACGCCTGCACTACCGGTGATGCGTGCACAAACGGTTCCTGTGCCGGCAAAACGACTACCGTTTGTAATGACAACAACCCGTGTACCAACGACTCGTGCAGCCCACAAACCGGGTGCGTTTTCACAAACAACACTTCAGCATGCAACGACAACAACGCGTGCACTTCCAACGACTCATGCAAAAATGGCACCTGCTCCGGAACGCCAACGACTTGTAACGACAACAACCCTTGCACCAACGATACGTGCAGCTCTTCAGGTGGCTGTGTGTTTACAAACAACACGGCTGCATGCAACGACAACAACGCCTGTACGTCCAGCGACTCATGCAAAAGCGGCACCTGCTCCGGCACGTCCATTACGTGTAATGACAACAATCCCTGCACCAACGACAGTTGCACCCCGGCATCCGGCTGTACGTACACCCCCAACAGCGCCACATGCAACGATGGAAATGCATGCACTTCCGGCGATGTATGCCAAAATGGAACGTGCAAACCAGGAACCAACACCTGCGGCGGGGCTGACGGATGCACAACCGCAACCACACCCGGTTGTTCCGGCTGCACGTGCCAGGCCTGCGTATGCGCCATCGACCCATTTTGCTGTCAAACATCGTGGGATTCACTTTGTGTTACCGAGTGTAAGACCGATCCGTGCCAGGGATGTCAAAAAGACCCCTGCGTGGCCCAAACCGGCACCAAGGGGTGTGCCGGATGCGGCTGCGAAGCCTGTGTGTGTGCGATGGACCCTTACTGCTGCAACAACGCCTGGGACTCCATTTGCGCGTCCGAGTGTAAAAACGACTGCGGATACGCCTGTGGCGTGCCCGGAGGTGCCGGCTGCACCGCAAGCATTCAAAATGAGACGGGATGTGGTGGCTGCGCTTGCGAAAAATGTGTCTGCGCTCTGGACTCGTTCTGTTGCAACACGTCGTGGGACAGTTTGTGTATCAATCAATGCCGCACCAAATGTGGCGCTCACTGTTTCAATTCCGGCGGCCAAGGGTGCCGCACCCACGCACAACCGGGTTGCGGCGGTTGCGCCTGTGAAGCATGCGTCTGCGCCAAAGATTCGTTCTGCTGCAACACCAGTTGGGACGGGTTATGTGTTACGGAATGTCAAACGGACTGTGGATTTTTGTGCAAATAAACCCGCGGCAACACCGACCTTCTCCACTCTCGCCCGCTAACTTGCGAAAAATGCACGTGAATCTAAGGGTTCCTACTTTAAGATAGGCGGAATCATCAACACCATCCCCGGCGCCAGATCTAGGGGATCATCAATGTTGTTGGCCATAGCGATCCGCCGCCATTGCCCGGCATCTTCATACGCTTTGTGGGCAATGGTTGCGAGTGTGTCTCCACGGCGAACCGTGATTTGTTTTGCGTGATCAGGGGACCGGTTTCCACGAAGATACGCCTGCCATTCCGGGGGTGTAGCTTCCTGCAAAGTTAATTTAACAACCGCTCGATAAGGCGTTCCATCGGGGCCGAACATCGTATAGCTCACATTCAACCCCTGCACCACGAACAGCGGCACGTTGTATTTGTCCACCGTCGCACCAAACTCGCCCCAAACAAACAACACGTACGGCGGAGCGTGGTCTTCCTCATGCGCTCGTTGACACAGCGACTCCAATCGGTCGATAAACTCAAGCCGTACGTTGGCCCGGCGCTCAAAGGTGTCAAACCGGATGTCTTCCAACGTCACCGTCCGCCCTTGGCTCCCCCCGAAGGATTTCGCAGCGCTATCCGACGCCGCATTTTTCTGCGAATCCCAGTTCACCTGGTGCGACCATTGCACACGTGCGGGATTGAACATCAACGTCACCGGGCCCAACCCCGGGCGATCTAATGTCTGCCATGTGTGACTTTCGACCGGAATCAACTGCGCTTTGGTCAACAAACCACCGCAGTTGCGAGACACGTTCTGAGACACGTGGTTCATCATTGTAACGAGCGAATTTCCCATGATTTTTTCCTGGTTGGTATTCGGTCGAGACCGCCGAGGTTGACGAAACCCACGACGACCCCGAAACAAGTGCCAGGTCGAAGCACGAAGAAATTTGTTGCTGCGTTTTGGAAAAAAAAAGAAGGGGTCAAAAAGGGCAGAAATAGATTCTTGTTGTTTTCGTACCGCCAAGATATGTGAAGAAGCCTACGCTGCGGCTTGATGCACCGACGGCAACTTTGCGGACGCCCGCTTCGCCGCCAAAACGGCCGTCACCTGCGCAACAGATGACTGTTCCGGTGTCCGCCATTTGTCAAACACTTCCTTGAGACTCTTCAGGGGGTGTCGCAACTTCCCGGCAGCCATTGCAACATCGGCACCAGACGAGCCATAGTGATGCGGCGCCTTGAACAACGCGTTGTTGAGCCAGGGGAAACGTTTAACCATCACCGCTAGGTCATCTTTGGTCATCCCGTTGGCAGCCAAGGCTTCATCCTGCTCCCTCTGCGCCTGCTGTTTTGCCTTAAATAACATCATCTGAACCCGGCTATACACATTGACCGCACCATCGCCCGTGGTCTCGATCGGCAAAAAGATCGCCTGCGGATACAATTCCGTAATAAAACTCTGGACACCATCGCTCACCCCACTGGACGGCATACAACCGAAGGGCTTGATGCTCAACGTCATGTTCACTTTGCTGTGCATCACGTTCAGAATCAGTTTGCCCACCTCCATATGCCCTTCGCCGCCTCGCAGATTGTTATTGTAAAACGCTCGACTGACATGGGCGACCTCGTGCATGTCCGGCAAATGATACCCATGCAGCCCTAAAATATTGGCGACCGACTGAAAAATTGTACGAACCACCACATCACCCGCGCGTAACTTCAACAACTTTTTGCGGGTATCGACGTTGCGTGTCCCTTTTCTTCCTTCATCCTCTTGTCGCAACGTCATCCGATCTTCGGTGTCGTGAACGTTTTCCCACAGCATAAACAAAAGCCACGCCGTCACGAGTTGCACGTCCACTTCCGCCCCTTCCGACTCCAAAAACCGCGGCATTCTGTAGTTTCCGTCCCCTTCGGTGGTCATCGCCCAGAATTCACCAATCACTGCCACCTTTGGTTTGGCAATCGTCCTGTCCACTTGCACTTTCGCCAACACACGCCGGCACTTCCACAACGCCGCCACAAACCCACTGCCGCTCTCCAACGCAATCCCCAACAGCCGTTTACATTCTTCCAACGCCTGATCGGTACTCCCCGGCACCACCTCATACGGTCTGATCCGATACCCCAACGCATTGAGCACATCACCGGCAACGATTCCTTTCACCACCGCCCGGAAAAACGCCCCGTCAAACTTCAGTCCCCGGTCATCACCGGTCGCCTGCTTTAACCCCCCCTGCTGCTGGAACAACATCACCCGAAACCCATCGAAACCCGCATCCCGTAATGCCTTGCGATACTCCGTCACGTAGGTGCCAAACCGACAAGGCCCACACGCCCCCGCGGTCACAAACACATAATTTTCAATGATCTCCTTCGTCGGCACCCCCTGTTTACGAAGCCCATCCAGATGTTTGACCAGATTTCCCACCGTAAAATACGTGGGATTACACTGCCCACGGTTTCCAAATTCTTTGCCATACCGAAGCGCATCGGTATCCGGCACGTCCAGGCACACCATGTTGTACCCAACACCCCGTAATCCCTGCTGAATCAGAAAATCATGGGCCATGGTTAATCCACCGACGAGAATCGTTGTATGCGCCCGTTGAGCCGACGTAAACGTCTGCGGATTGGCGTCGGTCCACTGTTCTTTGTCTGCTTCATTGTGCAGGCCGAGTTTCCGCTTCTCTTCCTGTTCGAACGCTAAGAGCGCGGCATCAATATCAAAATCACCGTCCAGGTCGATCCCCAAGTGAGCCAAATCGTCTTGCGAAATGCCCGAAACATTGTCATAACTTGCTGTATTCATTTGTTTTTCCTCAGAAATTGTCCACAAGATGTCAACATTTGGCCCATCAACCAGCGGCCTGATTCATCGTATTACGTTTACGAATACTGTGTTTTAACGACTCAATATCAACATGGGATGCCCCGGCCTGTGCCGCGTTGGCCCCCGCACGTTTCGCCGACAGCCGATCCAGTGTCACTACCGTACCCGCTACTTGCTGCGGCTCCACAGTCGTAGGCCCAGCCGGCCGATACGCCGCCACTTTTTTCTGCATTTCTTCCAACTGCCGAATGATCTCCGGATCCGCGGCGCCCATTCTTTCGATTTGTTGTTTTTTCTTTAGTTCCAACAACATCAGGCGTTTTTCATCCATCCGCTGCTGCAACTCCGCCCGTTTACGCGCGATGTCGGCCAGCCGTTCTTCGTGTAAACTCAACGTATGTGCGTAGGTTTTTACCCGAATTTTGATCGATCCCCCCGGCTTGTTCGCATCAATATCATGTAGCGCCGAATACGGGGTTCCCGCCGTCCCAATGATGCTGTCGATGAGCCCATATGTCGGCGCATCGTGCCCGCACTTGAAGCTCGACAAATCCAGCACGGCCACGTTGGGATGCCGAGCCGCAAATTTGGCTGACCACACTTTCTGAACGCTGTTGGCGCTATAATTTTCCGGCCACACATCGTTGACCTGCAGCGGATGGGTGATAAGCCCCTTGTCCAAATCCGCCTGGAAAAATCGCTGCAACCACTTGGGATCTTTCGGAATCGATCGCATACTCAACACGGGGTAACCCAGCACCTGAAACTCATCCATCACCGAATGGTTTAACCCCGGATCGGAATGATAGGGCCGCCCAATCAACAACAACGCTATTTTGTTGTCCGCCTCAACCTGCTCCAGGATCTGCCGCCCCTTCTCTTCCATGATTCGGTCGAACTCTCTCAATGCCTTCCATGCACAGGCCACCGCAAAATCATTTTCGTCTTCCGTCATTCCAAGCAGCGGTCCGAATGTCTCGAACATCCTCCGCTTCACCAGATTCGGTTCCGTAAACGGAATCGCCGGGTTGAGATACGTAATCCCACGAGTAGCAAAGAAATCCACCTCTTTGGTAAACGCGGCTTTCATCACTTCAGGTGCACCGGCCACGATCGGGCATGCGGCCGTGTCCATAAGACCCACAAGCGGTGTTTCAACGTGGGTAATACACGGAAAAAACACATAATGTAGCGGTTTGTCGTCAGAATGTTTATGAAACAGCAGGTTGTGGATATGTGCTTGGGCCACCTTGGATGGGTAACAAGGGTCAATCGACCCATATTTGCCACCTTCCACCCACATTTCTTCGCTGGTATCCTCCGAAAACACCACGTTTTTCATCGCGATACCAACGGTTTCCAAATAGGTCCGCCAAAACGGTGCGGTCCTCCAAATATTGAGCACCTTGGGAATCCCAATCCGGATTTCAGAACGTTGTTTCCAGCTCGCATCCGAGGATCGACGAAACCCACGCCGAATCGGTTTTCTTGTCACCTTACCGAGCAGTCCTCTTTCCACCACCACGTCATCAATGAGGGTATTCGACTGCGGCATCGGCTCTTGGTCGTAAAAATGGCGGAACGCAAGCTTCGCTTCGTAATCCACCAGGTTCGGATATACTTTTTTCAGGTCATTACGCTGTTTCTGTAACACTTTGAGTGCATCCAGGCTTTCAACAGTCCCTTTTTCACAACTGAAGCCACTGATATACCGACTGGTGTCTCCATTTGGCGTAACCGCATCAATAAAGGTCCGGCTGCAATTGTTTGGACAAAAATTACACCGTGTACTTTCGTCATTGCGGGTCTGGTAATTGAGCGAAATCGCAGCATCCATTCCAATAAATGTCGAATATCCACGCCTCTTTACAACCCGCAACGTCTCCATCGCCGCCCCGATGGCCCCGGCTTCCCCTGTGTGGGGATGCACAAATACCTCCGCGTCTGGAACCCGCTCTTTGATGTAATCAACCTGCGCTTTGACTGCCGCAAGATTGTGTTGGGTCCCTCCTTGCAACACAAACTTACGCCCCAACTCCGCCATCCGCGGTATCTGCACCACGTACTGCCACACATTTTTCGGCAGGACCATTGCCAAACCGGCCAACAGTTCTTCTTTGGCGTATCCTTCTTTTTGAAAATTGACCCGGTCCGAATCAAGAAATACCGCGCACCCATAGGAGAATTTGGGGCTCAACGTCGCCTTAAACGCGTTGTCGGCATAATCGTAAACGGATATGCCGAATTGGTCCGCCATCGCTTGCAACAACATGCCGTTGCCCGCGGAACACTGATTCGACAACCGGAAGTTTCGAATATCGCCGTTCCGCATGAACAACACTTTGATGTCTTGCCCACCAATATCACAGATCACATCGACGTCCCCGAAGTAGTGGACCGCACTCATCATATGGGCGACGGTCTCAACAACATTGACATCGGCCTTACAGGTCTCCTGCAAGACGTCCGCGGCATATCCGGTTGCCCCAAAACCCAACACCTCCAGATACGCACCCTGCTGGGTCACATACGCCTTGAGCGCCGCCAACATATCCTTCATGTCCTGAATGGGATTCCCCTTGGACAACACGTACTCTTTTTTCAGAATCCTCCCCGATTCATCCACCAAAACCGCTTTGGACGACGTACTTCCCCCATCCAAACCGATGACCGCCCGAACCATCTGCCCTTTTTCCAACACGGTGGGCTGAAATTTGGGGATTTTGTACAACTCGCGGAATTGTTCCAGCTCATTTCCGGTCTCAACAAGCGGTGGACCCGCGCTTTCTCCCAATTTCGCTTTGCGGCCTACTTCAATAAACTGCCGCAGATGCTGCAACCCACGATAGATACCCACATGCGCCGGCTCGTGCATCCCATAAAGCACCGCGCCGTATGCCGCGTAATATTGGGCGTTTTCCGGCACATAAATGAGTTCTTCAACCGGCACATCTTTGGGGTAGGCGTAACCACGTTCGTCCCAGGTTTCGGGTATCCGTTTGCGCCAACATTCCTGCAAAAACGGTAGATAGGTGTTGGGTCCACCGAGCAGCAACACCCGATGCCGCAACGTGTTGCCGCGCGTCAAAACGCTTAGATTTTGCATTACAATGGCATCGGCCAATGAACACATGATTTCGGGCGACGGAATGCCGCTTTTTACTAAGTTAACGATATCTGTTTCCGCAAATACCCCACATTTTGCGGCCACATGATGTAACTTAGTCTCGTCGAAATGCAGCACCGACACCTCCGAAGATGGCATCCCGACTTTGATCATACATTTGTCGATGGTGGCTCCCGTCCCGGAAGCACATTTGTCGTTCATCGACGTGAGCGCCTGCTTATCGCCGGTTTCTTCATTTAATTTAAAGATGATGATTTTGGCGTCTTGTCCCCCGAGTTCAATGACACTCCCGACATCCGGATGCAACGCCTCCACCGCCATAGTGACCGAGTTGACTTCCTGTACAAATTTTGCACCGAGATGCTCGGCTATCGGCCCACCGCCGGAACCCGTAATAAACACCCGAATCGATTCTCTGGGCACATTGGGAAACGTATTTCCGATTCGCACCAGA
>JABWCM010000274.1 GCA_013360285.1 Myxococcales bacterium
AAAACCGAGTCATATCGGGAATATGGCGCAGGTTTTTTTCTGGGCAGCGGGGACAAAAGCATCCGTCCAAGTTCGTTCAGCTATTTTTTCACAAACTCATAAGCTTTCCGCGTTGATTTTTTGCTCGCGCGACGGGGGTGGGACGGCGCGCGACAGGGGTGGGTCGGCGCGCGACAGGGGTGGGTCGGCGCGCGACAGGGATTTTGCTCGCGCGACAGGGGTGGGTCGGCGCGCGACAGGGGTGGGTCGTCGCGCGACAGGGGTTTGTTGTCGCGGACCCGTAAGGACGGATCATCCACTGTTTGTCGTGATATCTTTCGATTTCTGATCGGCGGTTCGCGCCGCGGCCCGCGCTCGTCTCAAGTAGGACGAACCAAACCAACTTCGCCGCACAGCATCATCACGAAACGCCCAGCGCCCTCCTTCGCGGATTTCCGTCACAATGCCATCCAGATACGTAAACGCCCGGTCTCGTGCTTCTTTTGCCTCTTCCTGGGTCAAATCAACGACCACACTGCTTTTTCCGGCACGAATAGTCGATGCGAGGGTTCGCGCATCTTCAACCTTGGTTTTCCAATCCCAGGTTTGGTCCTTCGCAAAATAGGGATGATGGGTTTCCACAAACTTCGCCAAGTTGTCGAGATCTTGGATTAAATCGTCGACTCCTTCCCCTTCGGCAATGGCATCCAATACACTTTGGGCCTGGTTGTCTTTTCGCAAATGCCACCGACCCGATTTGATGAGTTCGGATCGCAGTTGCCGCCCTTCTTCTTCACGCTGCACTTGCAATTCCGATTTGGTCCGGTCCCGCACCACCACCCATTCGGACTGCCGGTCCCGGGTAATCACAATGGCGGGCTCCAATGCTTCCAACGTATTGACGTCGACATTAACTTTCCGCAACGACTCAAAAATTTCCGATTCTCGGGTCACGATCAACAAATCGTTGGCCTCTTGCAAATACGTCGCTGTCGGTATTTTTGGAGGTACCACCTCGTCGGCCGGAATCGCATCGATGGCCGCACGATGTTTCTCCCAATCGGTCTCCTTCATCATTACCTCCCGCTGCTGAATGAATTTTTTCGGAACGCTCAACGAGCGTCTTGATTTATAGATCACGATCAGAACGTGTGCAAGTCCAAAAAAGCAGATCGGTTACACGATTTCAGCCGTCGTCCCGACAGCATCGCACGCCGATGGTTGCGGAAGAAAATTCTTTTTGATTTCCTGCACATACGCCGCTACAGGAATTGAAATGATGCACGGGGTCGTTACCCAAATACCCACCTCCCAAAAATTTGCAATAATTTCCTTTACATCCATTGACCCATTCGTTGACATTGCCCGACATATCCCACAGCCCTTCGATTCCGCCGGTACACATTTTGTAACTTTGCACCGGCGCTGTTTCCAACGGGCGGCCTTCGACTTTGCTCGATTCACTTTGCATATTACAGCGGGTTAAATCGAACTGGTCCCCATAGGGAAATGCCCGCCCCTGCGGCCCGGCGCAGGCCGAAAGCCATTCCTGGTCGGTGCAGATCCGCCCTTGGGCAAAGGTACACACCTGCTCGGCGCCTAGGTAATTGATGCAGTTGATGGGGTGATTTCCCGCGTCTTTACGGCCATAATTGCATGTGGGTCCAAAGTCTGAAGTCGGCGTAATCGTATCGGTTTTGCAAATTCCGGCGGTAATACAAGCAAAAAATTGGGCAACCGTCACTTCGGTAGCCAAAATCGAATACGCTGCATTCGGCGCCTTTACCCACCGAAATGGTTTGGCTTTGCCGGGCTGATAGTCTGTGGGAAAAGCCGGTTTGGGTGGGGTAAATACCGCGGGCTGTGCAGTGGGTGCCTCCGGAGCCTGCGGCAAGGTTGGTGCCGTGTTGATAACAGACGCCGCCCCTCGTGAGGACTGGGCTTGGGTCCATTGGTCATCCGGAACTCCGTCCTGGGGTGTGCCGGCACTGGTTGTCGACACGACCGGTAATGGATTTTCCGCCGATCCCCGGGTTAGCGGCACCGCGGTTTGTATGACGACGGGATCGGAAGTTTCGGAAGGAGGTTGGGATTGGCATTGTGTCAGCATCAACATGCCAACCGCCATCATCATAAACCGGACCGGTTTGGTGCAGGATTGAATCAGGTTGTGTTCCATTTGAAAGAAGCCGCCTTGGAATTTGTGACTGTTGTCGCTAAGCTAAACCGCGATGGGAACTCGAAATGATTGCCGCCAACGTATCCATGTTTTGATTACTCTGCTTTTGTGGGCTGCGGCATGTAATTCCGATAACCCGGGTACCTCCGCATTGGATTCCCAGGATAGTGTAGAAGGAACCGACGCCATTGTCACAACCGACGGAGAACTTTCCGATGACACAGCAGATGTGACCGACAGCCTGGCTGCTGTCGACCAGACCTCCGCTGACTTCGGCGATAACCCCGACGGCATTGCCGACGTGGTGGTTCCCGGCGATATGACCCCTCCCAACGACACCAACGACACCAACGACGCGGTTGATGGTGGTCCGGCGGATATCGCCAACGATATGGGAGATACCGGGCAACCTCCGGATTGTACCGATGACGACAAATGTACGGTTTCTTACCTCGACAAAAACACCAACCAGTGTGTTTTTGCTTCGGTAACCTGTGATGACGGCTCGCCATGTACGGAAGATGCCTGTAACCCTCAAACAGGCTGCTCGTTTGTTTATACCCCCAAAGAAGGCTGCTGCACTACGGCCGGGGAGTGCAACGACAACAATGCTTGTACCACGGACACCTGCACCAAATTTACGTGCCAGTTCGTGTTGGTTTCCCAATCCAATTGTTGTGTTGCCGATTACCAATGCTCCGATTTGAACAACTGCACCGAGGACCGGTGTGTTGCGGGAACGTGTGTCAACACCTTGATTCCGCCGCCTGCCTGTTGTGTTTCCCATGCCGATTGCACCAATCCAGACAATTGTTCATTCACACAATGTATTGACGGCAGTTGCCAATCCAAAACCATCTGTTGTTTTAAAGACACCGACTGTGGTGTGGGCAACAGGTGCGCCAACGACACCTGCATCGATGGATGGTGTACCCAACTCCCCACGGGAGCCGAAGGTTGTTGCACCGTCGACCAAACACTGTTGGCGGCTGACTTTGAAGATCTGACGGTGCAGGGATTTGAGTGGACCAACACCCATCCTGATGTGGGTTGGCAGGTAACAAAAGGACCCAAAAGTGACTCTGATGGAAGCTTATATTACGGAAGCTCCACCGCGTGGAATTACGAAACATCCACCGCGTCCACCGGCACCGCCCGCAGTCCACAATTTGTGGTGCCCGCCGGTGTCCGCAGCACCCTCAGTTTACGGGCCTATCTCGGCGTGGAAGCCGGCCTTTTTTACGACAAGTTGTACATCCTCATCGAACGGCAAGACCAAAGTACCGTCATTCTTTGGGAAAAAGCCGCCGTTTCCCTGTTTCAATGGACCGATATCACCGTACCTCTGCACGCGTTTTCCGGTGAAACCGTTCGGATTCTGTTCAAATTCGATACCGTCAACAGCAAAAACAACACCTATGATGGGGTCTATTTGGACGACATTGTGGTGACCAGCAACTGTGTCCCCCTAGAATGCACCACCGACAACGATTGCGATGATGGGGTTGTTGCGACACTGGAGCAATGTGTTGCGGGGGCGTGCGCATATAAACTGCATCCTTATTACTGCGGTGAAGACAACACGCTGTGTAATGACCTCAATGAATGCACCTACGACGTGTGTTCCAGCATGTTGTGTGCGCATCCACCTAAACCGGCATGTTGTTTGACCAACGAAGAATGTGATGATGGGGATCCGTGCACCCAGGATATCTGCTTCGTACTGCTCGCCGGGTTTTGCGAAACCACACAAAAAGAAGATTGTTGTATGGATGACGCCGCGTGTGACGATGACAACCCGTGTACCGCCGACTGGTGTCCCGCCGTAGGGGGGCCATGCCAACACGACCCATTGCCGGATTGTTGTAACAGCAACAGCGAATGTTCCGATGAACAACCCTGCACCGTAGACCAGTGTTTGGCCAACGAATGTACGTTTACGAATCTATGTTGTGCCACAAATGACGACTGTGATGACAAGGACGATGCTTGCACCACGGAAGCGTGTGTCGATGGCATGTGCCAATTCCAGTACGTAGATGGTCCAGGTTGCTGCAAAACTGTGATTTATGAACAATCGTTCGAGTCGGACCTAGCTCTGGCGGGGTTTACGGTTCAAGATGATGTGCCCCAAGGAGACCTGGTGACCTGGCAGTTAAGTCAAGTTGTCGCCAATGACGGGGTGCGAAGTTTGTATTATGGCGACCCAGCAAAAAAGACGTATCAAACCGGAAGCAGCCGGAATCATGCGGAAATTCTCACGGCGCCCATCATTCTTCCCGGCGCGGGGTACATTGAATGGTCATTTCAGGTCTTTCTTGCCAACGAATTTTCGGCGGGCGAATATCCCAATGCCGATTGGGACCGGCTCACCGCGGCGGTGGTCCCCCAAACCGGAGAAGCGGTGGTGGTTTGGGATAGTGCGTGGCTTTTGCCCACGTGGTGGACATCGGGAGCTGACGGCAAACCCACGGGTGCCATTTGGACAACCGTTGATGGAATCGAATTGACGCCGTGGTTGGATCAACCGGTTCGATTGATGTTTCGATTTGATACAAAAGATGGATCGAATAATGATTTTCTTGGGGCGGCAATCGACAAGCTGACGGTGACCGTTACCTGCCTTCCCGCCGGGACAGCCCCATAATCTGTTCACATAAACGCCACAAAGTGAGTAATGATGTCTCGTTTGGCCAATCGAGTGGAAGTATTTTATACCGATTCATACTCCGATGCCTGTCGGTTACGTGACGCGGGGTATGAACCCATAGAGTGTGCTTTTGGGGGATATGGATCGGTATTGGGACCACTGGCGATGGACCATCATGGTACCGAGTCACACCGATCCGGAGTCGCGATTCGTGCTTGTGGGGAGTTTTTTGGCCAACGAAAAGAGGATCCCCGGTTTGTGGTGACCGGTACTCCAGACGCCGACGCGGTGTTGGCGATTGTGGCATTAGCCGGACTTGTCGACCGATCCTGTATTTCCGACACATTTTATACGTTGGTAGACCGGTATGATCGGGATCCGATCGGCATGGATCTGACGCGGGAACCATTGGGAACCGCTCTGCTGGCATTTAACCAGACACAATTGCCCAGAGGACAAGAAGGATTTCTGCTGGGCATCGACAAAATGGTGGAGTTGCTGACAGTTGGGTTGCCGGCGGAAAAGGTGCGGAATGTGTTGGGAATGGAAAAATCACGCCAACAGCAGGCAAAAAAAGCGTTGGTTCTTCTGATTTATCCCGACGGAACCCAAATTTTGGGAGAAATGGCCGACTCACCGGTTCAACCCGGCGAAACACCGCCCAAAAGGGTGGCATTGGTAAAAGGTTCGGTCTGGGGATTTGACCTTTGGTACCGCTGGGCTCCCGTGGTGGTCAGTTGGTCGTCGCGACTGCGCAAAATTACCGTAGGGTGTCCTAATCTACAAGTTGCAACAGAATGTTTTGGGCAAGGGGGGCTCATGGCTATCTATCCACGCCTCGGAATCGGTTGGGGAGGTAGGGAAACGGTGGGAGGAAGCCCTCGCGGCGTGTCGGTGACGTTGCACGACGCCCAACAGACTGCTCTGGAACTCGCCCAACTGTTGGGTCAACCCACCGGGTTATCCGACGGTGAACCGCGGCGTACGTTATAAACACATGTGCCTTCGGCAACCTGAACCGGGGGATCACAACCCATCACCGTGACCCGTGTGACACCCATCCGGTTTCCGACCCGCACCACATCGGCTGTCGCAATCAGGTCGGCTTTGCCGGCTGGCCGCAGAAAATCGACACGAAAATCAACGGTACTGCACCGATCCGTGAGATTGACGACGCTGAACATCGCCGCACCTCCCGCGGTATCGACGAGTGCGCTGATCACCCCGCCGTGGATGGCCGGACGAAATGGATCGCCTATCAACTCATCCCGGAACGGAATCCGTAACACCGCATGTCCTTTGGACAATTGTTCCAAAACAATCCCCAAAACCGCATTGAACGGGATCCCGGTGGACATAAATTCGCGGACTTTGGCAAGTACTTCCGGCGCAAACAAATCAGGCTGGCTCACGCGCCGTCCTCCCCAGGCAACGCGGGATATCGAGGGGGTGCCGCTTGGGTTTCGGGGGGGCCAAAGGCGTCGTGGCCCCGTTGAATCGACGGTCTTGGAGGGGGCGTGTCTTCCTGCATTTTGACGTTTCCGTCAAAAATCACTCCTTTGTCGGCCTGGAGATTCGGTGTGACAATATTTCCTCGTAAACGCGCCGGTGCATGCAGCTCTACACAACTTCGAGAGTAAATATTACCAATGACATCGCCATAAATAATCACGGTATCGACCCGAATTTCGGCTGTCACCTGGGCACTTTCACCGACTATCAAGGTGTCTTCGCTAAAGATTTCGCCTTTGAACCGACCGTCGATACGAACCGTGCCTTCAAAGGTTAACTTACCTTCAAATTCGCTGCCTTTACCCAACAACGCGTTCACTTCATTCAGACCCGGCATGGGTATTCTCCTTTCTCGTATTGTGACCGCTCGCAGGCGGTGAAACGTTATGCGCCGGCTGCGCAGGCGAGTTATAGTATTGAACCGGGTTGCAAAAGCAAAGCGACGCGAAAGCAGTGCCCGACAGTAAAAACACGGATTTGACCGGAACAGACCGATTGGCCCTTTGCAACCGGTCGTCGGGCATGTAAAAACAAGAATGATGAAACGTGTTGTTCTATTCGCGCTGTTGATTTCGAGTTTGTACCTGCCCCATCGTGCGGCTGTTGCCGACGAGTGGTTCGCTGTGGGACCGCAGATAGGCTACAGCCTACGCCAAATCGCGTTGGACCGCCCCGGCGGGCGGCAGACCGACCTTGCGTATCAATTTGTCACGATCGGTGCGACCGCGCAGTTTTTTGGATTAAGGCAGTGGGTCGGAGTGAAGATAAGAGGAGCTGCGGAGTTGTATCAGGGGCTGCGAATCGACGACCAGGCACAAATTCCCGGGTTTTGGCAAATGGCCGTCACCGCGGAAATTCTGCCGACTTTCACGTATTTATTCGGCGACGTCGGAATCGCCGCCGGCGTGGGGCTTGGGTTTACTCATTATTTTGAAGGAAACACACCCGACGGAGTGCTGGAACCGGTTACGGTCGCCGCGCAGGAACAACTCAGCATCCCCGCGTTTATCGGCGTCACCATTGATGCCGGTGGAATACTGCTGACGCCCGAAGTAGGTGTCGCTTATGCCTTTTGGTACGACAGCGAAGCCCCGGATGTGCGGGCGGGGCTGGACGATGGCAGTGTGACGGCACGTGGACTCGACTTGTGGCTTCGTTTGAGCCTCACCGCGCCTATCTTATGATCACCACACCTCCACCTGGCCAAGATCCGGTATTTGATCACACTTGGTGCTGTGAACACCCCGACCCCTGGTATTATTTTGACCCGGAAGCCGAAAACAGGCTGCTTTCGGGCCTGAAGCGGGTCTATCGGGTCGATCCGGTGGAGGCGGCCTGGAGCCTTCGTATCGTCGAATGGGCCGCAACCGAGGCGGCTCTGCCTGTGTTGCAGGAAATCATTGCCGAAAACCTGCTGCCGCCTCAAACCCAGCGGATTGCCGCCAAAGTATTGACCCGGCTTGAAGCAGAACTCGCGGCTGCACCCCAGAAACCCGAATCCAACCCGATCCTGCCGGTGGCAGAAAATGCCACGATTGACTTGTTATTGACACGGTTGAGCGACGCCCAATCACCCGCCGAACGGACGTTTGTTGCGTCGGCAATTGCCCAAAGGGTGGAGGCCGAACCCCAATTGGACAAAAAAGTTGCCGCGATTTCGGAACTGTTGTGCGAACGACATCCATCGGCAACCGAATTGTTGGAAAAACTGGTGATGGGTCGGCGAACCGTGGCGTTGACCGCCGAGATGCGGACGCAGTTGATGCTGGCGGCGGCGGCAGCACAACACGACAAAGCCTATTCTTTTCTTGAACGCTTGTTGTTAAACGATTCCGCTGGGTTGTTGTTATATGACGTTTATGAAGCGATCAAATCGTTGGCGGATCGCCCGCCGCCGGGATTGGATGAAACGGCCCGCCAACGCCTGTTGGATGGACTCAAACGCACCCGGATTTTCACCCAAGCAACACCTGCGGATGCCGGGCAACTGCTTGTGATCACGGCAGCTTTGGGCGGAGAATCGGTCAGTGCCGCCGTTCGGGCGCAGGGGAGTTTTTTCCGGCGGCTGTTCAGTATGGAAGCACGACGAACGCGATGGCATCGTTATTTTACAGATGCGCTTGGTTATATAGGTGATGATGATTCGGTACAAATCCTCGGAAGGCAACTGCGGTCACGAAGGCTTGGCATTCGAGCCGCCGCGGCATTGTCCCTGCGGCGTATCAATTCCGTCGCCGCGGCACAAACCCTTGTGGACCATGTCCGTACAGACGTGTTGACGGGAAAAGTACCCTTTGACATCGATGGCGTGCAGGTCGTGCGCCAAGCATTTGATATGGCAGTCGTCCATAAACCCAAAGGGGCGGCGGACACACTAGCCATGGTGTTGAAAACCGAGCGGATGGAAGCTGACGACATCGCCGACCGCGCGGCAATCGGATTGTGTATTCTCGGAGATGACCGATGCCTGACGATCAGAAAGGATACCGGACTGCCGAAGTTGTTGCATGCCGTGTTGTCTCATCAGGATGTACGCCGCGGCGAGGCACTGGGAGCGTACATCGGACACGCGGCGCGCTGGTTAAATGAACGATATCATGCAAATTTTAAGATCCCGGCCGAACCAATGGGGCAATTGGCACGGGTTTATTTGCAGCGGGCGATGTTGGCATGGT
>JABWCM010000275.1 GCA_013360285.1 Myxococcales bacterium
GTCGAGCTAATTTAGCGCTGAATTGGCCGGGACCGGACTGAGGAATATCGGGAATATTCCGCAAGGACGGGACTGGCCAAGGCAGCCTAAATTAGCCGACCAGGGTTCACTTATCTATTTCCGCTGACCCTCTCAGAGCCGTCGATCAGCAGGGGCCGAAATTCTGGCTACGACCGGCGCCTCAATGTGAAACATTTCCTGTGCGTCCAGTCCATAGACGTCGGGCAGAAACCCGATTCGGCCATGGTCGTCGATTTTCACGGTAACGTACTCGATATACGTAGGTATGGGATGTTTTAAGCGGATGCGGTGTGTCGCGCCCGATATCAACCTTGTGTCGAAGTCCCCGGGAGCAAGTGCCCCGTCATCGACAACAAGGGTTCGTGCCAACTCCTCTGCCGATTCTGCGTGTACGCACCCGTGGCTGTAACAACGGACCGGGTGGTCGAACCGTTCGCGGAACGGGGTGTCATGGATAAAAATCAATCCGGGGCCGGTCCAGCGAAAAATGACCTGACCAAGCCAGTTGTCCGGTCGTGGCGGTTGCATCAGGCCGCCACCCGACAGTTTTCTGAACCCGTTTCGTGCATAAAATTCTGGATCGTCTATTGCCCGCAACCGAAGATCGTTTTGTTGTACAGTCCAAGGAACGTACCACGGTGGGTTCACCTGGACGTGTGTGATCTTTCGGTCAAGTCGCGTTGTCGGTGTACTTGTTGATCCTACGACCACACGGCGGCTTGAAATCAATTTGCCATCACGCCAGTGTTCTATGGTGAAGGCAGGGATGTTGACACGCAAGTAGGTCGTTTGGGTACGGCTGGGGCTTTGCCGCCACCGTTCCAATGCCACGACGATGTGTCGAAGCCGCTCCTTGGCGGATACGGACAACACCGCCATCGTTGCGGTGTCTACTTGGCCGGAAACAACCAGTCCGTGAGCGTTTTGGAACTCTTTTAGCGCAACCGTAATTTCCTGTTCGTCGATGGAGCGGGGATTGGTTAGCCAACCTTCCAAGAACAAACGTTCTTCGAGCAGCATGCTGTCCCATCCACCCATTGCAACAATTGATTTGTATCGTGCAAGGGCACTTACCAAACCTCGATACTCCGGGTGAGAAGGATAGATCGATTTGTGGTAATTTACGGGGTCGGTTAGAGCTATTTTAAGTCTTTTGTTAAGATAAGCTCTGCCAAATCGTTCGCCGCGGGGAACAACCATCCGTTCCAATTGGGCCAAGGTGGAAACCAATATCAAAAAAGTCTCTTTCGCGGTGATTCCGGCTTTCCGTGCAGAATTACACGCAGCATGCGGCCATTCATTCTCTTTTATGAGTGGAATTGACCTGATTTGTTTGCGAAGCTGTTCCACGCCTCGTAGAATCTCGTTTGGGACGTTGTCTGCTACCTGCAGTCCATGTCGGTTCAGTTCCAAAATAACTTGAAGGAGTACATCGAGGTTGCGGTCAATGTCGTCGCCATTTATCCATGATTGAACGGCGCGGTTTGCCGCTGAGACGATGACCGAACGTTCGTCGCCGTCGGAGGCCAGCCCTTGTTTGTGATGATTGGCTGCAAAGTGGTGAATCCACTGTGCAACCGTCTTGGAAGCGCGTCCGTTTTCGCAGCGGATTGTGGCGTCGCCTCCACGAACGGCTCTGGGTGCAGTCAGCGCGACTACCATCATCAGCACCGTAACCATGCGTGAACCGAAATATTGCCACATTAGCGCAAAATTCGCAGAAAACGCCGGCGCGCGTCGGTCAGGACATAACGATGGTAAGAAATTCATCGGGAAGCGGCTTCCTGGATGGGCTGTGTTGCCTTTCTGGATTCAATATGACTGGCTGACTGACCGGAAAAACCGCGTAGCTGCGATTCTTCCAACCGATAAACGTCGGGAAAATACAGCAACTGACCGTTTTCGCCAACATCCACCGTTACGTATTCCACCGAAACAGGAACCGGTTCGGGCACCGAGATATGCTGAGTTGTGCGGTCTCGGGCCAACGCGGCTTCGACCGTTCCCGCTGGTATTCCGCCAAGCTTAGCGACTTCGCTCGCCAACATATCGATTCCTTCGACTCGAACACAGCCGGACGAGGCATCACGCCGCGATTTCTTAAAAAGATGTTTGTCGGGGGTATCGTGAAGGTAATAGTACCCTTTTTCTTGGAACCTTAGTACGAGTTTACCCAGGGGATTCTTGGGTCCGGGAGGTTGTGTCAATGCTAGGCTCCCATCGCCGCGCCGGACGTGAACCAAGTTACGTCGTTTGGTTTCTCCAGGGTTCTTCCGTTCGGCGGGAATCAAAATCTCGTCAATAAACGACTGAGTCGGGGTCCATGAAGGATGCGCAGTAATCGTGTGTACGCTTCCGGTCATTTCCGGGGTCATTCCTCCCGGGCCGGATCGGGTGGCTTTTCCCACAATAACCCGATATTGAGACTTTGGAGTGCCTTTGTCATACAATTTTGCCACAAACCCCGGGATAAGCACTCGAATCATGCTGGAGTGCAACGTAACGCCGCTTGATTGATATCGTTGCATTGCATATTGAACCTGGGCAATACGGTGTTCAACAGGAACATTCATGGCCACGATTGTGGTTTTATCCAATATTCCCGTAGGTTCAATTGAATGATCTCGCTGCCAGTCAGAAAGTGCACGCGATACCTCATTATCAAACCATTTTGGTGTCGCAGCTTCTCCTGATGTCTTGACGTCGTACCCTTCCACGTGCAGCCGCATTCGCAGCAGTTCCACACCTGCATGTCTGGTTCCAAGCTTAAACCCTACCCACGACGGGTCCATTGCCACAAACCCACCCCTCTGCTGTACTGCCCGGAGTCGTTCCAGGCCGTCGCGGAGTGCTATCCATTCTTTATTTGCTGGGAGCGCGGCTTCGATCATCCTTGCGGTGCCGCCGGGCCCGGTCCAGAGGAGTTCGGCTGCTTCAATCCATCGGAGTCGTGAAGGTTCCGACTGTCCGGCTAGCATCAACGCAGCAGACAACTCTATATCGAGTAATGCGATAGATGTGCCTCTATTTTTTCGAATTTTCGATGTTATAGAGTTTCGATGAGTACAAGTCGACCACTGAGGTACACTGCCTGCCCCGTTTTCAACTCTCGGTGTACCATCGGAGAGTGGTGCACACTCGGTCGGAAAAAGTGTGTTGTTTGTAGTATTGTGGTTTGAATCCAAAGAGTTATCGGCATCTTCGGGCGCCGACGTTCTCGGTCTTCGGGTCGACGATGGGTCTATTCCGGAAGCGAGTGCCGCGAGTTCCTTCAGCCAGGGTGCGTGGGGAATCGTTTTCGGAGCGCTTAGCCCAAATGCTCCCGTCAAAGCATCCAGTACGATGCGCCCTTCTCGGCTCAGGGTTGGAAACGGGGAACCATCCGGCTCATGCATGAGCATACGCCGATTGCTGCGTGCGTATAACGATCGAATTCGTTTTGCGACAGGCATTGTTACGGGATTTTGTTCCAGCGACAGCAAAGCAAGTTCCAAATCCGCAGCCGAAATTTCGGGCAGTGTCCCTAGTGCTCTTCTGGTGTGGTTCAGTGCCAAAACGGGGCTTTTTTCGGCGTTTGCGGATGCTTCCGCAGTCGGAATGGAGAGGTTCGGGTGTGATTCCGACTGTTCGCTCCATTGTGACCAGTACCGTGCCACAAACAATGAGGTTGCAACTCCGGAACATACACCCGCAATTGCAATAGCGGTGGAAATTTTGAGTGCAGCTAGTCTGGCCAAGCCGACCTCAATTCGCCATAAGTGAGTTGTAAAATTTGCGTTTATGGCGTCTGTGTTGGACTGTTTCCGTCGGTCGAAGTTTTCCGCATGAAAGGACGGTGACCTTCCCGGACAAGCAACGAGTGTATGGGCTGTTGGTGCACGTCGCAAATTTATCGCGTGTTTTGTGCCGACAAACCGGTTTCTTCGGCGGGAAAACGTTGTGGATTAAGTACAGCAAGGGTGTACAACCGACGCGAGGGGGAGACGGAGCAATGGTATGAACCCTGTGGCGAGGTGTGTTTTGCGGTGGTTAAGGTTGACGTTTCTGGGCTTTTGCGTTGCGTTTGGGTTGACTTTGGCGACCTACGGCGAAGTCCAGGCGGACGGTTTGCGCACTCCCGAATTGTTTGCCCGGGCACGGATTTTGTTCCGGTTGTGGTACGACCAAGACGCGGTTGTTGCGATTCGTATGTTTCGCGCTCAAAACAAAGACGAAGATTGGGATTTGCGAGCCGCTTACATCGAAGGTGCGGCATTGGTAAGGCTTGGACAGTACTCTGAGGCAAAAAACGCGCTAGTTGGATTCGCTCCCGGAAGTAATTTAAGAGAGTTGTCCAATCCCCTATTTGCCCTGGGGCAGTTGCAATGGGCAATCGCGGTCAGTCGTGGTGGTGCACCTGCCGATGCTGTCGACTTGTTACGGAAGTCCGCGACGCGGGTTCATGGCAGGTGGGTGAGAGTAGCAAAAGTGGACCTTGCTCGGGCATTGACGGCATTGCAGAGATGGGACGAAGCGAAGAAAGCGTGGCTCGATGTTCTGCGAATGCAGGGGCGTGGGGTTCCAAAAGACGAGGCGCGCGCAATGCTTGCGCGGATTTACGGGCAAATTGGGCAACCGGCTGAAGCGGTTGGTCAATGGCGCCACATCGCGGTGAATCTTCCGGGAAGTGAGTTCGGAGCCGAAGCGCTGAAACACGTACCAATTCGGGATCTTTCTGCTCAACAGCGATACGAGCGAGCGATGAATCTGTGGGACGTGCGCGAGTATGTGGATGCTGTCGCGACCTTTGAAACTCTGTTGGATTCACCTCAGTATGCTCACGAAGCGCATCACTACATAGGTCGTCTGCTGAGCGAACGATTGCGCACAAATTACGAACGAGCAGCGGAACATTTTGGCCACGCGATGGGGGCGGGCGATCCCAAAGTTGCCGGTAGTTCGATGTTTAAGTTAGCGCTCGTGTTTGGAAAATTGAGGCAGTACGACCAGGCGGTGCGGATGCTGCGGGACTTTCAGCGGAAATACCCGGCGGATTCCAACGCGCAGGAAGCGGGGTATGAGATAGGTCGTCATCTCATGGAGGCCGGCCGATTTCGTGAGGCCGGAGATTATATTGCGCAATGGTCGGCCACTGTTCCCGGCGACCAAGCGATGTTTCTGTGGTTTGCCGGGTGGGCTTATTTCCGCGGCGGGTTTTACGAAGATGCGATTCGGATTTTTGATAAGTTAACATCGGCCCAACGTACGCTGGTGGGAGATAAAGCAAAGTATTGGAAGGGTAAAGCGCTCGTCGCGCAAGGAAAACGCGACGCTGCTCAGGCTTTGTGGCGCAAGGTTGTGTCGCAGTACCCGTTTTCGTATTACGCGTGGTTATCGGAATTGGAACTGGGCGACGGTAGGGGCATCTTGGAGACTCAGACACACGACTTTTCCCAGATCGCCGATCGTCCGGCCAATCCGTGGAAACCTCTTGTTGGTGCGCCAAGACACGTATTGCTGCTGGTGCGCGATATCCGGGACCTTGCAGAAATTGGGGAAATCGACGAGGCGAAGAAGCAATGGCCCACGGTTCGCTCAGCGGTCGGTAAATCGATTGGGTCGGCGCGCCTTAAGGTGTTGGATGACAATCTGGATTTTGTGTTCGAGCGCTACAAGGAGCGCCGCGAGCGCCTGGGCGGAGGAGGGGTCCATTCCAAAGCGCCTAACCCGGGAAACATGGTTGGTTGGCGACATTTTTTCCCACGTGCTTTTCGGGATCTTGCGGTTGTCGTTTCCGAAAAAGAAAATGTACCCGAGATGCAGTTGTATGCGCATATGCTACAGGAGAGCCGATATGGTCCGGAAATGATATCCGGAGCCAAAGCATTTGGGCTAATTCAGATACTTAGGAGCACTGCGCGTCGAATTTCTCGCGATATCGGTGTTGAATATGACCCTGAGTTGCTGTTCGACCCGGGATATAATCTGCGGCTCGGCGGAGCGTATCTCGCGGCACTAACCCGTCGTTTTCATGGGCAACTTCCGCTTGGGATGGCGGCTTATAACGGAGGGCCCCTTCTCCTAAGTTTTCACATGAAACAATACCCAGGACTCACTTTACCCGAGTCCATTGAAAGTTTGCCAACGCATCAGAGCCGGAACTACGCCCGGAAGGTCGTTGAACACATGCATCGGTACTTGGCGTTGTACGAGTCGCCGCAAAACCGCAAAAAGGTGATGGAAATGGGCGTTCGCCAGGAATTAAATTACTCGGAATTGTCGACACCCGATTACTAATAGTTTGATTGTGTTGAGTTTTTGAGTCGGTCGCCCGTCATCTTTGCATCGACCTATTTTGGTGAATCGTCCAACACGAGAATCCAAAGGCTAACGCGGACGTTCCCACCAGCACCCAGTAGACGGGAAGAACTGTGTCCACTAGCCGCTCGGGATGGGCAGTTACCGTTTCTTGGCCGTAGTTGAGAGAAAACAGCAATCCGGTGATCAACATACCGGTAACCATGCCAATAGACCTTGCTTTGGCGCCTAGCGCGGACGCCATACTTAACGACTCCGGCGGTACACTTCCCATGATCGTCGTCATGTTGGGTGACGAAAACAACGCGTATCCCAGTCCCTGGACCGCCAACATTGTGATTACGTAGGTAATGTCGGTGGTTTCGTTGAATCGGGTGGCCATACAAGCACTGACAAACACAAGGGCGCAACCTGATGATGACAATGTAGTTGGTCTGATTTTGTCCGCCAAACGACCTGCCAATGGTGCGATTGCCGCCATCAGTACGGTTCCGGTGGCCAGCACTTGTCCCGATTGTCGTGGGGTGCATCCAAGAGTGACCTGGGTAAACAAACTCAGTAAAAAAATGGACGCAAATGCGTTGAGGTAGAGCAGCAACTGTGTTGTCAATGCATCTCTTAACACATGGTGGACACGCAGTGCTTGTAAATCCAAAAACGGTGTCGCCAACTGGGATTGTAGACGAACAAATCGGACGACTGCGGCGCTCCCCAGGCAAAAAAACACCGTTCCAAGCCACAGCGTGCGCATCGTCGCACTGCTCGCCACAAATAAGAGAACGGCGGTGGCCATCCACGACGCGCTTGGAATGTGAACCGACGAACGTTCCGGCTTACGCCAAGCACTTGGCAACAACCGGTGAGTTAGGGCAAAACCACATAACAACAAGATCGCCCCACAAAGAAACACACCCCGCCACCCAAAAACAGGGATGATCTCTCCCGCGACGATCGGTCCGAGACTCAATCCTGCGTAGACCATCCCTAGGGACACGCCGAAAACGCGTCCACGTCGAGCCGGTGGAACAATATCTGCTAAGATAGCGGGGCCGGTGGTGGCAAAGATGGCGGAAGTCAGTCCTTGGCAGAACCGTAGTAGTAACATTAGGGGCATCCACGACAAGGTAGACAGAATCAACGACGAAATTCCGAACGCAAAAAGGCCGTACTTGTACAGCGTTCTTTTGTCTGTAACGTCGGCGAGCCGTCCGATGGGGAGCAGAAATGCGAGCCCACCACCCAGAAACAGTGTTTCCATGAGGCCAAGGGATACCGCGCCGGCGTGGAGATCTGCGCCCAAAGTCGGCAGGGCGACAGCAACTCCGGAAAACATAAACGGCGGCGTAAATTGGGAGGCAACAATGGTCCAGACAACGGCCGGGGAATGCTGATATTCGGATTGAGGCACGGTCGACGACATCCTTTGTAAGACCACTCCGGCAGGAATAATGACATGGCCGAACGGACGACCATACTGACGGTTGCTCGGGAGATGTCAAGCCGACTGTGTCGAACCATACGAGTGTATTCAGTTTAACAACAAAGGTGGGTTGAGAAGGTCTGCTCACCGCTGTTGAGTTTCCCAATTGCTGATGGCGTGGGCAAGGCTAATGTGTGACTGTTAAGAACGTGGGGGAAGGGTAGAGTGGTTACGATTATGAAGGCAAAGCATAAGCAAATCTCTCAATGGTTACGAGTTATCCTCGCCGGATTCTGTGGCATGTCGCTGGTTTCATGTGATGGAACCCGACAGCAAGAAAGTGATACTCAGGCTCTCTCCGACATCGTTCAGGATGCAATTGAAGATACCACGCTTCCGGATATTCAATATGTTGATATCGCTAAAGAAATCTCCGTGAGCGATTTGGGTGAGCAGCAAGATGTTGTGGTTCCCGACGTTGTCGTGAGCGATTCCGCGGCTGATATGATCGACGCCGTGGCCGTATCCGACACGCTGGATGCCGGTGCAGTGGACGCAATCCCGGATGTGTTTGAGTGTGAGCCGGTAAGCTGCACGTTGTTTTGTGAATATGGATTTCAACTGGATAACCATGGTTGTCCTATTTGTGCGTGCCGGGATTGTCGGATGGCCAATGATTGTCACCAAACGATGACCTGTAACGATCCGGTTTGTACGATGAGTGGCAGTTGTCTGTGTGAATGCAAACAACCTGTGTCGCAGCCAACATGGCCGTGTGGGTGGTTGGATGTGGTCGTACCTTACTGCACTTGTACCGAAGAAAAAGGTGTTGTGTGCGATTCGGATGCGCACTATGCGTGTCCCAACGTATGTAAGCCAGGTGATTTTATGGAGTTTTCGTGTCCGAGTGAGTCGGTGGTTGATCCCCCGCCATGCTGGTGTGATGGAATCAGTCGCAAACCCACGTGTCATCCTGTTTGTATTGCCGACGGTGCTCTGGGAGAAGGGTATTATGACTCATGTACCACTCAACTCATCAAAAATATGGATTGCGCAAACGTAAAGACCCCAGACGGTATGGTGCAGCAGTGCCCGGCCATTTGCGGAGCCATTGGGTCAAAGTCTGAGGGTTGGTATATGGGTTGTGCCACTGGAGGACTCATCATATGGGCAGATTGTGCGCCACTGTGGGAATGCCCGTCCGACGTGACCGCAGCATGCGGGATTGACACTTGTTCC
>JABWCM010000276.1 GCA_013360285.1 Myxococcales bacterium
TGTGTGGTGTTTTTTAGGGGAATTTTTGGCCAGCCGGATTTTCGCCGAATCGTCCGAAAAAATCCTGAGTCATATCGGGAATATGGCGCAGGGATTTTTGCGGGCGAGGCGGCAAAAGGCGGCCAGGACAAAAATTTCATCAGAAAACACCACACACCAGGGCCGTAGCGAGCCGGTTTTGTCGACCGAGGCCCACTGGAGGCGTGCCGGAGGCACGTCGAGGATGGGCCGACCGAGCCAAAATCGACCTAGTAGGCCATAGGCTCGCGTAGCAGGATTAAATATCTAAACACCCTCTTAGTTCGCATCAGATTCGGCCGCAGCCGCAGGAGTAGGCTCAATCGGTGGCGGCGGCGGCTCCAACTCAATAAGTCCTTCCGACCGCACAAAGACGTTGTCACGTGTCCACTGAACCAGCCGCCCCTTCACCGTGACGGTTTGACCCACAGCGGCGGAGTCAACAAACTGAGGGTTGCCGGCTACAAGCAGTTGATATCGCGTTCGCGACAGATCGTCGACGAGCATTACGTGTTCCGGAGGATAACATTCTGGAGGCTCAACGGGAGGGGCGGGAACGGAACCGGCATCTGATCCTTCGCCCACAGCAACTGGTAGTGCTGTAGGTTCCTGCTCACATACATGGCGATCAAGTATCACACCCTTGACGATGACAACGGTGTTCATGAGCGCAGCAGATTCTTTAAGTAGACCATTGACGGTATAAACACCCGATTCGTCACGAACAGGTACATTAGGCAATTCCAATGGCGGCGATTCTGGCAGATTCACCTTTAGACGAGGTATTACAGGATCCACGGGCTCCGGCCGAAACTGTTCACAACCAACTAGCGTCCATCCCGCGCAACCGGCGAGAACAACAATGTTCAAAACCCATCCGGTGAGGCACTTTGATCCAATGCCCTGACTCATGACTCTATTTGGACCTCGCGCTACCATATTTCACCCCTCTACTCCTGCGCCGCGTAAGGCACTTGCCCTGGAAAACTGACCACTGTCAACGAATTCGGGAACACGTACACCCTGTGCGCCCCCAGGTTGGCCTCCGCGCCGTCGACCAGAGCGGTAGCAGTTACCCAGTTTGTACCGGGCATGATATCCAACCCGACGAATCTTCCGTGAATATTTGTTGAGCTACGCGAAGGATCCGGCAGTGCATCCGATTCTTTGTCGTTAAAATAGCCAATTCTTCCGACCTTTGCGGCAAATCCGACGGTAGCACCGAAAATGTTCCAGGACGGTCTGTCAGTAGCACAATCGCGAATACGACCACCAATGGCCCCGTTACCGGGTTCAATTTCCGTTAACAGCGTCGAGGGGACCGTTTGCCATTGTCCCTCACTTACAACAGTGGGGTCGTAACGATAGCTACCCTCAACCGCAAATTGGTCGAAAAGCATTACATTAAATAGGAACGTATCATGCCAATCTTCCTTATTGTCTGGCGACGACACCATGATCACCAACGGAGTATGAGTTGGAATTTCTTCAATTTCGTACAACCCGTAATTTTTGGCACATGACTTAAACCCGGCAATTTTTTCGCAATTATAGCCAATCGGACAGTCGATATCCTCAAAGCAAACCTCGTCCGGATCCGCCGGTGGTTTCGGTTCAATCGAAACCGTTTTCCCTAAGAGAACCGAAGTGTCGTCAAACAGGCTCAAATAGCAGGCAGTCCTATCTTCTTGGTCCAACAAATCACATTTCTCTGGATGAAATCCCTCGGCCTTAAATACGCGGACTTCCAACCCGGTAGTGACCCCACCCGTACCAAACCGGTCCACAAATCCAAACAAACGAACAGTGTTCCCTGAGGCTTCTGGAGGCGACGCTCCGACACATGAAAGGTTCGGAAGCGACGTCGTATTCTGTTCGGATATTGGGTCCGTAATCGTGGCGGCATCTGATGGTTTCAGTACACATATCCCAGCATTTTGCTCAGCAACTGGGAGACAAGAGTGAGTCGGCTCACAATTGTCAGAGTCGGAACACGCATTTTCGAAAGATAAGAAAGACGGACCTTGTTCATCCGGCACTATGTCCGTCTCCACATCCGCAATTGATGATTGGCCTGTATCGGCAATATCGGCAACAACGAACTCTTCATCGTCTTCACCAGAACAACCCACCATCACGTTCATCACGAAGTAAACACTAAGTACGATGCGCCACAGATGCGCGACACCGCCAACAGAATGGTCGGTTTTACACCTATAAAATAATTTCATGTTCATGATAAACCATTGAATTGTCTTAAAGATCGATGAGTGCACATCCAGGTCTCAAACAACGTGCGCAATTCCTCGTCGGGTATCACGGCGCAAACACTCTTCGCAATTGCTACACTTTCAGAGGTGAAAACCGGGCTCCGAGGCTCGGAAAACATTGATTTTTCAATAAACTCGTCTACAAAACTTCGATTATCGATAACAATGTCCAATTTTTCGAGCGACACTCCGGAAATCCACTGCGAAACAGCGCCGAGAATATGTGGCTGCAAGTAACGTATTTCTTTATGTATTTGTTCATTTCGAACCACAACTGAAATACGCCGCGTCGACAAACTTAGCACCGCTGAACACGTTGCCAGATTTTTTCCGACTATTTGCGACCAAATTTTTGAAACGACCGCGGCAGGTACAACCGCATCACCTACCAAATTCGCCGCAACTCTGTGAACGCAGGTGCCAAGTTTCACCGGCGTAGCTGTTTTGGTCATCTTTGCAAACTCCCGCTCAACTGGGGGTGGCATTGGTACTGAGCCACCACAATGACGCACAATAACGTTCTGTCGAATCCGCTGCAACTCACCGTAAACAATCCGTGGTCAAAGCCCGTGGATTTCATTGGTGCGCTCACATCGAATTTTTATCCAAGAAGGTGTTCAAATATGGAATCCTGCTGCGCGAACGTATCGCCCACTAGGCCGATTTTGCCTCGGTCGCCCATCCGCGGCGTGACTGTGGGCATACCTCCGGTAGGCCTCGGTCGACAAAACCGGCTTGCTACGCCCATACACTTGCTCGCCGAGGACAAATATTGAAACACCCTCCAACAGGCAAGCCGTTTGCTATGTTACTTAACCTAGTGAGTCCTTTTTTTTACAATCGAAGACTTCGCCCACGGAGATCATGAAACAACACAATTCGCATTTGAGATGTCGCCGGTTATTGACAGGCACCGGCGCCTTTGCTAAAACCCCTGGCTCCGCGGCCATGATGTTTGTCATCATGGGCTGCAAGTCAGGCCAGCCACGACGAAACCAAATAAAGATTTAGCGTCGTGACAATTAAATTAGCTCGCTAGGCACGTAGCTCAGGGGTTAGAGCGCTACCTTGACACGGTAGAGGTCGGCGGTTCGAGACCGCCCGTGCCTACTGCATTCCCGACGTCGACGACAACGAGTTACTTATTCGCCAAACCAACATTCATTTATCCATAACGGTGGAGCAAATAAGAGTTCAACACGAACACGGAGAAATGGTTAACCAACCACGGTTAACGGCATAACCGAGGTCGTCGGCTTAGAAATTTTACGAACCAGGACATCGAGCGGGACAATTTTTAATAAGGACCACATTTTATGCCGAAAATGAAATCAAAACGCGCGGCTGCAAAGCGGTTTAGCTTTACCGCGTCTGGACTTGTAAAGCGCAATAAGGCCTACAAACGGCATATTTTGACTAAAAAATCACGGAAACGTAAACGAAACCTACGGCATTCGGGAATTCTTGGCCCCATGGATGCAACACACGTAAACCAAATGTTGCCTTACGGTTAATTTAATGACCCGAGATTATGGCGCTCGCTGTGTTGGCTGGATTATGACGAATTGAGTTCACCATGGCATTGCACTTGCGGACACCGACGGGCACAGCGCAAAAGGTAGCTACCAAGAGCGCAGGGCAAAACGCCTGGCATCCGTAAATAGTCACCATGTGATCTTTAATAAGAAAAGCTAGTGTGAAAAACAAGTAACACCAGGCCAGCAGCGCGTCGGCAGTAGTAACCCCCATACATCTAAAGTGAGCGGTTCACGGCGACAACAAGCCCCGTGAGTGAGAGACAAGGAGAGAGCGAGTCATGGCACGTGTGAAGAATGGTTTTGTAACACGACGGCGCCGAAAAAGGGTACTAAAGGCTACGTCCGGATATCGAGAGCGCCGAGGTAACACGTTTGTGGCCGCGCACGAGCAGTTGATGCGATCAATGCGTTATGCCTTTCGTGATCGTCGAGTACGTAAACGCGACTTCAGACGGTTGTGGATCGCTCGCATCAACGCAGCGGCACGTGCGTTGGGTCTGAAATACAGCGTGTTGATTAATTGGCTGAAGAAGGCGAATATCCAACTTGATCGTAAAGTTCTGGCGGAACTTGCGGTTAAAGACAGTACAGCGTTCGGGCGACTCGTCGAACAAGCAAAAAAACTCGCTGGCGGTTGATTGTCCAAAGTGGAGCAAATCCTATCGATAGATTTTGCTTCAGGTTACGCATATGCGCATACAATTCCGGTCGGTGCTCGCAACAGTCTCCACGGTGGAGGGGGCGGGCTGATAACATCCGACGCTACCGAACAGTACGTTCAAAACACCGGAGCGTTCAAGAACTATGACCAAGGTAGACATTGTAGACACTGTTTGGCCAAAGTTGGTCGGCTTTTCCAAAAAAGAAAGTGCGGAATTAGTCGAGTTGGTCTTTGAAACCATGAAGGAAACGCTGGAATCCGGTGACAAGATAAAGATCAGCGGATTTGGTAATTTTGTTGTTCGCGAAAAGCGGAAACGCGTTGGCCGGAACCCGCAAACCGGTGACGAAATTACGATTTCGGCACGACGGGTGCTGACTTTCAAGCCCAGCCAAGTGCTTAAAAATGCACTAAATCCCTAGCACAACAGCAATTGACAGGGTTGTAACGCCGGTATACAACAACACCACTTTTTGGCGGGGCGTAGCGCAGCCTGGTAGCGCACTTGACTGGGGGTCAAGGGGTCGCAGGTTCAAATCCTGTCGCCCCGACCAAAAACTTCTTGCCAGCTTTCTTATGTGTTCGAATCTCAATAGTTAAAAAGTAAGAACTGTAAGATTCTGCCCAGCCGGATAACCATACGACACATAGGAATCCCATCCATACACCGTAGCACCGAGCTTTCGGTCCGAAGTCAATACAAAAACCCCGTCCTCAGCTACCATCTTTGCCACTTTAAAGAACCCGTTTCCCATCAGTTGAAAGTCTCCCTTACTTAGTGGTGACCCATTCAAAAATACATTGGCATCACTTGGCGCAACAATGTTGACAAAATTGTATTGATATTTGTCTGGAACAAGAAATACGTAGTCTTCACGAAATTGCTCGACGGGAACCGCCAAAATAAACGCTGGATCGCCGATATTGGCATCGTGTGGTTCGGAAATATTGGGGCAAGTCGCGTTCGACGTGCACGGAATTGCTATACCACCCGACTTGAAAAAGGTGTCACAGAAGTTACCAGGCCCCTTAGAAGTTGAACGAAAATAAGCACATATATCCGTATTTGGGTTTGGTGCGTGTTCGGACGCCAAGAATTGACCAACCAGGATCGGACCGGACGCCTCAATCATAAAGTCCTGATCGGACTCAAACTCAACCCATTCCCCCTCGTTCAGCGGAGGAACATAAACCTGGTAAGGAATCGTGTTAACCACCGTAGCCGACTGCGAGGCAAGAATACGCCATGAGTCCTTTGAGTTCCCCCGGGGAGTAGTACGTGACGCCAAAAAACGTTTACCCCAGGTCGATACGGGTGGCAATTGTTGCTCCAAATGATCAGCACAGCACGTGGTTGGACAGTCTAGGTTGCTCTTACATGACCATCCCTGAAACTCACATATGCCACTCACACACGAATCCGTATCCGGTACGTTCGCCGCTTCCGACCCACCAAATACGACCAAACGTTGATCACCAACGATTAATGACCCGGTTAGATCGCCACCTACTTCGTCACTTTCGACATTGAGCACATCACCCATTTCTAATTTTGTTGTATAGCTGTCGCCGGCAGCCAAAGCGGGAATACCATCACCACCAAGCGTTCGCGCAGTCACCGTAAACGAAACCGTCGTTAGACCAGCTTCGGCTGCGACAATCGTAAAGTATCCGCGAAATTCCGGATGAGTCTGCCTACGTGTCATTACATAGTATTTTTTTCCAAGCGAGTTAACAGGCAACAACAACGACGCGTCATTTGAAAACACGTCGACATTGTCCAGCGGATTAAATTGGAATGCGGTCACTGGTGCAGACGCCTGAATGCGATAAGCCAGTTGGGCTTTCACCGTGCCATCGATATTAAGCGACGGAAGTTGAAGAACTCGCAATTCCGACGGTGCAACATTAACGGATTGAATGAGTGATTCCTGATGATAAACGGATACCTTAGCCTCCAAAGAGGAGCTTGGATTTGATACAATCACTGCAAACGGCGCATTTTGTGCATTCAACCGCCCGTCAACTGCGTTGTCTAGGTCTGCAGCCCAGTAGTCACACCCCAGGGATGTATTAAATTTGATATTCACGTCACATTGACTTTGGCAAAAGCCCGCCGAACACACAAAACCAGTGTTGGCGGTATCACAATCTTTGACGAACTCCCCGGCAGTGCCGTCGGAATTACACTCCCACTCGTCGCCATCTTTACAATACTTCTGCCCAGGAGCGCACACACTACAAGTACCGTTGACACACATTTGCTCGGGTGGACAAGCCTGGAGGGGGGCATAATCGCTGCCGTCATCGTTACAAACCAGAACAACACGGTCGTCCAAGCACGCTTTGGTGTTTGGCGTACACACCAAACATCTATCTCCGGCGCACTGTGCCCCCTGGCAGGAGATATTTTCCAATTTCGTGCCCTTATGCGAACAAACTTCCAGGTTCTGGCCTAAACATCGTTTGTTTCCGTCAATGCAGATAATAGGATGACATGTGGATGCAACACATGCTTGTCCAACTTCACAATCGTCGTCATTTATACAGGCAACGCAGTTCCCGGTTGTCGGCTCACAGTGTGGTGTCACGCTTGGGCACACTGATGGGCACGCAAGCACATCGACCGCGTTGAAGTCACTAGGTGTCATGTCCGAAAGGCCTTCAGCGCCTCCGGAAGCTCCACACGCTGCCACGACCAGACCATGTAACACAGCAAGCCAACCTGCTGTAATAATTTGAGTGTTCCACATCACAACCGCCGCCGTCACCGAAGTAGTATTACCGAAGCAGTTCCAATTAAGATGCTACTGCCACCGGGTCACCCTCAAACCAGATGCGATCCTGGGCGACCTTATTTGTTTACGCCGAATTTGCCGGAACCGAATCGGGGCAATATCTGGAACATGTATAACGAAGTCCGCACGACCGGAGCGGGTTCAATGCACACGCCGAGTTTACCTCGTAGTTCCGTCGACCATGTCAGCCATCACCGACGCGATAAGAGCCGCAAACTCAGTCAGGACGGTGGCATCCTTGACTAGAACCTTGTTAAGCCGAGTCAATTTTCCACTTTTCTCGACAAAAACTCCCTGCAAGTAGTATCTATCTTCTCGAGATTCGACGACTATGGCCAAAACCGCCTTGGATTGAACAAGTTCGAAAACATCGCGACAGGCTCCCACTATGTCTACTGCTGCTTTTTCGTCAAGAATCGATTTTCTGATCAAGTTCATCGCCGCTTCGTACCGTGTGCGGCTAGGATGCGACTGAAGTGTTAATTTAAGAGAAGAAGTTTCCTGCGTTTTTGCCTCTGCAATCCACGCTTTTGAATAATAACCATCCGCAGAAAAACGGACGTAATGCAATCCAGGCGGCACATCCACGGTCAACGGAGTAACACCCCGCCCTTTTCCATCTAATTCGACCACCGCACCGCTCGGGATAGTTTCTAATTTCAGGCTTCCCGGCGCCCTAGTTTTCAATTCAGTTTGTACAGACAACGCCAATGCCTGTGTCTCTGGAAATTCCGCCCATTCTAAATCCGTTCCACCAGAAAACATGTGAAAATATGCAGTTGCGTAGTCGCCGGCAAGCTGCTTCTGTCCAGTAAGATAACTTGCGATCCCCATCAATCGAAAAATCTCCGCCAAGTCGGTGAGGGATATTGACTCCAACTCGTTGCGACCCAGTTGATACGCGGTAGTTGCAAGTTCCAACAATTCCGGAGCGCGGCGGCCCGTTTTGTCCATTCGCAATAATTCCTGAGCCTTCGTAATTGCCGCCAACAGCGGCTCCGAATTGGAATCACGACGCGCAACAAATCTCACAGGATACGCATTAGCTATGGTTTTGGCGGCATGATGCGCCAACGTTTCCATCTGCGTTCCCGCCTCTGTGTCCTTTTCGCTCTTCGGCCACACAAAAATCGACATCGGTATTTGTGCGCTGGCCGAAGGCACCTTCAACAACAGGAAACACCACATCAGAAACAACAACATGTACTTTGTGTTCGCCGTTTTTTGGTCACCTTTTGCTCTGCCCATCATATTCAACATGCCTCCCGTCTTGACTCCGCCACACTCATCGATCGCAACAGACCCGGCCGCAGAATACTGCACCTGCGGCTACAAAAATACGACCCGAAAAAAACCAGCAGCGAAACAGGATCATCAGACAATCAGTCGGAGGATCAGCGGAAATGGATAAGTGAGCCCTGATTGGCTAATTTACGCCGCCTTGGCCATGCCCGTCGGTGCGGCATATAGTCGATATGGCCTCAGTGGAGTCCCGGCCAATTCAGCTCTAAATTAGTTTTCTCTGAGGGTCAGCGGAAATAAGGGAGTGACCCTGGTCGAGCTAATTTAGCGCTGAATTGGCCGGGACCGGACTGAGGAATATCGGGAATATTCCGCA
>JABWCM010000277.1 GCA_013360285.1 Myxococcales bacterium
GGTGCCGGCGACTTTTGGCCGACTTGGCTCCGAAAAACCCTGCGCCATATTCCCGATATGACTCGGGTTTTTCAAAACCAATTCGGCGCAAAATTCGCAGCCCCAAAACGCGCCCAACTTTTTTCACAGCCTCAATGGGCTATGGGTGAGGGATCAGACCCGTGTCTCCATGCAACCGAAAATAGGCGTTACGTACTCCTCGGCAGACATCATGATGGCGGCACGAATTACAGATATTGGGGCGAATAAAACCAGATTCGTTTGCAATTTCGGGAGATAGATCGACTACAAACCTCACATCCTGGCCTAAAACACACCGCGGGACTCCGCAGGTGTCATTTTGTCCGGTATAGTCCATATTTCTATCCACACACCGCTCTAAACCAGCACGGAGAGCGACGCCGGCAACGTCCAGAGGAGGTATCGAGTCATTGTATCGCGACGATGCACTGGTAATGGGTGCTGCCACCGACCAAACAATGCCGACGCGGCTGCCCCAGCGATCGGCGACCCAATCGACAAACTGTTCGGTTTCGGCGAGATTACGCAGAGTCAATACGTGGCTTATTGAAGTACTCACGCCGGCGTCAATGAGATGATCGATACCCTGGATCGTTCTGTGCCAGGTGCCTGGGGCTTGGGTAATCACGTCGGAGACGGCGGGTTGATGAGAGTGTAAACTTACCAGCGCCTCGGTTAGGCCCGCCTTTACAAGCCGGCTAACGACCGCGGGCGTTTGCAACAACGTTCCGTTGGTCTGTAGCTGAATTGACCGAAATCCCAGAGACCGAGCATGGGCGATGATTTCAGGTAACCAAGGGACCAACGTGGGTTCACCCCCCGTCAAGGACACCATTTGATGGCCATCACGCCAAAGGTGGTCCAATTGCTCAAATACTTTGTCTTTGGCGGGGGCAGCCCAGTCAAAGTCTACCCAACAGAATCGACAGCGTTGATTACACGCCCACACCACCCGAACATTGGGTTTTTCAAGCTTGCGACCGGTACTATGTTGTAATTTTACCACGGATAACTGGGAAGCCGTGTGTCGCAAAACTCCCCCAAGTTGGCCCAGCAGAGCGGAAACGGCCGATTCATCGGGTGGGCGCAGCGGGGCCAATTCCGGATTCGCTTCTATGACCGCCTGAACACCGCCCTGGCACCGGCTTGCCAACGCGCATTGATTACACGCGTCAAAACGTATCCTGCCGGTGCCGGCGGTTTGGGTGCGATGGTAGTAGCTCGCATACAACGGGCTGTGGACCAGCAAGAATTTCGATGAAAATACGCAGGGTGGAGGAGCATGGGACGATTCAAACCGATAATCTACCCGATGATGCCTCGCACGCGCACAGCCTGTCCATAACCCTTTTTCAATGGCGTTGTATGACGTTCCACTGTCGGGGATGACAAAAAAACGAATCGCGTCAAACCGACTTCCAACTCGCCGTGCAACTTCATCTATCAAGTCGGCCAGATGACCTATATTGCCATGGAAAACAGCGATATTCAGACCAACAGCAATGTCGGTTTTCGCCATGTGGTCCACCGCAGCCCAGGTACGGTCGGCGCCACCCGGATCCCGAGTCCATTGGTCATTGACGCTGGGTATCCGGCTCATGATGGCCACCCAGGCTCGAGTCAATCCAGCGTCGCGCAGTTTGTCGATGTACGTCTTTTGTCCGATCTTCAACGACGCGACCGTTGCGTTGGTTTCCACTTCGATATGTGGATATCCAAGATTCTGGGCAACGGAAACGAACTCCAACAGCCTTTTGTCAAGTAACGGCTCGCCACCGGTAAAACGAACAATTTCAGCTCCTTGGTGCCGTGCATCCATCAGTTTTTCCCGAACCGCAGAAGTTGGTATGGCGTCGGCATCGGCGCTGCGAAAATAGCAAAACCCACAGGCTTGGTTGCATTTTCGGTGTATCGGAAGCGTTAGGACGAGGTCCGAACTCATAACTTACATGAGGTGGGACAATAGGGAGTCATGTCGGTCGGGTTGGAGGAAAATAAATTGTTGGCGCAAGATACAAAGGTCAGACCTGGGCCACAAACCATTCCTGTCTTTCCGTTGGCGGCCACGGTGTTGTTTTCAACAGTTACAATGGCCGCCGGTTGGATATAAAGACCTGAATTGTTGTTGTTTTCCGCGTAGTTACCAATTATGTCGGCCTGGGCGCTTAACACGTAAAATCCGTGGCGATTATTAAACTTAACCTGATTGCCTTCGAATGTGGATTTGGGGGTTACCGGCTTCCCGCCGGATACGGCTCCAACAAGCCCAATTCCGTCGCCACCTGAAGCGGTTGGAAAAGTTGTGTAACTTACGACGTTGTTTTTTACCATCGCAGCCGATTCAGCAAGAAAAATCCCAGTATTTCCATTATTGGTAACTGTGTTGTCCGAAATTGTTCCGCCAGTCGAACCTTGTGCATACATTCCGTAGTTTCCGTTGGAGAGCACCGTATTTTGTGTCCACAGAAATCCGGTAGTGGAAAGCACGCCGCAGCCGTACATCACGTTGTTGGCAAACTCGGTTTTGGTCACAACCAATCCTGGGCATGTCAAGGCAAAGATTCCGTGCCGCCCATTGGAGTTTAAGTAACTGCTCTCGACCGCGCTTCCCGCCTTGCATGCGGTCATCTGTATCGCGTCGCCTGAACCGGCAACCGTGACTTTGGTACCGGTAATGGTGGTATTGGTCACGGTTGTTTTGCAGTTGTCGACGAGTACTCCGATAACAGAGTTGCCCGAAATGGTGCTGTCCTTGATGTCCAAATTGCAGTTGTTATTACCCTCAACGCCAAAAACGAGGTTGTTTTTTATTGTCGACTGGCCCGAGATGGACACGGTGCTGTTCGTAACGGTGATGCCGGATGCTGTATTTGCATCAACCGTGGTCGATGACAAACTGCAAGTTCCTGTGCACGAAGTGAAAATGGCTCCATGTCCGTTTGCGGCATTTTTTGCTCCCGACAAAACCGAATTGCTGATCGCCGCAGACGCGCTCAGTACGTACACGTTGGCATTGGTGCTTCCCGTGACCGTGGCCCAGCTAATTGTGGCAGTTGAGCCGGATAACACGGCGATACCGCGGTTGGCGCTGCCGGACACCGTTAAATTACCACTCAAGGTCGCGACGCAGTTTTCCAGGCGAACCCCATCGGCCGCACTTCCTGTCACTTGCAAACCGGTGATTTGCACCGGAGTTGTACAGGCGCTCAGCCACAGCCCCACTCCATCAGTAGACGATGTTGCCGCGGTGGTCGAAATCGTTGCGTTTGTGATTGTTACGGCACCGTTGTTGGCACGAACGGCGGCAATTGAATTGGAAGAAAAGGACGCTCCGCTTATCGACAGTGAGCCGCTGTTTTCGACAAACGCTCCCATTCCCTGGTTGGACTGAATCTTTGCGCCATCGGAAACGGTGAGTGTGCCGCCTGCAACGTAAAGGCCTCGTCCCAAATGCTGTTCGATGGTACCACCCGAAATAGTAGCCGTACCGCCAAGCTCAACGCGAACCCCATCGGCTATGGCGGTCTGACCAATATTTGAAACAAATACGTTGATCAGTGTTGCTTTGCCACCAGCCACTCTGATGCCTGAGTTAAGATAAGACTTTGGATTGCACGTATTGACTTCGACTTGGGCACCGGTGTCAACCACAACGGACGAGTTGCCGTTAAATAAGTTAAGTTTGTAAAGTTTGGCGCCTACGGCTCCGGAGGTAAACCGAAAGACCGGTTTGGTGGTCGATTCTGATTTGATATTCGGAAAAGGAGTGGCCGCTGCCTGAATGGTAATAGCTTTGCCGACGACAACCGATTCAGTATAGGTGAGAGGTCCCAACGTGATTATATCGCCGGCTTTGGCAACGTCGACCGCTTCCTGAATGGTGCAATAGGCTTTGCCCCCCAACATGATCTGAGATTCGCTACAGCAACCGTTGTCTGGGCCGGCCGCACAGGAACCGTTGACACACGCATCCCCTACGGTACACGCATTGCCATCATCACAAGGTTGTCCATTTAGCGGTAAATTAACACATTGGCCCGCACTGCAGAGGTCGGATGTACATGAATTGCCGTCGTTACAAGGTTTCGGTGCACCCGGACTGCACTTACCGTTTCCGCATACGTCGGCCACTGTGCACGCATCCCCGTCATCACATGGTGTGCCATTGTTGACCGGTGCGGACGAACATTTGCCGCTACTGGGCTCACAGACTTGTGTTTGGCAAACCGTGGTCACTCCGCTACATTTGATGACTGTCTCTGGAGCAACCACGCACGTATTGTCTTGGCATTTCAGTGTCCCGTTACAGAGGTTGCCGTCTTCAAATGATGCGCAGTCCTCTGTTGTCACACACTGGCAAACCGCAATATCGGTTCCTTTGCAGCTCCCGTTTGTACACTGGTCGTTGGTCGTACACGGATCTCCGTCGTCACAACCGGTTCCGTTCGTCAGATTGGAGCCGACACATTTGCCGGTCGACTTATCGCATGTGGACGTTTTGCACGGAGGTGCCTCACAAGACACCACTGTGGCCAAATCCAGTGTGCACTGGTTATCAAGACAAACCAGCGTACCGTTGCACAAATCATCGTCGTCAAATGCAACGCAGTCCGAGTCGTTGGTGCAGTAACATTTGCTGGCCGGCTGACCGACACAAGCACCGGACAAACACGTATCGCCAGTTGTACATGGGTCACCGTCGTTACAAAGACCGCCGACAGGCGTCGTTATACACTTTCCTTCAACGCAGGTATCGACCGTACATGAATTGTTGTCGTCACATAGGGTTGCAATACCTTTGCACACTCCGTCGGCACATGAATCAGTGGTAGTGCACGCATTCAGGTCATCGCAAGACGTGCCATTCGAGACCGGAGCAGCCGTACACTGGCCATCTGCATTGTCGCAGTAATTTTCCAGGCACGGGTCACCACTGGATGCGCAGGATACAACGGTACTCGCGTCAACTACGCACTGCTGGTCAACACACACCAGGGTTCCGTTACAGAGGTTTCCGTCTTCGTAAATCAGACAATCTGCTGTGGTTTTGCACACACAAACGGCATCCCCGGCGCATTGCCCAGCTATGCACACGTCATCGATGGTACATTCAAGCCCATCGTCGCACGTGGTTTCGTCTTGAAGTGGGCTTTTGACACAGTGGCCCTGTACACATAAGGGTTCGGTGCACTGGGAGACAAACGATGCACGGCAGTCGTTAGGACTGTCACACGGGGAATCCATTGTATCCGACTGAGTGTCGATACCTTCGACGATTTCGCGGTCGTCCGCTCCATCCGAATGACCGGTTCCATCATCGATAACGCTGGTATCGACTGCGTCGGCTTCGTTTAACATATCCGGGCCAGACCAGTTGAATCCATCTGGAAACTCCAACTGGGTGTCGTTGCTCTCGCCAGAAGCATTGTCGCCGTCTGTCGTTGCATCTTGGGCCAACGAATTCTTTCCGGACGACTCAGGGTCCTCTTTGCAGGCAACGATCCCCACAACAGCACCCAAAAGCATCGCCACAGTCAATGTTTTCGCCACACGACCATCCGTATACATGACAAGAGCATTCCCTACCGTGAAACAACCCTCCCTGGAGTGTAACACTGGAACGCTTCAAAAAAAACGGAAAGGTGTAATGCTGAATCGGAGAAGGGTGGTACGCAACGATATAACAAACATCGGTGGGAGTACTTACGAGGCACAAACCTACAATTGCGCGGCACAACGTCGAAGAAAAGCAGTCCGAAAATGTGAGATTTGGTCACGGAACGTCGATCGCGCGAATGGCAAGAATGATGCGACCACCCTTATAGGCGACACCGGAATGGAAAAAAATGCCGCCATCGTGAATGCGGATGTTCATGCTCATGTCTGCAAGGCTAAACCTTAACTTAACAAATTCTTTGCTGGTTCCGCGATACTGCAGCTCGAGTTTGTCTCCGCTCGGCAATACCATGCTTCCGGTTTCATCCAGCTTCAGGGTTATTTCTTTCACGCCGGCAGGCTGAAATGACTTAAACGTCCCAAACCGCTGAAAATAACCGGCCAGATCTTTCAGATCTGGATGAATAGACTCCGGTTGTGCCGCCGCCTGAATCATCCTGACGGTCACCTTTGTATCGGCAAACGCTCCGGTGGGAAGAAAACCAACCACCAACAATACAAACGTCGTAACGACGATCTTCCGCAATGCAGACTTCACGTCAACCTCCCTGGGGTGAGGGTTGTTCCGGTTCTTCTTCATCTTCAATGTGCCACACGATAACCGGCGCTTCCGGATCACTGGGGTCCTGGTCGATAAACACAGAACCCGAAGAAACCGTCACCGAGCTCACGAACGCAAGGTTGTTCGGCGGTTCGGCGTTCGAAGTTCCATCGTTCGCCGCAGCTATTCCTTCCGTACTACCTGAGGGGCGATCTTGGGAAGTATTCGAATCGCGTGTCAGTGAATAGACGACCAGAGCCACCGCACACACGCCAATCGCGGCAACAAACGCCGGCCGAGCAAAAAAAGCAGCTAACCAGCCAGTGAATCGTTCCCCCCAAGCCGGCGAGGTAACGTCGCGCGTCGGTGAGGTTGCAGCATGGGTGGGCAAAACCGCCCTTGCCGCGGGTTGAGCCACCAGTTGCGCGTCAATTCGTTCCCACAGTCCTTGAAAAGAAACCTCATCAAGTTCCCGCAGAATCGGCTCGCGAATCGCTTCCCGCATTTGCACAAGCAACGCAAATTCGTCTTGGCAATGTGGGCAACTCTCAATGCCCGCGGCAACCTGTTCGGCCAGTTCGGGTTCCAATTCGCCGTCAAAGTAAGATTGCAGTAGTTCTGTTACACGTTCGCAGTTCATGACCAGCCCTCACTCGTCGAGGTAGTCGTCCAATCGCTTTTTCAAGTTCAGCCGCGCGTGATGTAGGCGACTCATTACGGTTCCCTTCGGAATTTCAAGAATTTCTGCTAGTTCTTCATAAGAAAGGCCTTCAACCTCCCTCAAAAGCAGAATTTCCTTATGTGCTGGTGCCAAATTGTTGATGCCATCGACCAGCTTCTGCCCTAATTCTTTGCTGCCAAGTGCTTTTGCCGGGCTTCTTCCGGTACTCACCGACACGACCGGTGATTCGCTTTCTGCTGCTCCGGAATGTTCCAGCGTATCGTTATAATCGACTCCTTTCTTATGTTTGCGTTCTCGCCGAATGAAATCGATACAAACATTTACCACTACTCGGTACATCCAAGTATAAAAGCTGGATGTGGCTTGGAAACCGTCCAAGTTCCTGTACACTTTTACAAACGCATCTTGGGTTAAATCCAACGCATCTTCGCGGTTCCGCACAAATCCATATGCGATGGAGTATACCTTTCGTTCGTAGCGTTGAACCAACTTACGAAAGGCGGTGCGGTCGCCCGCTTGGCATAACGCCACTAGATCGAGGTCAGGAACTTCGGTCATCTGCGGACCACCAATCACAACGGGCATCGACGATTGGGTCGGGCCTTTATTCACAGCACCCACAACCCAAGCGCAAATACTAAAAAAAAACAACACAGCGCAGATTGTGAGAGGGTCAGCGGAAATAGATGCGTGAACCCTGATTGGCTAATTTAGGCTGCCTTGGCCAGGCCCATTCTTGCGGCATATACTCGATATGGCCTCAGCCCGGTCCAGGGCAATTCGGCGCTAAATTAGCTTTCTCAGGGTCACTTCCGGTTTGAAGCTGACCGTCTCACAGAGCTTGTCATGTCGGCGCACAATGACGCAATTGTCGCCACGTCGACCGAGCGGAATCCTACCGCTAATGTTGCGCTCCCACAACCGTCCATAACGTGTCTTTGACCTTGGCTCCGATTTGGGACACACGTCGTCCGTAATCTACTCGGGTCTGAACGAACAAACTTACTTGAGTGGTTTAGCTGTAAAAGTATTGATTTTGCATTCTTGATACGAGTTGTCGGCACCATTGTGTCCAAAATCAGGTGCACCCGAACCAACAACCACATATACTTGCTGGGCCGGATGCGATAGGTGCCGTCCGTGCCACCCCACACGGTGGGCGAATCAAACCAATTTGTCTTTCACCCGCAAGCGACTCACTGTGTATCTTACCGCTCGATTGGTGCGGCCACCAGTGTAAGTCGGTCGGTTTTTCGTTTCCAATCTCCGACAGCAAGGAGCAGTGATCGTGCGACGAAGAGATTTCATACGAACCATCGGTGCCACAGGTGTAGGCGTCGCAACAGGACTGGGTATTACGCCTTTTGACCGCGTCCGTTATGCAAGTGCAGCGCCCACATGGGGCGATTATCCGAGCTATGCAAAGGATGCTGAACTGCCGAACGAAAAAAGAGCCAAGAATGTATTGGAACTGTTTCTTTATGGGGGATTATGCCCTTGGGAGACGTTTTACGTTGTCGACAATCCAGCATGGGGCGAAAAAGACAAGTTGATGTGGTATACGTTTCTGACCGGCACGGACAGCATCCCAAACGTATACACCAATTGTTACGGTGCTGAAGCGCCGCCGATGCTCACCGACTTTCGAGTCGATGAAAACGGGGTGCTTGTCAAACTTGGACCCTTTGCCCAGGGTTTGCGGAAACGACAAGACATCGTCGACCGATTACGAGTTCACGTCGTGTCGCACACGTTGGAACCCCATGAAGGTGCGATTCCTCTTGCGATGTCCGGCTACAGACTGGGGGCGCCTAAATTAGCGGGTGTGGGTGCGGCGGTTCAGCACTATCACCTGGCTCACGCAACGGAAATTACCGGTGAGCCATACGCGTATGTACTATACTCCCCCGGGGATTTTCCGACCGACAATCTGCGGGCTGCCAGCAGTGTGGGACAAC
>JABWCM010000278.1 GCA_013360285.1 Myxococcales bacterium
ACCGCCAACCAGTACGATACCGGCGATCGCCGGCAGCTCTCCGGCCTCGCCAGGCGCGGCGTGCACTTCATCGTGTGCGGGTCGGCCAGCCAGGGCATCGCACGGCGCATCGCGGGTGCGGGCGGCGATGCCGACGCGACGATGAAGGAGATGACGGCGAACATGATCCCGAACAGCCACATCGCCGTGGGTGTCGCCGGGGTCGTCCCCGTCGCCCACGCGCAGGAGCGCGGCTACAGTTATCTTTACGTGGGATGAGCGCTGTCTCGAAGTCGTGAAGTCGTGAAGTCTTGAAGTCTTGAAGTCGTGAAGTCGTGAGGTCGTGAAGGCCCGAGGTGGCAAGGCCTCGGGCTCTCGAGAGCCTCGTTCGCGGGTCATCCCTGACCCGACACCGTCGACTCGTCACGTTCACCAGGAGGTCCCCAAATGCCTGTCACCAATCCGACTCATCGTCGTGGATTTCTCGCGCGCGTGGCCGCCCTGACGGCTGCGTTCACGGCCGCGGGCGCCGGCGCTCGCGAGGCCCTGGCCCTGCAGGCCTCCGAGGCCTGGATGAACGAGGTCAGGGGCACGCACCGCTGCCTGTTCGGTGCTTTCGCCCAACTCCATAAATCCCGCTGGGAACGTCCAGAGTCCAAGCCGTGGTTCGATCGCACGACGACAAAGAAGGACTTGGCCTTCCCATTCCGGAATACAACCCGCGACAATTTTAGGATTATGATAATGAACGCGCTCGCACCGGTCACACACATGCCTGGGAAGATTGTCCCCTGCCGGAACTTTGTGCGTGACGGTCGCGCCACAATGACTGCAGTAATTCATAGCCGATGGATATCAAACGACAACTCAGCCACACCGATGGGCATGGATAGCACAATCGCCTTCGCTTTGCACCTCGACACCGTACTTCGATTACAGCAGTGACTGCCCATTGCGGCAACTAGGGCACCTTCTACCATGGACGGATTGAGACCGATAGGCTTCGACGCCACTGCCCACACAGTAGGGCAAAGCGCTTATCTTTCTGTGAGTTATCTGCCCTCAGTCCTTCCATCCTCTTGACTTCTGTACAGAGCAACCTATTTGGTTGTTATAATGCTCTGAACGTTCACCAAGGATGGTTACCCATGGAAGAAAATGTCCTGTCCATACTCCCGATACTCCCCGTCAAGCGTACGGTGCTGTTTCCGGGAGTCATGATGCCGCTGACAATTGGGCGTGAGCGATCCGTGGCCGCCGTCAATGCCGCAATCTGTGTTACCCGTTCGGATGGGAGTGAGAGGATGTCGGTTGCCGTCGTGTTCATAGGGGCCGTAGTACACCCAAGAAAGGGACCTAAAAAGCTTTTTTTGCTTATTTCGTGCGGTTTTTTGCCACGCCGGCGATCCGTTGAGCCAACTGCGCACCATTGATTTGAATCACGCCGCCATCCCCGCCGGCGGGAAGGCTAAAGATCGCCTGATGGGCGCGTTTGTACAGACGGCAAACCCCCGTCGGATCCCGCCAGATCGCCTTGATGTGTGACTTTCGTTTGTTCAGAAAACAGACGAGAACCCCGGGGGCTAACTCCCCGCCGATCGCCAGGGACGCCGCATAAGCCAGCCCGTCAAACGACCGCCGCATGTCCACCGGCTGTTCACAAACCAAAATGCGCAACGAAGGGGGAATCATCGCGGGCACCTCCGCTCGAGGGTATCCAGCAATCGCGACAAGGTGGCCCCATCGAAGGATGGCGGAATGCTCACACGGACAGGACCCCAATGAAGCTCAAACGGCGCAGCCCCAGGCGATGACGGAGACGGTACCACCGAAGGCGCGTTACCCCGGACCCATTCCACAAAAGAAAACGGGGGAGAACTCGCTCGGGCCGGGCTGTTCTCTGAGTTTGTGAAAAATATGGGCGCAGGTTTTGGGTGTGGATTTTGCGCCGAATTGGTTTTGGAAAACCCGAGTCATATCGGGAATATGGCGCAGGGTTTTTCGGAACCAAGGCGGCCAAAAGCCACCGCCCAAAGCCTGCGCAGCTATTTTTTCACAAACTCTCTGCGACCCTCACTCGACAACTTCCACTTCCACCAAGACAACGAACGAAAATTCAACCCCTGACGCGCCGCAAAATCACGGCAACTCAACCCACTTCGAACCAAGCGTCCACCGCCTGCTGCCACTCCATCGATTCGACAAAGCCATAGGTCACCTCCTGCATTGGCCCGCCGCAAAGTCTGCACCGCCTCAGTGCCGTTGGAAAGGACGCGGTTCGTTGAACGGATACCGTTGTCCTTGCTGGCCATGTCGCTTCAGGGTGGGGCTCTGCCGGCGCCCCCCCGCGGCCCCAGAGCCCGAGCCGAAACCCCAGCCGCCGGAGCGCCCGCGTTTCCCTGCATGTAACCAGTGGCTAAAAAGATGGTTCGCACCTTTTGCGGCGGCTCCGGGATTTGACAGAATTTTTCTCTTGCCCCCCCCCCGCATCTCTGGTATAGGAATCTTACGCATATGAAGTTTCGTGCGACACGTTGGCAAGCGAGGCACGCATGGGTGCTACGATTATGCTTCAAGACTGGATCGCCCTACGCGGGGCCAGTTCCAGTGATGATATTTTCCAGACCGCATCGGAGTGGGTGGATGCCGAAGATTATTCGGACGTAACCGTTTTGTTGGAAGTCTCGGAACTGACAAGCGGTATGGGGATAGAAATTCAAACCTCCCCGGCCATTGATGAACGACTGTTTCAAGTCATGACATCCTTTGCGCCGTCCGGAACCGGAACCAGCCAATCCATCGTCCGATTTGCTACGGCGTCGGTTCCGCTCGCCCGATTTGTTCGATGGCGCCTACGCCACCCGGTAGGTTCGTGGGTATTTACGTTCAGAATTTTGTTGTTGCTTAAAACGGAATAAAACTCTTTGACACGTGCCGTGTCGGCACAAGGAAACCAAAATGCCTGCCGCTATGTTACTCCAGGACTGGATCACGATCCAAGGAAATAGCTCCTCGGATGCCGTGATCCAATCCGCTGATGGTTGGCGCGACTTGCAGCCCATCACGGATGTTGTTTTTTTTCTGGAGCGTAAGGATTACTCTGGCTCAGGCCTGACCTTACATTACCAGACCTCTCCTACGTCCGATGATTCTTTGTTTCAGGGCTCCGGTGTCCTATGTCCTTGAGGCATCGGTGGTGGATTTACCGGATCCATCCCCATGGCCTGCCGTACTTGCCGAGGGAGAATTACAAACCACCGCCCCTGTGATCCTCCATGTACAAACCCATTGTCCCTGGCTCAGGCTCACTTTCACCGGTGCGACCGAGTCCATAAGCGCCTGGATTTGTTTCAGCGATAGGATGCAAAATTAGCGCTCCGACAAGTGCCTCAAAAACTGCTCCGGCGATGGAGACGAACCATGCCCCGACGACCTGAACCGATTCCGCCACTGCCGTCCACTCCAGGCATCCAGAGACGCCCGGTGCCCATTCCGCATCGAGAGTTCGACAGAAATCCATCGTTCGGGTTTCGGACGAATGGTTTGGATGCGTTCGCATTTTCTGCACAGAGGAGTCATCAACCGCGACCGACCGAGTGGGCACGCTACGTTGACGTAAACCGCTCCACGGATTCCATGGTCGCTCCGGAGCAAAACGCCTACCCGCGGTTTCAACTGCCAATACAACTTGTTCGACCAAGCGTACTCGTAAAAGTAGGGACAGCCCAAGATGCCGATGATTCGTTGACGCTCATCCATCGTTTTCGGGAATCGTTAGGTTCTAGGTGGCAGTGGATGGCGGAACGATTTGGTATTCACGAAATGGAGTATGGATTTCGAGCGATTCCAAAGGAGGAATTCACTCGGCTGGAGCAATTCGCGGAACGGATGGACCCCGACTATCGACGTTGTGGGTTGGACCGTTACATACGGCTGCGTTGTGACACAGCCAATAATGCTATCGGCCTCGCTGCGTATCTTACCCCTACACGTTTGGCGGATAGTGCCTTTCCGGAAGTAACTGGAACACCGCCATTTGTATCGAATCCGCAGCAAAACCCACTTTATCTTTCTCAGGGTTACCTGAAACCCGCACCCCAGGGAGTCGACGCAGCGGCGATTTGGGCTTTACCGGGTGGGGATGGAGAAGGACAGACGATTGCCGACCTCGAAAACGGCTGGAACCTGCAACATCCAGAATTGTTGTCCAAGAAACTCAATGTCAGCTATGGTGTGAGCTATAACAACTTCGACCATGGCAATGCAACACTTGGTGTATTGGTAGCTCCGAATGATCTGCTGGGAATCGTTGGGCTATGCCCCAGCGCAACCGATGTTAGACTCATCTCCACTTTTCAACCGACTGACCCACAAAACAGTCCAGAGTATGATTTGTTTATGGCCCTTGGGGCAGCCGTATTGGACCTACACGCCGGAGCGGTATGGCTTATTGAGCAGCAATTTCTCGCTTTTCCGGTCGAATTGTTGGACTATCACTACGAACTAATCAAACTGGCCACGACGCTTGGAATTGTGGTAGTTGAACCATCTGGCAATTCCTCTACGCAAGGCTTTCGGGATTTGGATGACGGTTTTGTGGTAAACTTTGCAGGAGTCCCGTGGTTTTTCCTTGATGAAAATGGACTCTATGTGCCCAATCAAGTCTCCACGATTCCGGGCGTCTTGGCTCCAGGGCACCCCAATTTTAGGGACTCTGGAGCAATTCTTGTGGCAGCATCGACATCCGCTGTACCGCACAACCAGTGGCAAAACACATGCTATGGAAAACGAATTGACTGTTATGCGTGGGGTGAAAACGTGATGACGTTGGGCTCTACGGACTTCGGTGTCTATGCGGATACCTCGGCTGCCTCAGCCATCATCGGAGGAGTTGCTTCGTCAGTAATGGCAGCCGTCAAAACAACGTTTGGTTATGCTATGTCACCAAAACAAGTTCGCGCACTGCTGAAGGTAAAAGGAACACCCTCAGCGTTTCCCAGCGAGGACAAAATCGGAGTTATGCCAAACCTCAAAAGCATTGTGTCCACAATCACAAGCCATTGGCAATGAAGAATTCACTGGGCACACGGTCAAGCTGTCGGCCCCGAGACGGGGATAGTTGGTGTCGTTTGTGTGCAACCAGGTGCCTCGTGTCACATAATGAAGACTTACGCGCGCTGGCCGCATTTGTTGGCCGATTTGGTTTTTCGAGAGACTTAACAAACGCCAATTCCGCTGGAATACCCATGAATATCTCTTGCCATGTCTTAACCCATCAGATCCTGCTTCGAATGTTTCGATTTGGTTACAGATTGGCGGTATGCCTATTCGTGTTGGCTTACTTAACGCCGCTCACGGGCGCCCATGCCAATTGCCCCGCTGTTGGGGGAGATGTTACCGGGGACGGGAAGGCGGATGTGGTCGATGTGCAATGCGTGATATTGGGCATATTATTGAACTTGGCTGGAAACGACGGGGATCTTCAGTGCGCAACCGAGCCGGTGGACGTAAACTGCGATTTCTCGTTAAACGTTGTTGACAGCTTTCTTTGCATTCAATTTGCGCTGGGTGCGCCACTAGGCTCCATGATCGATAGCGACAGCGACGGATGTATAGATGCGTGCCTTGACTCCTCCACATTACTATGTGGCAAAGGCTTTCCGATTTGCACCCTGAACATTGAAAAGGACGAGTTCACATCGTGTTTTCTCCGTATGGCTGCGTCGTCGCAAGCGGACGACTACGCAGCCTCCGTCCAGTTGAATCTAACCTATGATGTAACGGCGACAAAGCTTGTGGGTTTCTACGACCAGCTCTGTTTTCCAAACGGTTGCTTCGTCGTCGCCGTGGTCGGCCCAGGGGCGTTTCCGCTGTCCACCGGGCATTCCGTAACCACATTTCCCGGTTTACCGAAGTCCTTCGCCGGTACAATTGGCATTGTGATTGCCCCTCCTAGCGGCAATTTTACAGCGCCAATTACGACTGCATATCTGAGTGACACAGGAGAACTCGTGGGAGATCCCTCGATAATGGAAATACGATTCGTTGGAATCACAGCCGGAACAACCCCGGTTTGTGTAGATAGCATCGCACCGTCATTCGCAGGAATATCAACCGGCTTCGATGCGACGGTGATGGGCGATGGGCTAATCGTAACGTTTTCGCCTAAATGATGACAAGATATATTCTGACTCGTCAACGTGCTGTCGCATCGGTTCCGAAAATGGTTGTCAAATGGCAAGAACCGCTTTTGGGAAACCGCGATGCCGGTTGTAATGAACAAATTTGCCACGATCTATTGACCAAGACACTACGCGATTTACATGCAAGGGTGGGCTCGATAAACGTTTCGTCAGCCTTTTCGGATTGGGCGATTGAGTACCTCCGATTATCGAGAAACGACAATCGCGTCACAGACCGACCCGATCCTGCAACCAATTTGTTGTCTTTTTTTTCAAATCGAATGTCAAGATGCCGCTCAGTTACCGAAGTCATCACGGAGTAAGTATGGCAAGACGAGCATATCCCATCTCTCCCATACGGGGGCTTCCTCAGCATGTATTTTACTCGGCAGACAGGTTGCGCCGCGCTCGGATGTTACAAACCTTCACAAAGATCGGACGTCGACCGGAACCGATCATGCCACATCCCATAGGCCACGAAAACCAATCTGGTGGGCGAAATGGCATTGATTATGGCAGTGCGAGCTCGCATCCTACCAATGCTTCAGAAAAGTGGCGATATTTGTTGCGATTTCGAGATGACTTTTCGCTACCGTATGTCGACCACGCTGAACGGTTTCTCTGCGCGGTGGCACCAGACATTTGGGGTGCGCTGCTACACCATCACCCATCCATAACAGTGAATCGTTTGTTTCGTTCTGTGACAATCGAAGATATGGAATTGCTGAACCACCGGGTTCGCCAGGTAAGTCCCAATTACATTCCGCCTAAGTTTAGCGCCTTTTTTGTACTGGAATGCGACAAAAATGATTCAGATTTTGTTACAACAGCACGACGACTTTCGATTTTGCCGCACGTAAAAACCGTTGAACAGATGAGGAACTTCTCAGAACGTGGATTAGTCGGTAATCCGTTTACGTCCTTTGGAAACCCAGGAAGTCAGGCTACCAAAAAGATTCTCGCAGTAAATCTGGGATATCCCGTTGGGCCTCTGACGGCCAGCCCTCCTCCAAATCCACTATCGAATATTGTCAAACAGTTATATCTGTTTCCGGAACCGTATGGAGTCGATGCACTTTACGCTTGGAATTTTCCCGGCGGAAATGGCCATGGCCAGACACTCATATCCGTTGAGCCTGGGTGGTACATGCAACACGAGTCGCTCCAGGGGTTACCCATGGAGTTTCTATCGGGCTCTCCGGTCGGCTCCGGCGACGAGTTAAACCACGGCACAAACTCATTGGGCGTCATCTGTGCACCAAACAACGACATTGGAGTTGTCGGAATTGCTTACGACGTTTCCAATGTCTATGGTGCTCAATGGTTGCCTGGTTCCACTGCTGCGGATATTTTGCTTCGGGCTATTGTTTGGTTACTTAAGAAGTCACAGAACGTTTTTGGGATTGTCTTGCATGCGCCCCTAGGAGGTACGGTTCCAACCGAGTGGATACCAGGTGTATTCGAAGTGTTACAATATGGCACCAATCTGGGAATTGTGGTGGTTGAGGCAGCAGGCAACGGGCCATATGATCTTGATGCTGGCGATGATGCGTATTATCCGTTTCCTTATTTCGATGTGGACAATCCGTGGCTGAATGCGAATTCCGACAAGTTTAAGGACTCTGGTGCGATCATGGTGGGGGGATCCTATCCAGCCATCAATTGGTCCGATAGCGCTGCTACTGATCTGGCGAAAGCACAATTACTGATGGATGGCGTTGTCGAAGTAAAGTATGTTGATAAAGTTGTCGCGGCACAATGGTGGACTGAGCCCCTAACATCCAAGTCAAATAGCGGTAGCCGGATCGATTGTTTTGCCTGGAATGACTTGGTGTATACCTGTGAATACGGGACTGACAAACCGACAAAATACGTCTATTACGATGGTATTTCAGCAGCATCATCCATCATCGCGGGGGTGGCATTGGTAGTACAGGGTTTTTCAGAGGCTAAACTTGGTAATCGATTATCGCCGCTTCAAGTTCGAGCATTGTTGCGAACTGCTGCCTTAGGCACGCCATCTACTTTGCCATCCAAGCTTCGGTCAATGCCAGATTTAGTAAAGCTAAAGACATTCTTCGACGTAGCTCAGCAGACTAGTATTGAGGCTGCTGCTATTCAATTTGGTGTGGATCTTGATGCCGATCAAACGCCTGTAGGGAAGTAGCCTGTGCGATGATTCATACTCCTCATTGCAACCAATGGGCTGATACGTGCACTTAGAGGGTGTGACAAATAGTTAAGCGCCCAGGTGCAGACTATTCTTGGTCGCCTCGGCAGGGAAAAAGCCTGCGCAATATTTCCGATGTTCCTTAGCTTCTTTCCCATCCGATCCGGCACAAAATTTATGGCAGCAGGTCCGGTCTAAATATTCCCTCAACCACTTAATATACGCCTATGTCCACGTGCGGAGCAGGAGAGACGATGAACTTTACGAGGGCACACCGGATCGGGTCGTTGAAAAAAGTAGGATTCTTTGCGTTTTATCTTATCCTATGTGGAAGTGGGTTGGCGGTAACTTTGACGCCTTGGCACAGCGCTGCGATATGTCTCGATCCGCCCGGCGACGTGACGGGTGATGGTATGACGTCCGTCGTGGACGTTCAGTGTGTTCTGTTGGGGGTTCTGGCAGGTTTGTCCGGCGCCGAAACCACCCAGGTTGT
>JABWCM010000279.1 GCA_013360285.1 Myxococcales bacterium
CGTACCCGAAGGTACGCTGAGGATGGGCCGACCGAGGCAGGACCGACGCAGTAGGCCAATGGCTCGCGTAGCTTATTTTTTTCCCAAACACCCTCTCAGGGCCGTGGTGTACAGATAACATAGTGGAAGTTGTCCCGCCGCCCCTTTTCGCTGTATCCCCAATGCTCATGCCACTCGTGAGTGAGCAACTCGAACCCGAGCCTATCTACCATCGTCACCAGCGCACTACGCGCCGGAAACCATCGTGACTGACCGTCGTGATTGATCCAGACGTCTGGTCGATAAATCGGTACCCCTTTTCCGTCCCATACGCTACCCTTTCCTTTGATCGCGAAACTAAACAAGCCGGAGGTAGGTAACAACGTACGCCGCACCAAGTCAAAAATCTCAGCGATTTCCGACGAACTAAAGTAATGTAGACTGGAATACGAATATACCAAGTTGACCGACATGTCGTTGGATTTAGATAGATTACGCAGCACGTTAACGAAATCAGTCTGTTCCAGCCGGTGTATGACATCAGTACGCGCCGTCAGCACTGATTTAACTCGGTTGTAGTGCTCAGCAAGCGCCTTTTCTCCGACATCAATACCACAATAGCTCTTTGTCCTCGGATAACTTAGAAATCCGAGGGCGTCATTGCCAATGCCACACCCCAAATCCAAAATCGACAACGTGTCCAACTTGACTCGTCCTCTGTTGTTTCTGTCTTCGACAAATTCAAACAACTTCCATACCAAAGGATTGGGGTCGCGGGGTTCAAAAAAACCGTATGCAATGCTCGAATCGTGATACAAATCGCCAAAATCGAAATCCAATGCCACCATGAATCTCAAAATCGCTGATGCCTCATTACACCGCCCAGACTTGTAACAACGAGCTATCAAGGCCAAAATCAATTGCCCGATCAACGAATTTTGATCCGCAACGGCAATCGAACGGCGTACGTCTTCATCTGCATCTTCGGCCACGGTTTTTGCCATCCACAAAAACGTCGCCAAATCACCTCCCCGTTCAAACATCCACTCCAGAGACCGGTCCAGCAACTTTCGCAGCGGCCGGGGGAGCTGATGAGACACCACGTCATCGATATGGGTAAACAGTTTTGACAGCAAATCAGGAGACATACCACCATCAGTTAGAAGTCCGAAAGCACGCGCATGATGACTCAACGCACGACAGGCGCCATCTGGATCCGAGAAACCAGAATCAATAAACAGGTCATGGCGACGGGTGTAATTAGCAGGCATAGTCGGATCCTCGATCACACTGGAGGTGGAGAGTATGTGAACACGCACAAAGGTAAACACGCTGTGGACGCTGCACTTGTTTTCGGGTGGTCGTTTTAAGAGGGTGTTTGGGTAAAAAATTACGTTCCGCGAGCCACTGGCCTAGTACGTCGGTCCTGTCTCGGGCGGCCCGACCGACTCGTTATGGCCGCTGTTTCGCTCACCGGCAATTTTTACCAAAACACCATCTAAAAACACCACATACATTCTACCACCTGGGACGAACACGTCACCGTTGCCGCGTGCCTAAGGCTGGTGTTATACCCACTCCAACGGCGTTCGACTATCGGCCGCCCACAAACATAGGAGTAACCCATGCAACCGACAATAGCACTCGAAAATGTAGCCCACATTTCTCACCATCGTCCGTCTCCGGGCGCCAATCCGCGAGCGTCGTCGGGCATAGTAAACCTTTTCTTTCCTCAACCGGGCGCTGCCATGCCGCCGGGCAAAAATGGCTCACCGGCCCCGAATCTACTGGTGTCCAGGCGATCTCACCCACGGGCTCGTCGGAAATCCGGGTTAGTTAACTCCGCGATCCAACAACTTCTATTGTTCATGGCGACAATTTCGGCGATCGTTGGTTGTGAGCCACCTCCACAACCCAACCAGCCTGTTGATTTGTTTAGTAATTATACGACTGTCGAAGCGGAACTGCTCCCCGTTGGTGCCGGTGCACGGGTCAAAGGACCCAATCGATGTTACACCAACGATGACTGTTTGTTGTTTAGTTGCGACTGTGTTTGCAAAGCGGTAAGTAACCAACAAAAAACTCAATGTAAACCATCTTGCGTCAACATCTTAGATCCGTGCACAGATCAAACGTCCGTTTGCGAAAAACACCAATGTGTCCTAAAACCCAAAAAGGAGATCCCTGCGGGATCGTGCACCGTTGAACAGGACTGTTCGCAATCGTTTGAACTGTGTTTTGCGCCGGGACAAAAACTACCCTGCGGAATCTGTTACAACCCCGATCCATCCGAAGTGTGCAACGACGACTCAATGTGTAAACAAATAGATCCCACGTGGATTTGTGCAGCGAGTCAGTCGTTGTGCACCTGTAGTGGGGAAACATTGTGTATTGAGGGCTGCACGACAAACAGCAATTGTGCACTGGGCGAGGTTTGTTCATCGACCAACCATTGCGTTCCAAAACCGTGTACAACCAGTGCGGAGTGCCCCGTCGACTTCATCTGTACCAACAGCAACTCTGGCCTGGGTTGCCTCCGCAAATCTTGTACGTCGTCATCCCAATGCGACGGCTATTGCGTAAACGGATATTGCTATTCCAGCGCCGGTTTTTGCTCTCCCCCACCGCCATAAGCAGGTTTTTGGGTGTCCTGCTCAGATCATATAACAAACCGACATACTCATTTACCTTGGTTGGCGTCTGTCGTGTCGTCCATCACAACCATTGGATTTCGCTGAATAACCACCCCTTGTCCCCAGGACAGTTTCAAACCTTTGGCATTTGAGGTCCAGTGCATCAGATTGTTTTCATCACCCAATTCGGTGTCCGGAATATTGTCACCAGCTCCAGAGGACTCCGTGGAATGGTAAAGACCAAGATAATGCCCGGTCTCATGAGCCATGGTTCCACCGAGTATACCGCCGAGTTGAGACAGGTACCATTTGTTAGCCAACACAGCGATACCAGAAGAAAACGTTCCTGTAGTCAACGGTGGTCCAGGAATCCCACCAGAAATACCCAGAACCAGGCCAGAACCTCCCCACCCTCCACCGGTTTGAAGCAGTTCGTCTACAAAAAAGATGTGGATGCCTTCTCTTCCGCTCTGCTGACTGTGGGCAAACAATTGCCCCAGGTCACTTCCCGGACCCGATGAGGTTTCAACGACTGCGAGGTCCGGATCGACGTTGGTATACGTTAACTTACCTAACGTCACACCGCCGGTTTCCAATTTATTACGCATGTCCTCCACAGCCCAGATAAACTCGGGCGAATTGGGTGCACTACCAGCGCTATAACCACCCGCTCCAGTGAAGTAAAAATGTACGTCCACCTTAGCCGGACCTGGTGGCGGTGACGCTTTCTTAATGATCGCGCGCACGTGGGCAGGTCCGCGCGGCGTCCCGCGAGTAGATGTGTCTACTCCAAAAAACCGGAAGGTGTAGAGTCCTCCTTTGTGATCGATCAAAGGTGTGTTGGGCACAGTCACCGCATATGTCTGTTCGGCAAACGTCACTCGAAACGTGCATCCGAACCAACATACACCGCCTTCATTCGACGCATACCATGCTGGAGGAACCAAATACTTTTCATCGTCGATCTTAAGCCTGTCCAACGTGTAGATGTTACCAGGGTAACCAATCACCATCAACGTTACGGACGTCGCCGAGTCCGTAACATCCAGTGTAAACTCCGGAGACAGACCCGGCGCTTGAAATTCTACGGTGCCAATTTCAATGATTTCATAGGTCTCGGGTTTGACGGGTATGTTGTCGACGTTTTTTTGGTCGGAGTCCAACACATCCATTGCAATATCGACTATCGCGTTCATGTCTCCGGCGGAATCAGCGCCCCCATCCGACACCAACTCACCATCATCAACACTGTGTGAGCCGCTTCCATCGTTGTCATTTTCACTACATGCAGTTAGATAACAACAAAGGAGCATGCATCCGACCACCGTCACTGTAGCTTCAAAAAGTCGGTGACGGACGGGGTTTGGACAATTCAAACATTCGATTAGATAGGAAACTGCTTGGATCACTGTGATTGTCCCTGCCCGACGGCGTTCACTTTTCGCAGTGTCCGACCAACAAGACGAATCAGCTCCGGATCGACCTCCCGTTCCAGATAAACGTGCAGGTGTTGGCGAACGTCATCAGGGCGACCAATCCATCGTGTCGCTAAGATAGCTTTTTTTCGGATCGTTTTGGAGGGAGAATAGAGCGCTGCAATCGTTGTTTCCAACACCATGTCGGGAGCTTCGGGCCCAAACGTACGCGCTGCGACATACACAGCCATTGCAGCGATCTCTTCATCAGGTTCCGTCTGCAAGGTCAACAGACGCGCATAGGTTTCTGGAGTCGGAAACAGGCTCAACAGTGTAACCGCACGCGCCCTGGCATACTCATTTAACGCCGGTTCGCGCGCGGCGTCGACCAAACGATCTTCAACCTGTGGATCGATTGCCCGCAATTCCTGTGGCGTTGGCACCGTGTCGATTGCCATCAACTGGTCCATGAGGGGTTTCAAGAATGGCGGGGCCGACTTCGGTTGCGCCCAAGCCACTGGAGACAACATCCAACCCACTACCAATAACAAACCCAGCGTCCACGATACCGACTTCATGATTCACCGTACCCATTTCAGCATTGCCCAGACAAACATCTGCTGAGATACAAATGCGCGATGTAGAGTGTAGGCCCGTTGTCGGCTAAATTCAATTCGGATCTCCCTCCTCGAACGGTTGCACCCGCGTTGTGCAACTTTATCACTTGAGAAAGATCGTGTGTTGCCATATAGTGTCACTGATTTGGACACGACGGAGCCAACATATGGAAACAATCCCACCACAAGCAAAAAATGTCCTGGACTACATTCTCTTCGCCGGACAATCGGGGAATCATTTGCTGTTCGATCTCCCTCTGATTCGACGTACATTCGCCCGAGCTACCCGCGGGCGTTATGAAGAACGTGCAAAACAGCGGGCGAAAGTGGAACGTGCGTTATATTACCTAGCAGAGTTGCCGAGCATCGACGAACAACGCCGGTTCATCACCGTGCTTCCTCCCGAAATGCAGGAAATGATTTGTTATTACTACTTTGACCTGCTGGAGCAAGCAACCAAGTTAACCGGCCCCGAACGCTTACATTAGACCTGATTTCTGATCCGGTTCCGTAACACAGAACCCGCGCCGTTGGTCCCAATGAGCCAAACTCCTATTCATGCCGTAATTTTTGACCTGGATGGTACCCTGGTCGATACCCTCCAGGACATTTCGATAGCGGTGAACTCCGCCCTCCAACACCTGGGGGCTCCGCTGCATGAGCCGGATACGATTCGAGGGTTTGTTGGACAGGGTGTTGAGCAACTTATGGCCTCTGCATTGCCGCACGACCGCCGAACCGATGTACCCCAGGCCGTCACTTTGTTTCGTAGCCACTACGACAAACACGGGCTCGGCCACTCGAAACCCTACCCCGGCATCATGGACATGCTGCAACAACTTGTAGACACCACAATTCCGCTGGCGATACTGAGCAATAAATACGAGCCTGCCACCCGGCAGATCGTCTCGGCACTCTTTCCTCCACAGTGGTTTGCCGACGTTCGTGGCCAACGACCGGACGTACCGTTAAAGCCCAATCCTACGTCAGCACTGCAGATTTGCCATCGCCTTGGTGTACATCCGTCCAATTGTGCGATGGTGGGGGACTTGGCGGCAGACATTGAAGTTGCCAAATCAGCAGACATGACCCCGATCGGAGTTGCATGGGGATTTGGCACAGTCTCGCTTCTACGTGATCTGGGTGCGCACGAGATCGTTTATTCGCCCGCAGAACTTACCGAAGTTCTCCGCCGCAGGATGGCATAGACACCCAACAATACCATCCATTCAAACCCTATTGTACCATGAGCCGACTCTGGTCTTCTGTGAACGGCATTACAATCCGAACCAGCAGATTGAACGGACTGTTCCGATTCCGTATCCGATCCCGAGTCACCGTTTCCTGTACTGTCCACGCCAACACCGGTTGTATGATCATCAACCGGCGCCATTGTTGCATCGGATGTATCGGCGTCACCTCCTAGGTTCGTCCCGTCACCACCGGACTCATATGGCTCCAATGTATCGTCTTTTCCATCTCCATTTTTGTCACACACATCCCCCACTCCATCACCGTTGGAATCCAGTTGGTCCCCATTGGCCACGGTTCGACAATTGTCCACCGGGGCGAAGGCCCACGCGGGAACCACTTGTTTTTCAATGATTCCTGGAAGTTCCCATTGCAACACCAACTCGATTCCCCCATACAGCTCGAAATAGTCTACCCGAATGGAGTGTAGACCGGCTGTCATTGGCACTTCGGCAGACAACTCAACGGGTCCATGTAACCCGTTGTTATCCAACACAAGCCGTTCATCCAAATACAGGCGGCTGCCATCGTCACTGCTAAGATAAAACTTATAGATGCCGTCTGTCGGAATCGTAATCGATCCCACGAGTTGGGCGGCCACTAGGTCCCAGTACCCGCTTAAATTACCAAGAACAGGCTCGTTGTCGGAATTCTGAAACCGAATAAGAGGCCGAACCCCGATTTCGGTCGGCAAACCAAGCAGGCCAAAATCGGGCAATTCCGACAGTGCAATCCCAAGCCAGAACAGCACCGTCAGTCCATCGGAGGGCCCGTCGGGAAAACCATCCCGATCAATATCTTGACACTGATTTCCTTGTCCGTCGCCGTCGAAGTCCTTTTGTGTCGAATTAGCAACAGCCGAGCAATTGTCGCAGAGGTCCCCTACTCCGTCTCCGTCCGTATCTAACTGAGACGGGTTCTTATGTTCAACGCAGTTGTCACACAAATCCCCCTTACCATCCCCGTCCATATCACTTTGTTCGGGATCGTTGAGCCGCAAACAAACGTCGCAGGCGTCGCCAACTCCGTCCCCATCAGAATCGGCGTTGGAGGAATTGAGTACACCTGGGCAATTGTCCCGCTCAACAACAATTGTCACCGGACTGGACAGAGACATCGGCAAAGACGTGTGAATCAAATCCCAGGTAAACACAAAAATCCGCCCCCTTGTAGGTAACTCTTTCGGCTTTACGACCACAACCGGAAGTGTATCCGGTAATTGTCCCGAATCAGCAGCCACGGACAACCATGCTGGAAGGGTACCACGAGGTGACAACAACCATCCCGCCGCCATCCCGGAACGAGTCCTAACCGGAATGGACACGTCCACATCAAAATCGGAATCCAACCGCACATAACGAGTACGAACCGTTTCCAATAATCCGTGCGGTTCAGCAACCGCGCCGGAGTCTGTAACCTCGCTCAGAGCGTGTGACGCTACAAGCGCATATTCCTGGGCTTTCTCAAGATGCAGCGTTCCATATCCCTTCACGGTTACCTGATAGATCCCGTCCATCACATCCGCCGACGGAATCACCACCCGCTCGACGTTATCACGACGATTGGGTTCTGTTTTCCTCGCCGAGCCCTTTCGATTGTCCGGATCAAGACTCCATGGATAAAACACAGTACCATCAGGCCCTGTCACCACCACATCCAAGTCGTTCACCAAAGCGGGCGTCGGATCATCGGTAGGCCCGTTGTTCGGCGCTGATGGAACATCCGTCCAGGCCAACGTCACCACAATTGGTTCGCCGATTTTACCCTCCAACTCAAATCGATGTGCACCGTTGGCGTTGACCAACACACCATGTACGATCCGAACATCATTGTTCTCAAATTGAGACTGTAGCACACCCGCTGATACCGCAAAATTGGCCAATCCATGCCCAAAGACACCTGACGGTTCCCCATCTCCCAGCGGAGACACGCCACCGTGTATCACAAGCGCCCTAACAAGTGCCGAAGGCGGAGCAACGCCGTTATTCAACCGTGCGTATAGTTCCATCAACAACGCCACCCCACCCGTAACCGTAGGTGCAGCCAAGCTCGTCCCAGACGCTGGGGTATAACCGCTGGTCAACCCTGGTGCCGTTGTCCAAAGATCGGTACCGTTTGCCACAACGTCCGGCTTGATTCGGCCATCATCAGCAGGGCCACGGCTCGAGTGCTCCCAAACCTCAATCTTTTCAAGCCGATATGGATCGTCAACCACGTCAAGCGAAGCCCCAACCAACAACACGTTTTTTCCCATCGCGTCACTGGTAACGCAATCAAAACCGTCATGGCAATCGAGCGGCTTTTCCTCATTGGCGAGCTTTTTGGGTCCCTCTCCCGCTTCGTTACCCGCGGCTTTCACCCATACCATATCGGTCTCATAGATTACCTCGTCGTGGCGCATCGCGTCGGAACCATATTTTCCGAAGGACTCCTGCCCAAGGTATAGCCAGTCACCGGAGAACGGGTCACGAGCCCACCCGCCGGCATGACCATAAGAATGGTTGGACACGTCCACGGCCAACGCCCCAGTCGCAGTGGTGTGGACAGGGTCCCCGCAAAACGGCCACAGCAGCGCCACATCCACCCCCGCCGCCATACCCTTCGCCCCGGCATTTCCCTCACCCGACCCCATAATTGTGCCGGTCACCGACGTCGCATGTGAGGACAATTCTTCACAATTGTCGGTAAATACCGTTCCCATATTGCGGATACGGCCACCAAAATCCCGATGTCGTGGATCGGCCCCTCCCCCATCCACGACACCCACGACCACTCCGGTTCCACTCAAATCAAGCCCACTGGCGCCGCCGTGCCATAACGTATCGATTTCACTCGAATCCGCGGCGGCAAGATTCCGCAACTCCCACATCGGCACGACATCCAACAGTCGAACCCACGGTTGTTCCGCAAGTTTCCAAAGTGACTTG
>JABWCM010000280.1 GCA_013360285.1 Myxococcales bacterium
GAGGGTGTTTGGGAAAAAAATAAGCTACGCGAGCCATTGGCCTACTGCGTCGGTCCTGCCTCGGTCGGCCCATCCTCAGCGTACCTTCGGGTACGCCTCGGGTGGGCCTCGGTCGGCAGGCCCGCCTCGCTACGGCCACTGTCTCGCTCGCCGTTATTTTTTTCCCAAACACCCTCTTAGAAATCGCTTTGGCCGCCTCCGTACCCATTCGCTCCCGCCACGCGGCTACTTCACTCGAATCGCCAGCCCGCGGCTCATAGGGGTTTCGTTTGGAATTCTTCCTCGTTTTCAACGGAGCGTATACCGTCGTGCCCGCCTTCGTTGCTTTCTGAATTTCGCCGCCTGTCACATAACCGCCATCCATCAACCATTCGCCCGAACTCTTTCCATACCGAGCCTGAAGCTGCTCCTGCATCGGCGACATTTCACCAAAATCGTTGCCTCTCAGAATCACATCGACGCCCACAATCACTTGCGTCGCCGTATCGGTCGCCAGTTGGACGTTAAACGCGGGAGCCGAACCCCCGTTCGGCATTTTCATGATCCGCGCTTCCGGGTCGGTGGTTGAAACGCGCGGGTCCGGAATCGTCTTTTCTTTCTTGGGTTTACGCTTGCAAACTTTGCAAGTGCTGCGGGGTTTCTCCGGTTCTTCGTCCGACTTTTTGGACGAAGAAGAAGACGGTTGGGTATCCCCTCCGCCCCCGTGGGGGTCGGGACAGGGCGTGTCTTGGCCCGATGAAGCCTCCGACCCTTTGCAGTCCCGAAGAGCCCGTTGTTGTTCGATTTCTTTCATGTGTTCCATCGCGTCACTCAAACGACGCAGACGATCTTCGGCGGCACGTTGTTCGGCGGCGCGCCGACGACGCTCTGACCCAGACGGGTCGGACTCGACTTCTTTGCGCAACTTCTGGACCTGCTCTCCGGCTTCGCGAAGGGCCGTCTCCACGGTTCGGCGGCGACGGAAAGAGGCCGCCCCGGCGCTCGCTCGAACACGTATCCCGTCTTGTGCCACGCGCATCAATTCGACTTCGCCACCCGCAATCAAGCTGGCCACCGTGTGGGTCAGAGTTTGGCGCACACGGAAGCATGACCGGAATTCGTGGTCATTTGATCTGCTTCGCTGAGAATCCCGGTAAGAAATTCGGTTAAGGCAAATGGGCTCGCCCGATACAGGCTCGGTTATCCTGGGGTGCAGTCGCAAAAAACGCCAGTAACTTACCGTCAGCGGACAACACCGTAGATGGGTGCGCTAACCCTTTGTGATCGCAGTCATTGTTGTTGGCGAACTTAGTAAGAATCGGATTTCCGTTGCTGCGTGTCCACTGCTCGCCGTCCGCGCTGGTCGCGTACCCCAACGCGTTCACCGTTGTTGAAAATCCTCCCGCCGAGTACAACATCTTATAAACACTTTCTTCGCGCCAAACCGTCACCCCAAATACCCGGGACGCCTCCCAACTATCGGTCAGGCCCGTTTCAAACACGATATTGGCCACAGTGAACCCACTTTCACACGTGCCCACCGTCATCCCGATCCGTTGCTCCGGTTCTGCTCCCGATCCCTGGCCAAAACCGGTAAACCACATCCGGAATACCCCAGGCTCCTCTTCCAAAACCGATGGTTGCGCTACTCCCAAACCCGTCCAACCAATCGCAATACTTGAATTGAGACCGAGACAGTCATCCGCCACCCATGCGAGACCATCTGGGGCCGTCGCATGACCTATCGACTTCTTTGCATCCGGTGCAACAGAGGTATACCACATATGCCAGGTACCGTCGGCAGCTACAAGCACCATCGGATCATCCAACCCACTGGTATTGGCATCGGCAGGGGTCCAAATCGGCTCATCCGGGTCAAACACAAAGTTAAGACCACCGTCATCGGAACGCGCTCGCCCAAGCACAAAGTCGTTCGACGTTAAATTGGGCTTCTGTTCGCTTGTAGTAGCAAAGTAGACAAAAATCGACCCTTCAACGGCCACGGCAGAGGGTCCGAACGTACCCCCATATGCCCATGGGTCAATGGCTTTGGTATTCGGTCGCACCACTGGGCTTTTGGGAAACCGGATCCATTCCGGAGGTCCAACATCGATCGGCGCAGTGCCCGACAACGTGCCGTCGGTCACCGTCAAAATCGCGGTCCCTTCCCGATTGAGTCGGGTTTTAACACTTCCCGCTCCGTCGGTCAGCACCACATCGGTTGCGGCCAAATCTCCCCAATCCGTGGATAAAGTTACCGTACCCTGGTAATTTTGCGTAATCCCGCCCGACGTGCCCAACGTCCGAACAATCAAGGAAAAATCCGTACCTTCTACCACACTTCCAACGAGTTCAATCGCAAAACCAACCGGCTCGTTCCCGGTGCCCACCACATCGGGTTGGTCTTCAGACGACGACTCGTCGGAACATGCGCCTAAAGTAACCGGCAGCGCCACCAAAAAAGCCGAAATCCACAGGTTTTGTACCCAACGAAACATCACTACATCCCGATTTGACAACTGGTACCACATTCAACAACGCCTCGTCCGCTCGACCCTATCCAACTGCCGTAAGCGCAAAGCAGCAAGTTCAGGGTAACAAAGAACGCCTCCCGGTCCAACCATCCGGCGGGACTTTTTATGATTCATGTAGACCTTTCCGCGTCAAAAACCGCGCTACGGCAGCTTGATGCTCAGCCGATCCCCAACGTTGCCCGAACAAATGGTTCTCCAATACCAACGCATCTTCCAAAGAGAGATGTACACTCCGGTGGATGAGTTGTTTCAGCGCCGCAACACTTTCATGGGGCAAAGCAGCGATGCGGTGCGCCAGTTCCGACGCCGTTTCCGCCACCTGCTCCCGCGGCACAACGGCAGCCGCCAATCCCAGCCGCCACGCCTCGTTTGCGGAAACCGACTCACCCGTAAGCAGAATCCTCATCGCCACCGCCGGCCCCACCATCTGCACAAGCCGCGGGCCACCGCCCCATCCGGTCGTCAACCCGAGGCGTACCTGGCTAAACACAAGATGCGCATCGGCGGCCAATACACGCAAATCACAGGCCAAAGCAACTTCACACCCCCCGCCATAGGCATTTCCTCCGATAGCCGCAATCGACGGAAACGGCAACACTGAAAGCCGGTGCAACACCTGCTGCATCTGCGCTCCCATAGCACGCCCTTGTTCCGGCGTTGTTAGTTCGGCAAAATCCTTCAAATCCCCGCCGGCGATAAATGTGGTTTCGGTTTCTGCCGCAACAATGAGACACCGCACATCCGATCGTGCCTCCAATTCCCCAATCCGGACCTCCAACTCTTCAATCGTCGCCCGGTTGATGGCATTACGCGTATGCGGTCGCATGATCCGCATAATCGCAACACCAGCCGGATCGACCGGTTCCAACACCACATTTTGATAACCGGCGGTTTGTTTCATCATCTGCATTTCCACCACGCCTACTTCAAATTCAGCCTCTTCAACTTCAGATGCAACGTGTTTCGGTCGATCCCCAGGGCGCGGGCAGTCGCCACTTTGTTGTTTCCATTCCGTTCCAACGCATCCACCAACACCGCGTTTGTGATTTCTTCGAGCGTTGCTTTTCCATCCCAGCGAAACTTTTGGGCCAGGTCCCTCTCCCCCACGGCGCTCAGTGCCGGATTGGAGTCCAACAACGCCGCGCCGTCAATAGTCGGACCATCGGTCAACAATACCGCCGCCGTCAATACCGCCGCCAACTCCCGGATATTTCCCGGCCACCGATACTTTTTCAGCATGTTTAGCGCCTGCGGCCCCAACCGTTTTTTTTCCACACCATGGCGATTGGCGATCTTTTCCAGAATAAAATCCGCCAACAGCGGAATATCTTCAACCCGTTCCCGCAGCGGTGGAAGGCGAATTTCCACCACACACAACCGAAAATACAAATCCTCCCGGAACTCCCGTTCTGCCACCCGCGTTTTCAGATCGCGGTGGGTCGCTGCCACAATCCGTACATCCACGTGCTTCACCTCGGTACTCCCCACCCGTCGCACCTCTCCGGACTCCAGCACCCGCAACAATTTCACCTGCATCGATAACCCCATGTCACCCACTTCGTCCAGAAACAACGTCCCCTCATGGGCATCTTCAAACAACCCCGCCCTCGCCCGCTCCGCCCCGGTAAACGCCCCCTTTTCGTACCCAAACAACTCACTTTCCAACAACGTCTCCGGCAACGCAGCGCAATTGATCGTCAAAAATCGTTTGTCCTTTCGGGCGCTTCCCTCATGCAACTCCCGAGCCACCAGCTCCTTTCCTGTTCCGCTTTCGCCTGTGACCACCACCGGAACGGCCGTTTTTTTCACCCTGTCCACAAGCGTAAACACTTTCGCCAACGCTTCGCTTGTCCCCACCATCGACCCATATCTCGCTTCGGTTGGAACCAACGCCTGGTCCTGCACCAACCGTCGTTTGGTCAACTCCAACTCCAATCCCTGATCATCCAGTTTTTTTGCCAGTGTTTCATTTAACGCAGCCACCTGCGCTCGAGCCAACTCCAACTCGTCACGCTTTTTTTCCAACGCTGCACGGGCTTTGTGTTCACGATCAAGGGTTTCGGCCCACGCCAATACCACGGCGGCTTGGTCGGCAAACGCCTCCATGAACATTCGTTGCTCTTCCGTAAACGCCCCCTTCTGAAACCGATTGTCCACGTGAATCACCCCCATTGGTACCCCGCCTTGCCGCATCGGCACACACAACACCGACCTTAGCCGAATCGCCGCCACACTCCGTAATCCCCGCAATCGGTCGTCATCTTGCGCATCGACACTCAAAAGAGGCAGGCCCGTCACAAACACATCCCGGGCGATATGTCTCGAAACTTTGCTTTCTTTCTTTTTTAACGATTCGCGGTCAAAGTTACGCGCAACCCGTACTTCCAACTCGTCGGTCCCACCAACCGGTGTCAAAATAAACCCTCGTTCGGCCCCGGTCACGGCAATAGCGGTGTCCAGAATCCGATCCAACAGGCGCACCGGGTCGGTTTCCGCCGATAGGCGTTTGTTCAATTCCAGTACCCGGAACGCAAGTTGTTGTTGTCCCTGATTGCTCCTCCGCTCCATGGTTAGTATCTGCGCCCACTGCATGGCCAGCCTGTGTTCGGGCAACAACAAAAACGTACCCCTCAATGGTTCGTCCAACCGGTCTGCCAACCCCCGCAAAAGACGCATCGCCATGTCGGCATGGGTCGTCGCCTCTTCGGGCAGAGTCAACGCCAACAGGCGCGCCAACGATAAATGAACCCGCCATTTGTCCTCGGGGCGAATCCGCTCTTCCGATAACTCCTTCGCCCGCTGAAGCAAATCCGCAGCCAAAGACAGCCCCCCACCCTGCCGCTGAATTTCCGCCTCGGCACGAATCCACAACCACCACACCCGCAGCCGGGCGATTCCCAATTCCCCCATCGCCTGTTCAAGAGCCGTCAAACTGACCGCCAGTTCCCCAAACCGCCGATGCCATAACAAAACCCGTGCCCGCAAAAGCAAACACTCGGCCGCCTCCCGCGCCGACTTCAGCGTCACAAAGGCCGCATAAGCTTCATCCAGATGACGCAACGCCAGGTCGGGATCCTCAAGTCGAAACGCCGCCTCTCCGGACAACAATTGTAAGTAAGCAGACAAAAACGTGTTCGTTTTGGCCGGCGGCAAACGCATCGCCAATCCCAATCGCGATTGAGCACCGCCTCCGTCCCCCACCTGATTGTACAAATTCGCCTGATTCATCAGGGATTTCACTAATGCCGTGTCGTCCCCTGTACGCCGCGCCACCACTTCGGCATCCCCATAACTTTTTAATGCCTGACCCAAATCCCCGGTCTCTTGGGCCACCGTTCCCAGATTCATCGCGGCGATTCCCTGCCGCGCCAAATTTCCTTGACTACGGGCCGACGCCAACGACGCCTGATAAGCCTGCGCTGCCGCCACTGGGTCATTGTTTCGTTGATGAGCAATCCCCACGGCGTTGAGCACAAAGGGTTCGTCTTGGCGCCTCCCCCCTGCTTCGCCGGTCCAGGTTACACATCGTTGTAAGTCAGCAAGCGCAGCGTCGGTGTGCCCCCGATAAAGCCGGGTTAACGCCAAGGTAACCCGTGCATGAAATCCCGCGGAATCATCGTGGGGCGTTTTTTCCACGACTTCGGATGCTTCTTTTTCCGCCGCATCCAACTCCCCCATGGTCAATCTGGCTCTGGCCAACAACGCTTGCGCCCAATTTCGATCAGCTCCCTCCGTTGACCGTGATATCCATTCGTCAAGCTGCTTTGCCGCATCTTGAGGGCGACCTGCATCCAGTTCGATTTCGCACAACCGCAATCGGATGGTCGCCGCACGGGCCGGATTCGCCAACGCGACTTCCTGCAACCGTTCCCCCATCTTTCCGGCGGCCGCAAACTCTCCGCGGGTTGCATAGGCCATCGCCATCGCTTCCAGCACTTGAAACAGCATGTCGTCCGCAAGAGGATGTTTCAGCGCACACACCCCATTGCGGACAACATCCGCCCACAACCCATGCCCAAACGCCCACACGACGGCCTCCCCATACCGGTGTGCCGACTCCAGCGCATGGACAACAGCCCGTGGATACCGTTCCCCCATCCCCATCGTGGGCGGTTCCCCATTGTCTTTCACCATGAAGGTCACAAGCTGTTCAACAAGGTGATTTGTTTCCGATTGTGGTTCCAATGCCAGCGCCGCCGTAGCAAGGGCGATTCCGGCCGTAGTCCATTCTTCACCACGAGGGGTCTGCATCGGCAGAACCGCCCCCAACCCCGCGGCATCCCGTATTGCGGCAACCACGTTCTGGTCGGGCCATAAGTAAGTTAAGAGAAGGTGTAAATCTTCCCGATGAATGGACTCCCCAAGTACCCCGAGCACCCGCGTCACCTGCTGAACCCCAATGGGCGCAGAACGGAGCAAAGCTGCGGCGGCGTGCTGGATGTCCGTGGGGACTTCCGCAACCACGTCGTAAAGCCCCAAAGGCAACGGCTCGCCGGTGGAGAGCGGCGTACGGTCGGCATTCACCAGTGTCCGCAACAAAACATGCAACAATACCGGCTCGCCGCCGGAACGCACGGTCAGATCGCGAACCAACGATGGGGGTACGGGAACCATTGGGGAAAGGCGGGCAGTGAGTTGACCGATTTGTTTTTCGTTTAGCCGCGGCAAATTGATTTCAGTGATCCGGCAAAAGGGGGAAATCATGCCATGTAATTCGCGGGCATCGTTGGACTGGTCCAGAGGCAACGACGCGATCGACAACATCAATCGTGAACGGGGATGCAGATCTTTCAATCGAACCAGTTGCACCACCAATGTTTTTGCGTCGGCAGTTGCTGCTTCGGCATCATCGAAGGTCAACCAAAGTGGTCGGTCCGCAGACCGGGCCAGTAACGAGTCGGCGACCGCCGCAACCGACATATGTGTCGATTCGGTTTCCCCCCCAAACCACGCAACCAATGCGGTATGGGTCAACGCTCCAAACGACTCCGGTGCATCAAAACCGGCCAGCGCCGCCGCCCGCCGTGCCGCCTCCAACCACGACGATCGCCCGGAACCTTGCTGCCCCGCGACCCAGTACGCCACAGGAACGGACGCGGAATGAAACAAAGACTCCAAGGGAGCCGTAACCGTTTCGCGCCCCATAAACCCGGAAACCACGATTCGCGCCGCGATCGACTCCCGGGTTTCCACAGGAAAGGGGCTGGAAGGAAACAAGGACACCAACTGCTGCGCGGCCGCATGAACCGATTGAGGGCGCTTTTCGGGGGAAAAAGCAAGAAGAGACCGAACCCACGGGAGCCATCCCGTCAAGTCTGGGGATTCGCTGAGTTTCGTAAGCCGGATTGAGTCGCGACCTGATGCCAATAATTCCAACCGTCCCACGATATCATCGTCAAAGGGGAACCCACCGGTCAACAATTGAAAAACGGTGATCCCCAGCGCATACAAATCGCTTTGCGGCGAGGGGGGGCGACCGAACACCCGTTCCGGTGCGAGATAAGCCGGGGTACCGTGCAGATCCAAATCGTCCGTCCCGCCGATGGTTTCTGTTGCCGCCGCCCATTCGGAAACAAAACCAAAATCGATCCATCGGGCGTTTCCTAACGAATCCACCACGATGTTTTCCGGTTTGATGTCTCCATGCACCAGTCCGTTGTCGTGAAGGAACCGGAGTCCACGCAGCAGGTCAAAGACACAACGCAACACCACATCCTGCGGGCGCCGACTCCTCACCCAAGGCGATAGATCACCGTCGGCAAAATAGTCGGTGACTACCCAGAACGCACCATCTCCGGCGTCCAACATTTCCCGCGGAAGACCGAGATGGGGATGTTGCCATGTGGATAGGCGTTCGAGCAAAGTGATGTGTGCTCGAGCCGAAGAAGACTCCAGCCGCTTAAACACAACTTTGGATTGCGACCGAAATTCATCGGCGGCAAGCCAGGTTGTTCCTTCTCCACCGGCGGCCAGGGGCCGGATAACCCGGTACCGGCGATGTAACAAACCACCCGGTGTAACAACGGGAGACAATTGGGAAGGCGAAGAGACAGTACCGGGCATAATCACTCCAAAAACCGATCCGCCCGAAAATCTAGCACATCGCATTACAATTGCATCATTTTATTGCACTGAGAGGGTGTTTGTGAAAAAAATAACGGCGAGCGAGACAGTGGCCGTAGCGAGGCGGGCCTGCCGACCGAGGCCCACCGGAGGCGTACCCAATGGTA
>JABWCM010000281.1 GCA_013360285.1 Myxococcales bacterium
CCGGTGATAATACGTTTACGTGCGATTTCGACCTGAACGCCGGCAATTGTTTGATCGGCGACGTGTGTTTCGCGGATGGCGCCGAAAATCCCGATAATCAATGTCAGATTTGTGACGCGGCCGTGCCGGATGCGTGGACCGACAAATCCAACGGTACGGCGTGTAACGCGGACAGCAGTGGCTGCACGGTGGACGATGCCTGTGCGGACGGCGTTTGTACTGCGGGGAGTGCGGCGGTTTGTAACGATAACTTAACGTGCACAACGGATTCCTGTGTATCCACCGGCGACAATACGTTTACGTGTGATTTCGACTTGGACGCCGGCAATTGTTTGATCGGTGGCGTTTGTTTTGCGGCCGGCGCGGAAAATCCAGATAACCAATGCCAGATGTGTGATGCGACGGTGCCGGATGCGTGGACAGACAAATCCAATGGAACGGCCTGTAATGCGGATGACAGCGGCTGCACGGTGGACGACGCGTGTGCCGATGGGGTGTGTACCGCAGGCGCGGCTCCGGATTGCGACGATAACTTAACGTGTACGACGGACTCCTGTTCTTCGACCGGCGACAACACGTTTGTATGTGTCAACGAGTTACAGGCCGGAAACTGCACCATTGGTGGTGTCTGCTTCGCTGATGGTGCGGAAAACCCAGCAAATCAATGCCAAATCTGCGACCCGGCAACCAGCTCCAGCGCCTGGACCAATAAATCCGAAGGGACACTGTGTAATGATGGTGTTAACTGCACCGAAAACGATGCGTGTTCCGCGGGCGGTGTTTGCCAAGGAACGGCTATTGATTGTTCTGGTTTGTCTGACCAATGTAACTTAGGCACTTGCGAAGAGGCGACCGGAACTTGTTTTGCACAGCCAATCAACCAGGGAATGGCGTGTGACGACTCGTTTGCCTGCACGGTGGGTGACCGGTGTCTGTCCGGAACTTGCACAGGTGTGAACAACTCGTCGTTATGCGATGACACCAACGGCTGTACGACCAACGTGTGTCAGCCTACCAACGCTGCGGCGGATGCGGAGGGATGTATTTATCTGCCGAACTCTCTGCCTTGCAGCGACGGTGACGCCTGCACCTTGAACGACACGTGTGCCGGCGGTACCTGCCAAGCAGGCCCATTGCTGAACTGCAACGACCTAAACGAATGCACTGCCGACGAATGCAATGCGGGTAACTGCACGCATACGCCACAGGTGGGGACGTGCGACAATGCCAACCAGTGTACGATCGGCGTTTGCTCACTTACGGGTCTGTGCCTGATCACGCCGGTTGTTTGTATCGACGGCAACGTGTGTACCTCGGATACCTGCGAGCCGACTCAGGGGTGTGTTTACCCCAACCTGACCAACGGAACTATCTGTGATGACGATGAACCGTGTACATTGGACACGGTGTGCACAGATGGTGCCTGTGGCGGTGGTATTCCAAACTCCTGCGACGACGGAAATCCGTGTACGGCCGACAGTTGTATCCCAGGTACGGGTTGTCAAAATGTTATTGATGACAATTTGACTTGCGATGATGGGGATCTGTGTACCACCAACGTGTGTATCACCGGTGTATGCACCATCACGGATTCCGTCGATTGCACCGACATCAATCCCTGCACCATCGACGTGTGTAATCCTATTACGGGGTTGTGCGACGTGTTTGAACCAAACGGCACGTTATGCGAAGACGGCGACCAGTGTACCGGACCGGATATTTGTATCGACGGAAATTGTTCTATTACGCCGATAGATGAATGTTTTACGCCGACTGTCAACGTACTTTGTGTGATGTATGGTCCCGCCGGAACGATTTTTGATTGCGAAATTCTTCTCGCCAAGTCAGAAGCCGGGGCGTTCGCGCTTGAGAACGCCGCGACGGGTCTTCAGGTATTGCTTGAATACGATGAAACCCAAGTCACTTTACAAGGTTTTGTTGACGAGATTTGTTTTGGTCCGGGATTGTGTTTTGAATATACCGTCGGCGCGCCTGGTTTCCCGAACGCCATCGACTCGGGACATACCTTGGCTACCCAGCCCGAGGAACTTGTCGATTGGGACGGCGGTGGGCAGTTCCTGTTGGCCGATACGTCTACGACCTCAAACCTGCTCAGCGATGCTTATCTTACCGCCGGTGTAGGTACGGACATGAACAATGATCCGTTGGTGATGCGAGCCCGGTTTGTGTTTGATGTAGATATTCCGGTCGATGCCCCGGTGTTCTTGTTTGCGCCCGACATTGCAGCGTCCGATGAAAATGCAACTCCGCTTGATTACGAAGTTTACGACCGGGTGATCGTCACGTCGCCTTATACCGTGCTGTGTGCAAATCCGGGTGGTCCTTGCGACGACGGGGACCCGTGCACGATCGACGATATTTGCGTCGGTGGTGTGTGTGTGTCCGGTGACTCCATTGACGGTGCGCCCTGTGACGATGGAGATCAGTGCACGTTCCAGGACGCGTGCATCAATGGTTCGTGTACGACATCGCCTCTGCCCGAATGTACCGATGGTACCCAGTTGATGTGTGCGATTACCGGGGCTGCCGGCTCGTCATTCACTTGTTCGTTGAATGTGGCGAACGGGTCCGCATTGGATTTGCCCGCCACCGGGCTGCAACTCGACATTGCGTATCCGAATAGTGTTGTATTGACTGGATTTTACGACGGAGAGGTATGTTTACCCGCGTGTCAACCGTGGACCATTCCAAATCCGTTCCCGATGTTGCAGTCCGGACACGCGGTGTTTTTAAGCCCGCTGGATCCCTCGATGTGGACGACCGGTGGTGAATTTTGGTTGCTCCACTTCTCCGACCCCACAACGCCGATTTCCGATGCGGTCATTGATGGCGGCGGGGTGCTTCAAGGTGATCCGATTGTGGTCCAGGCCTTCTTCGACATCGTCGTGGATATTCCGTCGTCATCACCGGCGCTGGTGACAGTAAGCGATGTCAAACCGGTGGACCAGAACGCTTCGTTACTCAATTTCTCGTTCCAGAACTTGCTGATGACCACCAGCGAGCCGTAATCAACAGGACCCGCGCCGATGACGCTCGTTGTCGGCGCTCCATCCGTTCGCCCCGCCCCGCCTCTTTTGGAAACTTCCGATTTTCGTACTTTCCGATATTCGACAAATACGTACAGATCCAGTTGGTTTATGGACGGGTTTGTGTATGTTAGTGGCTGCAATTTGTTTCCGGCCAAAGCCGGGTGGCCCAAAGACGGTGGTTGAATGGTAACGTATATCCGTTTTGTTATGTTTGCGACGATGTTGGTGGGAACTCTTGGTGTTTTCTGTGCCGATTCGGTGAAGGCCGATCAAAATCGGGAGGCGAGCACCGAGGTATTAGATCTCGGTGGTGGTTGGAGTTTTGACATCGGCGCCTCGGCGCAGGAGCGGGTAACGGTGAGTTACCTGTCGTCACTGCTGATCGGGCGCCCGTTGCCCGACGACCGGTCGCAACTGGAGCCCGCCACCAATGTGGAAAACCGGCTACGACTTGGTGAATATCTTACGTTTCGCCATCGGACCGGCTTTTTTCGGGAGTTCAAGATCGACTTACAACTCGATTTGTTTTCGGGTTCATTTGCGAAAACATTGGACGATGAGTTGCTAAGATACGATCCGGTTCAACCAGATGGAAAAGGCCTGTTTGCAAACACGCACCATCATTTACGCAAGTTGTCCGGCGAAGTCACTACCATGATTGGGCGGATATCCGGTGGACGTACAACCAACTCGTGGGGACTCGGTATCTTAGCGCAAAATGCAGAAGACGACGACCCGCTGCAATTCGGGTTCAAACGAACCGGACACTATGTTACCCGACTTTCTTTTGCGACTGTGCCGGCGGCTTGGTTTATGGGGGACCGCGCGCTGGCCGACGCGCCGCTAACCATCGGTTTTGCTTACGATTGGCTTGTTCGTGATGATCGAATGAGTGTAGACGACGGCGATAGTGGTAACAACATCATTGCCACACTGGGTTGGTTTGCAAAGGACCTGCGGTTGGGGTTCTTTGGTGTACGTCGAACGCAAGAAAATGACGACGGACTCACAACGAAAGCTTGGGTTGCCGACATTTATGGGATGGGAAGGTTTGAACTGGACGGGTGGCGGATACAACTCGCGACGGAGTGGGCATTTGTTTTTGGCGAGACGGAGACCTTTCGCAGTTATGCCAACCCGGACAGCGTCGACATACGGCAACTTGGAGGTGTGGTGCGTTTTGACGTTGCCAAAGAACTGTTTTTGGCTCGGTTGGAAGGTGGTTACGCCGGCGGAGACTCCAGGCCGAGCGATGATACTTTGTACGCAATGACGTTTGCTTCTGACTATCGGGTCGGTCTTGTGTTGTTTCCGGAAGTGTTGCGACGTACTACGGCGGTTGCCGCCTACAATGCGCAGGACCCTCGATTTACCGGAGAACCACCTGTGGGTTTTGACGACATCCCTTCGCGCGGAGGTGTGACCCAGGCAATGTATATCAATGCTGTTGTTGGGATTCAGCCGATGTCAAATCTGACCGTTTTGGCCGGCGCACTCTTTGCTCGGACTCCTGAAGACGCTGTCGATGTATATCGCACTAATCTTGCAGGCGGAACACCAACCGGTCCACGTGGCGCGGTTTCTGAGACCTCTCTTGGAGTGGAACTGGATATGGCAATTCGCTATCGGCAACCGCTTGGAGCCGGTTTGTCTCTAATGGGGCAGTTTGCAGGCGGGGTGTTGTTTCCGGGCGGCGTGTTTGACGATGCCGAAGGAAACGCTGCACCGGCGGTTGGGGTTGCGGTTGGGCAGTTTGCAGTAGAAGGAGCGTGGTGAGATGATTTCGAAAAAAAATCAGCGGAAAAACCTTGGGAAGTGTGGTTTCGCGGCGCTTATGTTAGCGATGATTTTGGGTAATGTTGCGTGTGAGCCTGAAGAGTCTGCTGGACTGCATCCCGCGTTGTTGCCTGGCCAAATCGCGGGACCGATGGTGGTTTTTGACCCGTTGCGGAAGCCCGACCCGGAGGTGCCGTTTCCAAACGACCTGGCTACTAGGATAGATCCAAGCGGTCATTCGTCGCTAAACGTGAGTGAGGATGGTCCAACAGAGTACGAACGTAGGTTTCGGAGACATTTTAATGAAATTCCCGGCTTTTCTGGGATGACACCGATTTCCGTTTCATTTGACGGCCCGCTTGATTTACGCACCGTTAACGACGATACCGTTTATGTCATTAACATAGAGAAGGGTTCCAAACGGTTTGGTGAGCGAATCCCCTTGGATTTGGGACGGGGTTGGTTTCCACATGACATTCAGCCGACTCAGTATTTGCCGAACGACCCGTTTGCCTCTGCCACTTCCATGATCCTTCCGCCCAACAATTTTGCCGATACGAATGGAGATCGAGTCCCCGACTCCAATGTGTATCATTATGATGTTGCGACCAATACGTTGGATATTCGCCCGCTCATCCCGATGGAGGCAGGAGCACGGTATGCGGTGGTGCTGACACGGGGGATGAAGGGATGGAATCCAGATGGAACGTTGGCACCGATACGTAGCCCTTTTGAAGCAGTCAATCACGATGCCCAAACGGAAGACCTGCGTCTTATGTTACCGGCGTTGGAGCAGGTTGGGGTCCAGGTCCAAGATATCGCTTTTGCGTGGACGTTAACAACCGGTGATTTGGCGAAGACCTTTCGATTACTAAGAGATGGGCTGTATGGAAAGGGTATTTTTAAGTGGCTTGCGGACCAATTTCCAGCAAAAATCAATGATGTTTATAATTTGGACATCACTCATGATGGTAATGCAAGCCACCCAGATCCGCAGTATCAGTATCCCGTCGTGGATACCGACCACCCTTTTGTGCTGCAAGGTGCCTTTTTGTCCAGCGTTATGGCGCTTATCCAGTCGTTTGAGCCGGGAATTGGGATTTCGTTCAACAACGTTGATTATGTTGTTTTTGGAGACATGGTGACCCCATCGTTTCGGGCTACGGAAGACAATGTTTGGGATGTGAACCTGAATAAGGGTACAGCGACTGTGGCACCCGAAATCGTACCTTGGATGATCACCGTTCCAAAAACGACCGAAAATCATAAGCCTCCGTTTCCGGTGGTAATTCATGCTCATGCAACGGCGACGAGCCGAATTGAAGTCCTGGTATTGGCTGACAAATTTGCTCGCGCGGGAATAGCGACCTTGTGCATTGATGCGGTCGGCCATGGTCCGATTCTCACCGATCCCAAGAAAATGCTCCTCGATGCGCTTGGCGGCGGTAATTTTACACCGGAAGCGGAAAAAACCGTAGCGGGTTTGATTCGGTTGTTGATAGCGCCGATGTTATATCCGGATTGGGAAACCAGAATTCCGGTAGACATGGGTCTTGATGATATGCTTGCGGAACTGCTGACCAATGGATTCATGCAGCAGTTGGCGTTAAAGGGGAGGGCGGTAGACGATGACGGCGACTGTATTGTTGAAGGCGGAGAAGCCTATTACACGCCGGATCCATTCCGATTACGAGACGCGATGCGGCAGACTACATTGGATTATATGGTTGCCGTAAGAATGTTGCGTTCGTTGGCGCAGAAAAACGTCCCCAAGGCGGTAACGGATCCGGCGAACGCAACGGTGGACCAGTTGCTGCCGAGTCTGCTGAGCGGAGATTTTAACGCAGATGGAATTTTGGACGTAGGTGGTAGCGAGGTTCCTTATTTTATGTCGGGTGTGTCACTCGGAGGAATCCATACCGCACTGACAGCGCCACTTGAGGAGTACATTGTCGCGGCCGCTCCCGTGGTGGCGGGCGCGGGCCTTGCTGATATCTTCGTTCGTACGAAATTGCACAGCGTTGTGACTCCGTTGATGCATCTTGCGTCTGGACCCGCCGTGGTCGGTTGCCCGCAGGCAGACGGTACCGTTGCGGTCAGTTTTAACGATGATTCGGACGAATGTAAGATAACGGAGCGAACAACGTGGCGGGGAGTGGAAGGTGTTTGCCTTCCATTACCGGAAGTTACGTCTATTGTACAGGCTGGGCTGCATGTTCCGCCACGCTCGCGTGTAGTTCTGACCCATCTTTCGAGCGGAGAACAACGGGATACACTCGCTGATGACCAGGGAGCATTTATGGTGGCGGTTGCAGCGGATGTGGGCGATGCTTTGCGGCTGGAAATCCGAAACGAAGGTGGAGCGGTGGTCGATATGGCGGAACTGGTCTCGCCGTACCAAGGTGTTGCGCACCCGCGGAACACGCCCGAATTTCGCCGACTGGTTCAACGGGTGGCCAATGTTCTTGAGGGGTCTGATGCCATCACGGTGGCAGATCGAGTGCTGCTCGACCCGCTACCCGGGTACCCGGCTACCAACATGTTGTTGTTGTTGGCCAGTGGTGACCGTACCGTCAACTTCGCCGCCGGTGTAGCGTTGGCGCGAGCGATGGGCCTGTTTGGCAAAGACGACCCGAGTTCGCCCACTGCGAAGTATCGTGTTTGGACCGAAGAAGTGATCGCGAGGAACCTACTTGTTGACAGCGATGTTGTCCCGCCAGTCTTGGATCTTAGTTTTCCTGAAGGTGGTCCAGGATTGTGTACCAAAGTAAATACAGTCGATGGGTTGCCCGGATTGTCGGCACTGTGTGTGGCGGCGGTCCGCGGCCATCATGAATATATTGCGCAGGCTAACGACAAGGATACGTTTCCCGAGGTGGACGGATATCATGGGACCTACAATGAGTATCACCAGAACATGATCGTGTCTTATTTCCATTCTCTTGGAACTAAAATTACTGAAGATCCATGCTGGGCGGATTGGAAGTGTGTGGTCGATCGAGGTTTAGACAAAGAGTGGGACAAGGCGTTAAGCGGATTCGAGTGATCTTGTGCTGCTGTTGGAAGGTCATAAGGAAGTGAGATGTGCGTATTAACTTATCTATTTCCGCAGATCCTCCTATGGGGTTGAACCTGACAAATCTGCCTGCAACTGGACGTGCGTAGGTCCGCCGCTTTTCTCAAGGAATTCCACCAAGACACCATGACAACTCTTTGGGTGCAAAAAGGCCACAGGTAATCCCTCTGCTCCCAAAGAAGGTTCCCGTTGAATTAACTTAACGCCACCTTGTTCAGTTAACGACAAAGCTTCGACTATATCGTCTACTTCAAAACAAACGTGATGCACGCCCTCGCCTCTTTTCTGTAAGAAGTTCGATATTTCGCTTGTGGGCGTCAATGGTTCAAGCAACTCAATCAGCGTATCGCCAACATTCAAAAAAGCGATTCGTAAGCCCCTCGTGGTCAATTCCACGGTCCCCTGGTAATCCATGCCAAGTACATCGCGATAGGTTCGTAAGGCGATATCGACACTTTGTACGGCAATACCGATGTGCGCTATCTTATTTAATTTCACTGTCTACCTCAAAAAAGAGCGGCGCAACCATAATTTCGGTCAGATGGTCGCCACCCATTCAAAATTTTAAGCATTCGGAGGCAGGGCTTCAGCCCGTCGAGTACGGATGCAGGAGCCACGATCTCCTCAGAGGGTCAGCGGAAATAACGAAGTGACCCTGGTCGAGCTAATTTAGCGCTGAATTGGCCGGGACCGGACTGAGGAATATCGGGAATATTCCGCAAGGACGGGACTGGACAAGGCAGCC